>NZ_JBBMES010000007.1:0-157949 GCF_040096395.1 Lachnospira hominis (ex Hitch et al. 2025) | reverse complement strand
AAGAAACAGCTTTAAATGAGTTAGAATTGTTCAAAGATAAATGGGATTCCAAGTACCCGAAAATCTATAAATCCTGGCATGATAACTGGGCAACTTTGTCCACATATTTCAAATATCCGGAGGCAGTAAGACGGCTGATTTATACCACAAATGCCATTGAAGGATTCAACCGCCAGCTCCGGAAGGTGACCAAAAGCAAGACAGTTTTTCCGTCAGATGATAGCCTTTTAAAAATGCTGTATCTGGCAACTATGGATATCACGAAAAAATGGACCGGACACAGGCAGGACTGGGGGCAGATCCATTCCCAGCTGGAAATCTATTTTGAAGAACGTCTAATCGGACGCAACCTGTAAAAACAGCTTGTTTTAGGCAGGTTTTATTGACATGCCCAAAAACTCCTGTATAATGCAGATATGGGCAGAATCCGGAAAATCGGCTCTGCCCATTTGTAACTATTCACAAATCTTATATCAGTTTTTAACGTTTACACAAAACTTGAAACGGTCTCGATGCTGTAATCAGGTCAGCACCCGAGTATAATGTGGATGATATTATAAAGGAATTAAAAGACTAGAAAATATGTGGGGCTGTATTCCCAACAGGAATACAGCCCGCTCAAATAATTTTTTAATTAACCAAAGTATCTCTTTAAAAGACCTTCAAAAGCTTTTCCGTGGCGAGCCTCATCACGAGCCATCTCATGAACTGTATCATGGATTGCATCAAGGTTAGCAGCCTTTGCTCTCTTTGCAAGGTCTGTCTTACCAGCTGTGGCTCCATTTTCAGCTTCTACTCTCATCTCAAGGTTCTTCTTTGTGCTGTCTGTTACAACTTCGCCGAGAAGTTCTGCGAATTTAGCAGCATGTTCTGCTTCTTCCCATGCAGCTTTTTCATAGTAGAGACCAATTTCAGGATAACCTTCTCTATGGGCAACTCTTGCCATAGCAAGATACATACCTACTTCTGAACATTCGCCATTAAAATTAGCACGTAAATCAGAAAGAATATCTTCGCTTACGCCCTTTGCAACACCTACAACATGTTCTGCAGCCCAAGTTCTTTCATCTGACTGAGCAACAAATTTATCTGAGCCTGCGTGACAGACTGGACATTCTGCAGGAACCGTATCACCTTCATAAACATAACCACATACTGAACATACAAATTTCATAATAGTAATCTCCTTTACGTTTAAATTTTTAAAAATAGTAATTGTTACTGTTTTCTATGCAACTAATATATCACGTTATTTACTGTTTGTCAACACTAAATAGTAATAATTCCTATTTTTGTTTCTTGGAACATTTTGGACATTTTCCGTAGAAAAACGAAACACTTCCTTCGATTATTCCGTCGAACTGGTTTGCTGCAGCAGAAACAAGAGCTTTCTCAGGCTTGGAATCATTAAAGTCTAAATCAATAATAGCTCCACATTCTGTGCATTGAAAATGGTAATGAGGCATAACATTTCCATCAAAATGAACCGAGCCATCATCGCAAGGCACTTTAACAGCCTGACCATTGTCAACGAGAAATGAGAGATTCCGATATACGGTCCCTAGGCTTATATTTGGAAATTCTTTGCTTACATTAGCATATACTACTTCGGCGGTAGGATGGTCTTTTCTTGAAATAAGAAAGTTTCTAATTGCATCACGCTGCTTACTGTGTTTTGTAGTAGCCATAATATATACCTCTTCTAATAATGATAATTATTACTATTATTATTTTAAAGAAAAAACCATGTAATGTCAATATATAAAATTATCGTTTACTGACATTACATGGTTAATATGCTCATAATAGAAAATATTATTTACTGCAATCCTTAATAAGAGACATAATTTTATCAATGGCTTCGCTTTGAGGGCTTGAATCCATTGCATCAATATATTTTTGTCTGTTTTTATACAAATCATCAACAGCAGCAAGAAGTTTTTCAGGAGTGATTTCTTCTTCGGTCATGACGCTTGAGTAGCCATGTTCTTTAAAAGAATTAGCATTGAGAATCTGGTCGCCTCGGCTCGCATTGGCAGAAAGCGGAATCAGAATATTAGGTTTTCTTAGAGCAAGGAGTTCGCATATTGCATTTGCACCGGCTCTCGAGATTACTATATCACTTATAGCAAATAAATCACGCATCTGGTCACTTATATATTCAAACTGGATATAGCCATCAATTCCGTTTAAAGAGGCATCAGTCTTTCCCTTGCCGCAGAGGTGGACAACCTGATATTTTTTGAGAAGCTCCGGAAGGATTGCTCTCACGGCATTATTTACTTTTACAGCACCGGTACTTCCACCGACAACAAGAATAATTGGTTTTGATGTGTTAAAACCGCATAATTTAAGTCCGGCAGGTTTATTTCCAAGAAGAAGTTCATGTCTTATAGGAGAACCGGTAAGAACTGCTTTGTCTTTTGGCAGATATTTAAGTGTTTCAGGAAAGTTGCAGCATATTTTTGTGGCTCCACGCATTGCTATTTTATTGGCAAGACCGGGCGTCATATCAGATTCATGTATTATTACAGGAATATGTTTATGGCTTGCTGCAAGAACAACAGGAACGGATACGAATCCACCCTTTGAAAAAACTATATCGGGTTTGATTTTTCTGATTAATTTTCTTGATTGGAAATATCCTGCAATAACACGAAAAGGATCAGTAAGATTTTTCCAGCTTTTATAACGGCGTAATTTACCGGATGAAATTCCATAATAAGTTATTCCAAGGTCTTCAATAAGTTGTTTTTCAATACCTGTATAAGAACCTATATAAGTTACCTGATATCCGGCAGCCGCAAGACTTGGAAGTAATGCAATATTAGGTGTTACATGTCCGGCAGTGCCACCACCGGTTAAAATTATCTGTTTCATTTTTTGGAACTTCCTTTCAATTCAATTACATTTTATGTGAAAATCTTTCCTTAAAACTGCAATGACAGCAAAGTGGCTCAACAGCACGTTTGTCACGGAATCTCTGAATGAAATTCTGCGTGCGTTCCTGTTCAAGGATTTCAGAAATATCCTGCACAAATATATTTCCAAGCGAAATGCATGCATTGCCATCAAGACAACATGGAACTATTGTTCCGTCAGAAAGTATGGCAATATGTGTGCGTAATCCCTGACAAAATCCTCTGTCATTATAGTATGAATTATTAATATCGGGCCATTCAAATGGTGACTGTACATTTATATATAATTTTTTTCTGATTGTAAGATTTTTTTGACCAAAAAGATTAGGTTTTTCGAGTGTTGTCCAAAGACGAAGCGATATTTCCGTGTCAGTTTTTTCATTAAGCATATTACAACATTCAGTTATATTTTTAAAATACGTGTCCATATCAATACAGTCATTATCATCAGCACTGTGCATTGAAATATTTATCTGATGAACCGGATGAACAATAAGTGTATCAAGTTGCTTTTTTAAAAGCGTTCCATTTGTTGTGATATTTACACGCATACCTTCATCATGGCATATCTGCAGAATATCACCAAGCTGCGGATGCAGAAGAGGCTCACCTTTTACATGAAGATATATAAATTCTGTAAGAGGCTTGACCTGTTCTATTACATGAGAAAATTCGTCGATGCTCATGAAGCGTTTGTCACGTTTTGTTTCCTGACAGAATGAACATGTAAGATTACAGGAACTTGTTATTTCTATATAAATACGTTTGAATCGTGTGACACGGTATTTTTTCACGCCTGCTCCTTGTACTGTGTTAATGCATTGGCAAGCTGGTCAGGACAGGATGTCGATCTGAATCCACACTTGATGCCGGACATTCTTTTTATTGCTTCATCTATATCCATGCCTTCTATAAGTGCTGCAACACCTTGTGTATTGCCTGAGCAGCCACCTTCAAAATGCACATTAGTTACTTTATTATCAACAACATCAAAATCAATTGAGCGGGAACATACACCGGATGTTTTATATTTCATTTTATAATCCTCCTTTGAAATTTATGCTAAGTATATCACATCAAAAAATGTGCCGCAAGGTCTTGCAAAAATGTGAAAAATCTATTATTATAAACATATATTAATGAATACATAAATGAGAATATGCGGTGAGGGTGCTGACAGCTGCTGTTTTCGTTACAAATTAAGGAGGATTATATGATAGGTATTATTGGAGCCATGGATGAAGAAGTTGAACAGATTGTGGCAGTTATGGATATAAAAAAAGAAGAGACTAAGGCATGTATGACATTTAAGGCGGGAATTCTTGCCGGTAAGGATGTTGTAATTGTAAGAAGTGGTATTGGTAAAGTTAATGCTGCTGTATGTACACAGATTCTTGTTGACGATTTTGGCGTTGATTATGTTATCAATACAGGTATTGCCGGTTCTTTAAAGGCTGAGATTGATATTGCGGATATTGTTATATCATCAGATGTTCTTCATCATGATATGGATGCGACAGGATTTGGATATCCACTTGGTCAGATTCCAAGAATGGATACACTTTCATTTAAAGCAGATGATAGACTTATCGAGCTTGCAAAGGAATCGTGTGCGAAGGCAGTCACTTCAGTAGGCGTTCATGTTGGACGAGTTGTAAGTGGAGACCAGTTCATTTCGGATAAGGCAGTAAAGGAAAGAATTTCGTCTGAATTTGCAGGATACTGTACAGAGATGGAAGGTGCGGCTATTGCACAGGCAGCATATCTTAATAAGGTTCCATTTGTGATTTTGAGAGCGATTTCGGATAAGGCAGATGACAGTGCAACAATGGATTATCCAACTTTTGAGAAGCAGGCAATTGCCAATTCAGTCCTTTTATTAAAGGAACTTGTTTCAAGAATTTAATTAATAAGGAAATTGATAAATATATGAACTTTTTGGAAGTTAAAAATATAGAGAGTTCATTAACAGGCACAGTTTACTATCATCTTCCGGGATTGTTTGAATTTTATGACTTTTACCGGGTGTTTTTGCCGTTATTTTATGAACACAGAGAATATTTTTATGACTGGTGTGATATTGGTTCAATATATGGTGCACCATCAGACTGTATATGGGGTGGCGGACGTGTTTCAGACGGAGATAGTAATCCTGAAGAAGTTCTTACTCTTTTAGAAGAATATGGGATTTCATCAAGGCTTACATTTAGTAATTCACTTTTGAAAAAAGAGCATTTGTCAGATAGAAAATGTAATGAACTTTGTAGACTATTTGAGAAAAATAATAAAATACAAAATGGTGTAATTGTTCATTCTGAATTATTACTTGATTATCTGAAAAATAATTATCCGGAATTATATCTGGTATCATCTACAACAAAGGTGATTACTGATTTTGATGAGTTTCTTATGGAAACTGACAGGGATGATTTTAAGTATGTTGTGCCGGATTTCCGCCTGAATAAGACATTTGACAGGCTTGGCAGTATGACATGCGGGCAAAAGGACAAAGTGGAGTTTTTGTGTAATGAATGTTGCTGGTTTGGATGCAATGACAGAAAAAAATGCTATGAAGCTGTCAGCCGTAAAAATCTTGGGGAGAATATATCTGAACATATATGCAGTGCTCCCGGTTCTAACGAAGGTTATAGATTTTCCAAAGCAATGAAAAATCCGGGATTTATTGGAGTTAATGATATAAAAGATAAGTATATTTCTATGGGATTTTCCAACTTTAAGATAGAGGGCAGAGGACTTGGAAGTGCATTAATTCTTGAATTTTTGCTTTATTATATGACAAAGCCAGAGTATCATGTTCATGTGAGAGAAAAAGTATATCTTGATAATATGCTGGACTTATTTTAGAAGTATTTGATATGAAAAAATCAGTATACAAAAATAAAGGTTGGTGAATATATGGTAGAAAATATTACAATAATTAAAGGGACTGATGGTCCGACGGCAGTATTTTTGGCGGGAAAAAATCATAGATATACGCTCAGACAGAAAATAAAGAAATATATATTTAATAGAAAAATGAAATTTGTCGAAAAAAGCCTGAAACCGGAAGGGCACACTGTTGATGAGGTTATTTATTATGCAAAAAATAAATACGGATTTGAAGAGGCTGATAAAGATTCTGACGAGTATAAAGAAGAGTATAATCAGATGCGTTCCTCTTTTATAATCCAATATAAACCTGAGTTGTTGGGTGATTTGACATCAGAACCTGAGTTGAAAGGCACATCTGAACAGGATATGCTTGAATTTATGGAGCAGAACGCAAAACGCATGGAAAGAGCACAAAATGTGCCTAAAGACCTGTTTGACATAGATTATCACAAGCTTATAAAAAGATTTAATGATAAAAATGATTATATGCATATAGATATTGAAAAAAATTATTCTTCAATAAGCGGTGGAGTATGTGGCAGTGATAAAATGGCAAAAAAATTTAACTGCATATACAAAGACATATACAGATATTATGGGGTGTCCGCACGGGATATCATGGAAAAAACGGAAAGGTATGAAGATGTAGTACATACGCTCAGCATGTAATTTATAAGATACAGAAAAGATTTTTGCGGGGGTGTATTGAATTATGAAGATTGAAAAAGTGACAGTTGAAGATGCAGAAGAACTTTTAGAGATATATGCACCATATGTTGAAAATACAGCAATAACATTTGAGTATGATGTTCCATCAAAAGATGAATTTGAAGAAAGAATAAAGAATATTTCTGCAAAATATCCTTATATTAAAGCAGTACATGAAGGAAAAATAGTCGGATATGCATATGCTGCAAGCTTTAAAGACAGAAGAGCTTATGACTGGTCTGTTGAAACAACAATTTATGTAAAAAATAACTGTAAGAGAATGGGTATTGGCAAGGTATTGTACGAGGTACTTGAACAGGAACTTAAAGATATGGGTATACTTAATATGAATGCATGTATTGCCTGCCCGGTACAGGAGGGAAGATATCTTAATGATGACAGCATACGTTTCCATGACAATATGGGATTTACTGAGGTCGGACATTTTCATAACAGCGGTTATAAATTCGGACAGTGGTTTGATATGATATGGATGGAAAAAATGATTGGGGAGCATAATGCTAATCCACATGAGGTAGTATGGCAGCAGGACTTTAAATTATAGAATTGTTGAAGTATAATATAAAACGGAAAAAAGGTAATCTTAAAAAATACAGGAGGATTATCGTATGAAAATACCATTTAAGGTTGATTTGACGGGAAAGACAGCAATTGTAACGGGAGGAAGCGGAACATTATGCTCAGCTATGGCATATGGGCTTGCCGTTAGCGGAGCAAAAACTGCCATAATAGGGCGTAATCAGGAAAAGCTTTTGAAGGTAGTTAATAAACTGACAGAAGATGCGTTAAATGAGTATGGCAAAGATGTTATCGTAAAGGGATACAGCTGTAATGTGACTGATAAAAATGAACTGGAAAAAGCGTACAGCCTAATAAGCAGTGAACTTGGAACGTGTGATATTCTTATTAACGGTGCAGGTGGAAACCAGCCGGGTGCAATAGCTTCAACAGAGATGTTAAAGAAGGAAAAAGGAGAAGATGATTATTCGTTCTGGAATCTTGATGAAGATAAAATAAGAGATGTAATGGATGTTAATTATATGGGAACACTTCTTCCGATTCAGGTTTTTACAAAAGATATGGTAGAAAAAAGAAGTGGAAGCATTATTAATATAGCATCTGTAACGTCAATTCTTCCGCTTACAAAGGTTGTTGCATATGGCAATGCAAAAAGTGCAATTTTTAATCTTACACAGTGGCTTGCAGTTCATTTTGGAGAGAGCGGAATAAGATGTAATGCAATTGCACCGGGATTTTATGCAGCAGAACAGAATCATTCTCTTTTATTTAATCAGGATGGAAGTTATACTGCAAGAGCAGGAAAGATAATTGCCGGAACACCGATGGGCAGATTTGGTAATCCGGAAGAACTTATAGGTGCAGCACTTTTTCTTGCAAGTGATGAAGCGTCAGGTTTTGTAAATGGCATTGTTCTTCCGGTTGACGGCGGATACAGTGCATACAGCGGTGTCTAAGACGGTATGTTTATATGATTTTTATGCGGTGGTGTGTCAAAAAAAGGCACATTGCCGTATTTTTTGTAAAACGATTGTTAATATGAGGACTTTAAAAAATATGATGCCTGAATTATAATATTTTTAAGTGATATGGAAGAAATGCTGTCATAAACTTCTTAATGTTACAGATAAATAAATGGAGGTTGTATGAAAATAATTTTATTGGGGATGTTAATTATATTTTTACTGGGGATGACGGCACAGCTTGTGGTTTATACGATTATGGCGTACATAAAAGAGGACTGCAGCCGTAAAATGATGAGAACGGTATTCGTGAAAAATACGATTTTAAGATATGAAGAGTGTACAAAGCTGGGAATTCCGGTTGATAATGTAAAAAGATTTGTGGAAAACACATTTGATTCGTGTATTTATGGTGGATATTCGCCGGATTTGATTGCTGATGTGTCAAAAAAATCCGGTAATATAATTATGGTAATGGGAATTCTGAGTGTAATTTTTCATATTAATAATTTACAGGAATGTTTTGTATATATATCAATGACTCTCCTTGAGGTAATTGCGTTAAGAGTTTCGGAAAAAATGACTGATTATAATGAAAATAAAAAGAATATTATTATTATAATGCAGAATGAACTCCTGCACTTTGAAAAATATTCGGAACTTTTGAAGGAAAATGTGAGAGGAATATATACGGAAAAGCTGAGGGGACAGGCAGCAGCTGAGTTTGGCAGGCTTAATAAACAGTACAAGCAAATCTTGAAAAATACCTAGGCAGGAAGTATAATTAAATAAGATAGTATTTTATTATTTTGTGGACTTTACTTAAAAAAGTAAAGAAATGGAGGTTATATATGGGACAGGTAAAATTTGATTATTCTAAGACAGCAGGTTATGTACATGAACATGAAGTTGAATCAATGAAAGCACTTACGGAGAGTGCAAGAAAGCTTCTTCTTTCTAAGAGTGGTGCAGGTAATGACTATCTCGGATGGATTGACCTTCCTGTTGATTATGATAAGGAAGAGTTTGCACGTATTAAGAAGGCAGCAGAAAAGATTAAGTCAGATTCAGATGTGCTTGTAGTAATTGGTATCGGTGGTTCTTATCTCGGTGCGAGAGCTGCAATTGAATTTCTTGGACATAATTTCTTTAATTCAGTTTCTAAGGATTTAAGGAAAGCACCGGAAATTTATTTTGTAGGTAATTCAATCAGTTCAAATTATCTTGCTGGGCTTGTTGATGTAATCGGTGACAGGGATTTTTCTGTAAATATTATTTCAAAGTCAGGAACTACAACTGAGCCGGCTATTGCATTCAGGGTGTTTAAGAAAATGCTTGAAGAAAAGTATGGAAAAGACGGGGCTGCAAAGAGGATTTACGCTACAACTGACAAGGCTAAAGGAGCATTAAAGAAGCTTGCTGACGCAGAAGGTTATGAAGAATTTGTTGTACCTGATGATGTAGGCGGACGTTTTTCTGTTCTTACAGCAGTAGGACTTCTTTCAATTGCAGTAAGCGGTGTTGATATAGACGAACTTATGGCAGGAGCAGCATCAGCAAGAAAACGCTGCATTGAGAATGATTTTGACAATAACGATGCAATGCAATATGCAGCACTCAGAAATATTATGTTAAGAAAAGGCAAATCAGTAGAAATTCTTTGTGATTATGAGCCAAGTCTTCATTATACACTTGAGTGGTGGAAGCAGCTTATGGGTGAGTCAGAAGGCAAGGATAACAAGGGATTGTTCCCGGCAAGTGTTGATTTGACAACAGATTTACATTCTATGGGACAGTTTATACAGGATGGTTCAAGAATTATGTTCGAGACTGTTCTTAATGTTGAGAAGACATCAAGAGAAATTGTTATTGAAAAAGAAGATGAAGACCTTGATGGACTTAATTACCTTGCAGGAAAGACGATGGATTTTGTAAATAAATGTGCCATGAATGGTACAATTCTTGCACATACGGATGGCAATACACCAAATTTAAGAGTTGATATTCCTGAGCAGACACCATTCTATCTCGGCGAATTATTCTATTTCTTTGAATTTGCATGTGGACTTTCAGGTTATATGCTCGGTGTTAATCCGTTTAATCAGCCTGGTGTTGAAAGCTATAAGAAGAATATGTTTGCACTTCTTGGAAAGCCGGGGTATGAAGCAGAAGGAGAAGAACTCCGTAAGAGAATTTAATTTTAACAATTAACAATAAGAGGAATTTATCATGAAAATTTTAATGCTTGATACAATTACATATGGTGATGATATTTCGCTTGATAAGTTTAAAACACTTGGTGAAGTTATAACATACCGGACAAGTACGCAGGAGGAAGCGTTACAGCGTATTAAGGAAATACAGCCTGATGTGGTTGTGACTAATAAAGTTGTGATTACAAAGGAATTGTTTGAAGCATCACCAAATATAAAGATGGTTGCTGAGACTGCAACAGGATATAATAATATTGACATTGAATATGCAAAGGCTCACCAAATAAGGGTTGCTAATGTTGCAGGATATTCAACGGAATCAGTTGTGCAGCATACATTCGCACTTTTATTTTATGTATACGAAAAATTAAGATATTACGATGAATATGTAAAATCCGGAGAGTATGTCAAAAGTCCGTGTTTTACACATTTTGACAAAGTATTTAATGAACTCAGTGGAAAGACATGGGGGATTGCCGGACTTGGAAGCATAGGAAGAAGAGTTGCAGATGTAGCCAAAGCGTTTGGATGCAGGGTGGTATATTTTTCGGCAAGCGGACATACATATGATACTGAATTTAAGAGAGTTTCCTTTGATGAACTTCTTGAAAATTCAGATATTATATCAATACATGCACCACTTAATGATAAAACAAATAATCTTTTTGATGATGCAGCATTTGCAAAGATGAAAAAGAATGCTGTTCTTCTGAATCTCGGCAGAGGCCCTATTGTAAATAATGCAGCTTTAACAAAAGCATTAAAAGAGAATATAATTGCCGGTGCGGGTCTTGATGTTATCGACAAAGAGCCGATTGCAGCAGATAATCCTCTTCTTGAGATACAGGACAGCAGCAAGCTTATTATTACACCTCATATTGCATGGGCAACTTATGAAGCACGCGTTCGTCTGATGGACGAGGTATATGAAAATATTAAAGCATTTGAGGCAGGAGAAAGCCGTAATGCAGTAGTATAAAATTTATGGGACAAAACATGTGAAAGTGTTTTGTCCCGTTTTTTATTACAAAGGTGATTTCGCTCCGGTTGAGTTGATACAAGTTTGATTAAAAATTGTTATTGAGCAATTATTATGATATTATTATAATTATATCACAAAAATAATCAACACAATGTTAAGAAAACAGGAGATTCGTATGAAAGAACAGGAAGAAAAGAAGAAAGGAAATCTGTGGCTTACGGTGGCAACATTTATTGTAAATAAGCGTAAAGCCATAGAGATTCTTTTTGTGCTGGCAATTATTTACAGTGTGCTGTGTATTAATAAGGTACAGGTCAATCAGGATATAACATCTTATCTGCCGGCTGACAGTGAGACAAGACAAGGTCTGTCTATAATGGATGAACAGTTTATGACATATGGAAGTGCAAAGGTTATGCTTGCAAATGTCACGTTTAATCAGGCGGATTCGCTTGTCGATAGTCTTGAAAATGTGGACGGTGTCAAGGAAGTTGCATTTGATGATTCATCTGACCATTTTAAGGGGACTAATGCATTATTTGACATTACTTTCAGTGGGACATCGGATGAACAGGTAAGTAAGGACGCATTGAATTCTGTCAAGGATATATTGGCGGATTATGATGTTTATGTTTCAACTGAAGTTGGTTCAGAAGAGTCAAGTGCCGAATCACTTGCGAAGGATATGAATATAATTCTTGTGCTTGCTGTAGTTGTCATTGTTGCTGTGCTTTTGCTTTCAACTAAGGCATATCTGCAGATACCGGTACTTTTGATTACATTTGGGGTAGCGGCTATTCTTAATATGGGAACTAACTACTGGTTTGGAACGATTTCATCAATCACTAATTCTATTGCGGTTGTATTGCAGCTGGCACTGGCTATTGACTATGCTATTATTCTGTGCGACAGATTTATGGAAGAGCATGAGACGCTTGATGCTGAAGAGGCTGTAAAGGTAGCACTTTCAAAGGCTATTCCGGAAATAAGTTCGTCATCACTTACTACTATTTCAGGTATGGTTGCAATGATGTTCATGCAGTTCAGACTTGGATATGATATGGGTATAATTCTTGTAAAGGCGATTATTTTAAGTCTTATTTCGGTATTTTTCCTTATGCCGGGGGTGCTTTTAATTTTTGCAAAAGGAATTGATAAGACGCATCACAAATGTTATGTTCCAAAGATTACTATTGTTGGTAAGTTTGCCAATAAGACAAAATATATTATACCTCCGCTTTTTATAATATGTCTTGTATTTGCATTTATGAAATCAAATAACTGTCAGTATATTTATGATACAAGTTCGATTGTAAGTGCAAAAAAGAGCGAATCAAAGATTGCACAGGAGACAATAGAAGAAACTTTTGGTGCAAGTAACCAGCTTGTAGTAATGGTACCTAAGGGTGATTATGAATCTGAGCATAAAGTTGTAAAAAAACTTCAGAATCTTGATTACGTGACATCTGCACTGGCTCTTTCCAATGTTTCAATAAATGATGAGTATGTACTTACAGATAAATTAAGTCCAAGACAGTTTTCGGAACTTGTGGGAATTGACAGGGAAGTTGTTGAAGTTTTATATATGGCATATGCATATAATCAGGAGCAGTACGGGCCGGTTGTAACAGGAATTGATGATTACGATGTTCCGATTATTGATATGTTTCTGTTCTTATATGACCAATATAAGGAAGGTTATGTGACTCTTGACAGCAATCTGGATGAAAAGCTTACAACTTTATATGACACACTTCATGATGCACAGCTCCAGCTTCAGGGTTCGGATTATTCGCGGCTTGTTCTTAATATTTCGCTTCCTGTTGAAGGTCAGGAGACATATGATGCACTGGAGGAAATTCGAGGAATCGCTGCACAATATTATTCAAAAGACAGTGTTATTCTTGTAGGCAATTCAACGAGTGACCATGACCTTGAGTCATCATTTGCGTCAGATAATATTATAATAAGCGTGCTGACAGCGTTATTTGTTATGATAATATTGTTCTTTACATTCCAGTCGGCAGGTCTTCCTGTACTTCTCGTACTTACAATTCAGGGAAGTATATGGATAAACTTTGCAGTTCCGTCAATTGAGGGGCAGACTGTATTTTTCATAGCATATCTGATTGTATCAGCAATTCAGATGGGTGCTACAATTGATTATGCGATAGTTATATCTAACAGATACCTGCAACTTAAACAGCAGATGCCGCTTAAAGAAGCCATAACCGAGACGCTTAACCAGTCATTTCCGACAATATTTACATCAGGTTCAATACTTACATGTGCTGGTTTTCTGATTGGTGAAATTGCATCAGATGCCACAGTTGCTTCGATTGGTGTGGCACTTGGACGAGGAACTTTAATCTCAATAATTCTTGTATTATTTGTATTGCCTCAAATACTTCTTATGGGAGACATTATTATAGAAAAGACAGCACTTACAATGAATATTACAAGACCACAGAGAGAAGTTGCAGGAAGAGTAAGAGTAACGGGACATGTACGTGGATATGTACAAGGTGAAATTGATGCTGATATACAGGGTACATTCCAGGGACAGATGAAAGTGTCTGTAGACTCTGTGATTCCAGGAAGGCAGGGTCAGATTGAGCAGAATGATTTGGATTCTCAACAGATATCAGAAGATGATGATATTGCAGACAATAAAGCACAGGAAGGAGATGAGGAGTCATGACAATGAAAAAATATTTAAAGAAAAGGATAATACCGGCAGGACTTTCTCTAATCCTTATTATAATGACAGTAATAAGCATCATGCCGATTAATGTGTCAGCTGAAGATTCTTTGAATGTTATTGAGATTTCAAGAGTAAATGAACTTATTGAATTTGCCAATAAATGCAAATATGACAGTTATAGCAAAGACAAGATTGTGAAACTGACTGCCGATATAGATGTTTCGGGCTCAGATTTTAAAGGAATATCATATTTTGCCGGAACATTTGATGGCGGTTCTCATATAATAAGTGGTTTTAATGTTGATTATAAAGGTTCGGATTTTGGCTTTTTCCGTTATATAGCAGAGAGTGGTTTTATTACTAATCTTAATATTTCAGGAAGTATTAATGTTACCGGAAGTCAGAAAAATATAGGCGGAATAGCAGGTGTAAACAAAGGGGTAATAAATGAAAGCTCATTTTCGGGTAAAGTAAATGCATCTACTGTAACAGGTGCAATTGCAGGCTATAATCATGAAAATGCCAAAATAGTGAGCTGTACCAGTGATGCTGATATTTTAGCAACAAATCAGACAGGCGGAATAGCCGGAGTTAATGATGGACTTATAAGCAGCTGTACATCAAAGAGCCGTGTTAATACGCAGGAACTGGATACAACACTTGACATAGGTGGTGTTGATGTAGGAACTCTCAATCTTACGCAGAATGTCATAGACCGTAATGATATGGGTGGAATAGCCGGTGAGTCAACAGGAATAATATCGGATTGTGTTAATTATGGTAAGATTGGATTTGCACATACAGGGTATAATGTCGGTGGAATAGCCGGAAAACAGAGCGGTAAAGTTATAACATGTTCTAATGAAGGTGAAATCTATGGAAGAAAAGATGTCGGTGGAATTGTCGGACAGGCAGAACCGGATATTGAGTCTGAGTATCTGAATGACCGTGTTGATGATGTGCAGAGTTCAATAGATATTATTAACAGTACATTAAATAACATGTCATCATCGATGAATAATGCTTCATCTGATGTTAAGTCTTATACAGAAAATATTATTGACCAGTATAAAGAACTGCTTGATAAGTTACAGGATAAGCTTAATGGAAATAACGATAACGATGAAAAAATAGAAGATTTTGTTGATGATATTTCAAAAGATATTGAAAACAGCACTGTTGAAGATGATATACATGGCGTTGCGGACACAGTTGACAGTGAAATAAGAACAATTGCAGATAGTATTGAAAGAATCTCTGCACAGATTAAAAATATTGGTAATACAGTAACAGAAACAATGGATGTTGTGACAAGTGATGATGACTATATAGAAGATATATCATCTGCTGACAGTGCACAAAATTCAGATGGTGTTATTGCAAAGTCAGTAAACAGGGGAGCAGTGCATGGAGATATTAATGCCGGAGGAATAGCCGGAACAATGAACGTTGAATATGATGTTGATCCAGAGTATGATCTTGACATAACTGAGACTACAAATGTAAGGCTTCGTTCAACTGTCAGTGATGTTGTAATATACTGTATTAATTATGGTGAGGTTAATTCAAAAAAAGACTGTGCCGGAGGAATTGTCGGATTACAGGAACTTGGACTTGTATATGGAAGCGAGGGTTATGGAACAGTAAAGTCGGAGACGGGTAACTATGCCGGAGGAATAGCCGGTAACAGTGCAAGTGCAATAACAGACAGTTACAGTCTTTGCAATGTGGAAAGTGAAGATTATACAGGCGGAATTTGTGGAAAAGGTTATACAATGCAAAATTGTATTTCGATTCCGGCAATTCTTGGTGATGGTGAAGCAAAGGGAAGCCTTGCAGGAATAATTGAATCTGACGGTGAAGTAAGCACAAATATATTTGTAAATGATATATATGGCGGAATTGATGATATTAATTATAGCGGTAAGGCTGACAGTGCGAGCTATGAAGCTGTTATGGCAATGGAGAATATACCTGATGGATTTCATCGTGTAACACTTGTATTCAAAGCTGATGGAAATGTTATTGATACAAAAAATATTGCATATAATGCAAATCTTGGTGTATCGGAACTTCCCTCAATTCCTGATAAGGATGGATATTATGCACAATGGCCGGAAAATATAGTATCAAAACCAATATTGCAGAATACTGTTGTTGAAGCAGAATATCATGTGTGGATAGAAAGTGTTGCCGGTGACATTGCATCGCAGAATGATAAACCGCTTTTTATTGCGGAAGGAAAATTCTATGATGATAATAAAATTACATTATCAAAATGTGATACTGATAATCTGTCAGGGGATATAGAATATTCATATGCATGGAAAATGCGAGGCACAGACGTAAAAGATAAAGGTACAAAAACATGCCATTTTTACATAAAAAATACTTCGGGAAGCAGCGAAGTATGGTATCGTGACAACGCAGATTCAGGCTGGGTTAAGGCAGATGCGAAAGAGCATGGAAGTTATATGACTGCTGAAATTCCTTACGAAGCAGATTTTGCGGTGATTCATAAAGAAAGCAGCAATATGATTTACTATATATGTGGCGGTGCTGCAGCATGTATAATTGTGCTTGCAGTAATTATTATAAAAAAACGTAAAAAAAGAAATAAGTAATGTGTGTCAGGCATAATGCAAAGTAACTTACAAGCATTAGACACTTATTCAGTGATGACGGGTGACAGAATATATGAGAAATTACTGGGAGAATCGGAAGGAGTGAGCAATATGTGTGATGTGGCACAAAGATTAGAGGACAGAGGAACTTATAGCAAGCGGGATTGATAAAGAGACAGTAGATGTGGCGTTGACGTGTCTGTAGTTAAATAAATAAAATATAAAAATTAAGGTATCCGATATGTTGTTGTGTATTGGATACCTTTTTTGACATATAAAAAAACAAAAATGCAACCTTTTATTACAAAATGTTGCATTTTTGTTTACATTTATTATATCAGCTGTAAGTGATTTTCCTTAACCCCTTTTTTCTGAAAAATAAGAATTTTTTAAATCTATAATTGATATTATAAAAATGGTTTAGCGAGGGAATTTAATATGCATATATATCATCTTTTTCGCATTGTGTGATTCCAAGATATCGTTTTGTTATATTGTATGAGGAGTGATTATAGATTGCCATGAGTAAAGCCGGCTGTGTTCCTTGTTTCCATGCAAAAAATCCAAAAGTTTTTCTGAGAGAATGACAACTAATGTTTCCTGTAATATTACATTTGTCAGCTGCGGTTTTTATTATGCGGTATGCCTGAGTACGGCTCAGCGGTCTTGTGTGGTCTGTCGATTTTGTAAATATGTAATCGTTGTATTGAGGATTCTGTTTGGAAAAAAGTTTTTGAAGTGCAATAGATAAATTGTCATTTATAGGGATAATATTTATTTTTCCTGTCTTATGTTCACTTATGGTGAGCCTCTTTATGAATTTCTTGTTTTCAAAATCATAAATCATATTCCATTTAATATTTAAAATATCACTTATTCTTAATGCAGTATTTAATCCAAAAACAATCAGGCAATGATTTCGCAGATTCGGTTTTTTGTCAGCGTAGAAATTAAGAAATGCCTGCAATTCTTTGTTATCTTTTATCGGTTCTGTAATCATAAATATTCTCCAATCATAATTTTTATAGTTCAGATGAATTATTACAAATAAAAAGTTAAAAATGCAACATTTTGTAATAAATAGTTACATTTTGAAAAGGAAAAATTCTAACTGATACATGGAGTTAAAAATGCTAAAACTCACATTAAAACCCGGAGAGTATATAGATATTGGAGACAATATCAAAGTTATATTTTCGGGAGGTTCGGCAAACAATATTCATCTGCTGGTTGATGCACCGAGAGAGGTCAACATTGTAAGAAGTTCGGTAAAAAAAGCAGCCGGTGAAAAAGTTGATGAATATAAGAAAGAAGAGGGAATATCGCAGGAAGCACAAAAAGAAATTGTAGATATTCTGATGCGTGAGAAGCGTAAAAATCGAGGTAATAATGTATAACTGATATTTTGCATGTCGTAAATATTTCATCCCGGGAAAGCATGCTTAATAAAAGACATACTTATTATAAATAAAAATGGGAAACGGAGTTTCCATAAAAATTAACCACACGGAGGTACAAAAATATGGTAGTACAACACAATTTAACAGCAATGAATGCTAACAGAATGCTTGGCGTAACAACTTCAGCACAGGCAAAATCAACAGAGAAATTATCTTCAGGTTATAAGATTAACCGTGCAGCAGATGATGCAGCAGGACTTTCAATTTCAGAAAAGATGAGAAAGCAGATTCGTGGTCTCAGTCAGGCATCTTCTAATGCACAGGATGGAATATCATGTGTACAGACAGCAGAGGGTGCATTAACAGAAGTTCATTCAATGCTTCAGAGAATGAATGAACTTGCAGTTCAGGCAGGTAACGGAACAATGTCAGAAGATGACCGTCAGAATATTCAGGACGAAATCGACCAGCTTACATCTGAAATTGACAGAGTTTCTGAGACAACAAAGTTCAACGAAACATATCTTTTAAAGGGTAACGGAACGGAAACAAGACAGAAAGAAGTTGCAGCTACAGCTATGACAGCTACATATAAAACACCTGTTACATCTACAGTTGCGTTAACAGCAACAAACGCACCTACTACTTGGTATGCTAAAGGCTCTGCAACAGCTTTGACAGCAGATCAAATATTAGAACGTCTTGAAGTTGATGCAAATGGAAATGTAGCGATTAAAGATGGCATGGAAATGTATTCTGAAGCAGCAAATACAACAGATCAGTATGGTGCACAGACAAAAGATAAGATTGTTGCATTAACTACTGTAAAGCAGAGTTATGGTGTTGCATCAACAGCTTTATATGCAGACGCGCAGGGAACGACAGCGGTAAAAGATGAGGATTTAAAAAATTATTTTAATGAAGATGGAACAGTAAAGCAATCACTTTACAAAAAGACGACAGGTGCTAATGCGACATTTAAAGAAATTGGTGCTGAACAGATTGCTAATTATGTAACAGTGACAGCTGCAAAAGATAAGACAACAGTAGAATATGAAGCTGTTAAAGACCTTGTTCTCAGTTTTCAGGTTGGGGCTGATACTACAGCAAATAATAAAATTTCTGTTTCTATGCAGAGCATGAGTGCTGAAAGTATTGGTGTCAAAGGTATTTCTGTAACAGGAGATGATTCTACAAATGCAGATGCAGCTGTAGATACAATTGGTGAAGCTATAAAGAAAGTATCTTCACAGCGTTCAGCTCTTGGTGCCGTTCAGAACAGACTTGAGCATACAATTGCTAACTTAGATAATATTGTTGAAAATACAACAGCAGCTGAATCTGCTATTCGTGATACAGATATGGCTGAAGAAATGGTTGCATACAGCAAGAATAGTATCCTTACACAGGCAGGTCAGTCAATGCTTGCACAGGCTAACCAGTCTAACCAGGGCGTACTTTCACTTCTTCAGTAATGCTATAAAAGCGTAATTACTATATTTTAAAGTAAATAAAAGGGGCTGTAAAAAAACTCCCCTTAAAGAAAAATCGCTTAGGCCGTGAGGTTTAAGCGATTTTTTGGTATAATTAATTATGCTACTAATTAATAAACCTAATGGTAATTATACAGCTCGTCAGCTGAAATTACCATTAGAAATCGAAAAATTAATTAATATTTCTGATCCAGTATATACTTTTTGTGAAGTTATGAATCACGGATTCTGTTCTCTCCGGGAGATTGAAAAACTCTGTAGAACGGACATCCGGTATATGTATCTTCTTGATGAAATGAAAGCTCCATCCTTTGCCACGTTCGGTAACTTTATTCGTAATGAATTAACCGATACAATTGAACAAATATTTGCCGATGGCAACAAACGAATCGCAGCAACAATGTTTCTGTATTTCCTTGATAAAAATGGCATCCTGTTTGCTGATGGAAATAAGCTGATTGACGATCATACACTTGTAGCACTTTTTAAACAGTGCTACACTAAAGAAAATTTGGATTTGTGGAGGTAGTGATTATGAAAAGATTGATAGCAATGGTTCTTTGTCTTTTATTTGTTATATCTTTAGCTGGTTGTGGAAAAGGAAATACAAAAAATTTAGTTATTGACTATGGGACATCATCTATATACACAAAAGATGACATGGATGAAGCTATTGATGTTATAAAGAAACAATTTAGTTCTTTTGAGGGGTGTGAATTGCACAGCCTATCTTATACATCTGATGATGCGTGCAATAATGAGGATAATATTGCCTGGATGAATGAATTGGAGGAAGCAAACGACAATAAAGAGAGTTTCACACAATGTATTTCGTTTGATAGTAGTTTCAGGTCACCTAAAAATGGAGGTGGAGCGTGGAACGCTAATGAAGAATACACATGGTCATGGTGGTTGGCACGTAGCGAAGGCGGAACATGGAAATTAATGACTTGGGGATATTAACTGTCGGTTCCTAAGTAACAAATTTCAGTCTTCTGGTGAGTTGAAAGCAATGGCGAATTTGAATTTTGCAGAGATATGTCAAAGCATTTTGACACGCATTTTCTGTGATGTCAAAGCCGTTTGATAGACTATGAAGGGTGGTTTTCCTATAATAAAGTACAAGGGAGGTACAATGGACATGGAGTATGATATCGGAAGTAAAATAAAGGCAGCTAGGCTTAAAAAAAAGATGACACAAGAACAGGTTGCTGAATTATTGGGAGTGAGTCGTCAGACCATCTCAAATTGGGAAAATGAAAAATCCTATCCAGATATCATCAGTGTCATTAAAATGAGTGATTACTACGAGGCTTCCCTTGACTATTTATTGAAGGGAGAACAAAAAATGAATACATATTATGATTATCTCGAAGAAAGTACAAATGTTGTAAAAAGCAATACCAACAGAAACAAAATTATTACAATCCTGTCCTATATGCTTGTATGGGCAATTGCTATGATTGCGTTCTGGTTCTTTACAAGTGGAAGTGATGCGATGGGATATAGTTTAGTATACTTATGGATTCTTCTTCCTGTAACAACATTTATCGTTTCCTTCATAATCGGTAAAAATGATTTTTGGGCAAAAGGAAAATGGGCACTTACTCTATTTTTTGGAGTGATGTATATGCTTGCTGAATACGGCACATTCGCAATGGCAAATAACATTGCTTTTGACAAGCTGAATGCTCCGGAGTGGGGACTTGTTGTTGCAGGAGTAATAATCTCAGCAATTGGTATGCTGATGGGTTCGTTGCTAAAAAAGAAACGTTGCAAGTGAAACGAAGAAAATGATTAAAATTCACAGTTTTCCGTAGTTTTGAAGATAAAGACAGGCATCTGCCCACTCTCGTGAACAGATGCCCTATCTTATAGCTGTTTTTTACAGCCCCTTTTATTAATCTAGTCTTCTTCAATTACTTCAATTTCCATATAGGAAAAATCAATCGAATCAATAAAATTATCATGATTAAAACGTACTTTGGAATGACGCTTAAAGGTTTCGATATTTGATTCAAGCCATATAGGCTCGCTTAAATCAAACTCATAACATGCATCATGTATTCCATCAAAAATTTTTCTTGTACGATTCAAATCAGTGTTATCGTTTGCAATAACGGTATCTTTTAAAAGATGTCCGCTTTCGTCGAATAATTTACACCACAATCTGAACATAATCACATATCTACGTTAAGATGTCTTGGAAGACCGTCTACCATAATCGGTGAAAGCTCAGCCTGAATTAATGGTCTGATATAATGGATAAGATCATCTGTTACAAAATCATCTTCTGTAATCCATTCAAGAGGAACTTTCTTTTCAATATTAGCAATCTGATGAACATCGTGTGTTTCTGTAATGCACATATATGGGTCGTCAGAAACTCTCTTTAATACAACAACTTTGCCTGACTCACCTTCAAATGCAGCCTTAACCGCAGCACCACCAACATTGTAAGCTTCTGTAATATCTGTACGTGATGACATGTGTGAAGCACAACGCTGAAGAGTTGAAAGTTCAATAGCACGAGTCTTGATTCCGAGCTCTGAACCAATCTTATTTGCAAGGAACTTAGCAGAACCTGCGAGCTGTTTGTGACCGAAAGCATCAACAAACTCTACATGGTCTGAAAGTTCAAATACATATCTGCCATCCATAACACGGATACCTTCAGATACGGCAATAACCATAGAACGACCTTTTGAAACGATAGATTTAACACGTTCCATGAAATGGTCAATATCAAATACCTTTTCAGGAAGATAAATTAAATCAACGCCTTCGCAGTCCTCACCCTTTGCAAGAGCAGCGGCAGCAGTAAGCCATCCGGCATTACGTCCCATAATCTCAACAATAGTAATAGTAGGATAGTCATATACAAGACCATCTCTGATAATTTCTTTCATTGTTGCGGCAATAAACTTTGCAGCACTACCAAATCCAGGTGTGTGGTCAGTAACGGCAAGATCATTATCAATAGTCTTTGGAACACCCATGAATTTGATGTCACTGTTGATAAGAATACCATAATCGGATAACTTCTTAATAGTATCCATTGAGTCGTTACCACCTATGTAGAAGAAATATTTGATGTCAAGTTCATTAAGTATTTCAAATATTTTTTCATAAGTTTCTTTACCTTCACTGATTTCAGGCAATTTGTAGCGACAAGAGCCAAGATAAGAAGATGGAGTTCTCTTTAATAAGTCAATGTCAATATCAGTCTTGATTTTTTCAGATAAATCAACATACTGACGATCAAGAAGACCTTTGATGCCATGACGCATACCATAAACCTTCTTAGCACCTCTGTCTTTAGCAGTCTTGAATACACCTGCAAGACTTGAATTAATTACCGCTGTTGGGCCGCCTGACTGACCAACAATAACATTTCCAACCATAAAATCCTCCTTTATTTATCCGCTGTGCGGAACATACCCGTGTAATCCGGACAAAAAAATACCCTCTATAAAACATACGCCCGGACATTATAGAATATAATATTACTGCACGAAGTATTCTAAAAAGATTTTACCATATTTTTATAAAAGGTACAAGCATGACTTTTTCGCCGTCAGGTGTTATGATATAGTTAGTAATAAATAACCCGGAGGGTTTAATAATATGCAGACAAAAGTAAGCAATAATAGTAAAAGATATATATATAGAAAAAATGCACTTGGAAGAGATAAATCTGTTATGGGACAGATGACGGGTGCTGTAAAAAACTATATAAAACAAAAAAATGAACAGAGACGATTAACGGCAAAAGAATACAGAAAGACTGTAAGACCAATTGCGACAAAACCGGTTGTTCAGAGTATGAAGAAGTTTAATCATCACAGTCAGACAAGCTGCTTTAAACATTCTGTCCATGTGTCGTATATGAACTACATAGTATGTAAAAAACTTGGATTGGACGATAATGCGGCAGCAAAAGCAGGACTTTTGCACGATTTGTTTCTTTATGACTGGCATGGGCACAAACCTGAAAAGGGAGAACGCATGCATGGATTTGAACATCCGAATAAAGCCTTGAAAAATGCACATGATAACTTTTCTCTTACAAAAAAAGAAGGAGATATGATTACCAAGCATATGTTCCCGCTCACACTGACACCGCCATCATATAAAGAAACATATGTAATAGTTATGACAGATAAACTGTGCAGTGTTGGAGAAGTCCTTGATAAGTATTTCAGAAAAAAATACAAAAATAAAAAGACAAATAAAATAAATTGATAGAAATTATAATTTGTGTTAGTATATAAAATACAATATAAAATATTTTCTGAGGAGGAAGAAAATTATGAGTTTTTGCCCTAAATGTGGCAGACAGTTATCCGATGGAGAGGTTTGTAACTGTCAGGCACAAAATACACAGCAGGTACAGCCTGACGCACAGACACAAAGTACACAGCAGGCTCCGAAGCAGACATTGCCTATGGTAAAAGAACTTACAGATTTATTATCGGGAATATTTAAGAAACCGGCAGATGCCGTGAAAAAGTATGTTTCCGATGCATCAATGGAAGCACCGGCAATTCTTATACTTGTTCTTGCATTTATAAGTGCATTAGGTGAATTATTAAGAATGTTATATGTAAATTTTACAACAAAAAGTTCATTAAAGAGCCTCGCAGACCTTGCTAATCTTATTTCGGGAAAGACAAAAGCTTATTCTGCAGGACAGATTGCTGCAGGATTTTTCACACGTTTTGTGGAAGTTATTGCGATTGCTGCACTAACAGCTGCAATTATTATGCTCATAATCAATGCATTTGAAAAAGACAAAAAGGTTACATATAAGCAGACTCTTGCAATAGCAAGTTTATCAATTCTTGTAACAATTCCATTTACGTTTGCAGGAACAATAATCGCAATGATTCCGGCATCATTTTTCGGATATCTCAAATCATGGATGATTTCATTTGCAAATGGTGCAGGACTTGTACTCACTTTTATCGGTATCAAGGAAATAGAGAAGGATGATAATAATATGCCTCTGGTATATGGTCTTGCGGCACTCGCATCAGCAGTTCTTTCAACAATTCTTGGATTATTATTTAAATGATAAATTAAAACAGTTGCGGCAGCTGTAGTCCGGTGATTCCGGCTGTGGCTGCCGTTTTCATTAAGGAGGATTTTATGCAGAATAAAAAACAGGAATGGAGACCGGGAAACATGCTTTATCCGGTTCCGGCAGTCATGGTAAGCTGCCAGAGAGAAAATGAGAAACCGAATATTATAACAGTTGCATGGGCAGGAACAATATGCTCAGACCCAGTTATGTTATCAATTTCAGTCAGAAAAGAAAGATATTCACACCGGATAATATCAGAGACAAAGGAATTTGTTGTCAATCTTACAACAAAGGATTTATGCCGTGCAACAGATTATTGCGGAGTGCGTTCGGGAAGAGATGTTGATAAATTTAAAGAAATGAATCTCACACCACAGAAGTCATCAAAAATCAATGCTCCGGCAATCGCAGAAAGTCCGGTTAATATAGAATGTAAAGTGGTTAATGTTATTGAACTTGGCTCACATGATATGTTTATAGCAAAAGTTGAAGCAGTGCATGTAGATGAAAAACTTCTTGATGATAAGGGAAGATTAAGACTTGAAGATGCTAATCTTCTGGCATATTCACATGGTGAATATTTTGAACTTGGGGAAAAAATAGGCAAATTTGGTTTTTCAGTAGCAAAGAAGAAATAATGCGGTAATCAGTAATCCGGAGGTGTCATAGTGAAAATAAAAAGGCTTCATATTAAAAACTATAAGTCGATAAAAGAACTTGAAATAGATGATGCACAGGATGCACTTATTCTTGTTGGAAGAAATAATTCGGGCAAGTCAGTAATTCTTGATGCAATCCGTGTTGCTCTTGGCGATAAAACAGTTAATATGCCGGATTTTAATGGCCCGGAGGGAAATATTATAATCGGAATGGAACTGGAGTTTGCATATGAAGACCTGAGTTTTCTTCATGGCAACGGGATTGTTAAAAAAATGAAAAATTATGATTTGTGGCTCAAAAGCTTCTGCCAGAGACTGCCGTCATTTATTCCTGATGAAGAGGGCGGTGGAATATTGACATTTGAGTATGTGTTTGACAGGAATGGAAATGAGAAATACCGCGATGGAATAAAGAAAAATAATACATATATAAGAAATGTGCTTCCGAGAATTTATTTTGTTGATCATTATAGAAATAATATTGATATTTTAAAAGATATTATGATGTTTTCTAATGATGATAACTTTGCGGAATTTAAGGCTGACAGATGCATATTCGACAGTGCAAAGAAATGCAGCCAATGCTTTGACTGTATGGGCGTAATCAACAGAAAAAAGCCGCAGGAGCTTACACTTGTTGAGACAAGCAGACTCATGCAGTATAAAATGTTCAGCCTGAACCTTAACACATTTGCGGACAGGCTTAATTCGTATTTTTCAAAAAACGGTGGGGGAGATTTGAAAATCCGTTATGAAATTAAATTTGATGCGGATGAACTGTTTAATATAGAAACAATAGTTGAAAATCCGTCAAGAAAAACATACCACAGTTTTGATTCAATGGGAGAAGGATTCAGGAGTATATATATTTTGTCGCTGCTTGAAACATATATAAATTCTGATAATGATACGGCACCATATATCATTATGATTGAAGAGCCCGAGACATATCTTCATCCACAACTACAGAAAATCGCCAGTGAGATTTTGTACAGACTGTCAAAAAAGAATCAGGTTATTTTTTCAACTCATGAACCGGAGATGCTTTTTAATTTTACAACAAAACAGATAAGGCAGATTTACTGCGATGAATTTCATATGACAGCTATCAGAAAAGATACAGATATAGATGATATTTTAAATGACCTTGGTTTTACGGCAAATGATATGATGAATGTGAGCTTTGTGTTTATTGTTGAGGGAAAGCAGGACAGGAGCAGGCTGCCACTTCTTCTTAACAAGTATTATTCTGAAGTATATGACGAAAATGGGCGTTTAAGGCGTATAGCTATTATTTCTACCAACAGCTGTACCAATATCAAAACGTATGCCAATCTGAAATATATTAACACTCTCTATCTTAAAGATCAGTTTATGATGATTCGTGACAGCGACGGCAAGGATAAACAGATGCTGGGAAAACAGCTGTGTCGCTATTATGGTGAGCGTGCAAAAGAAGATAAAGGGAATATGCCAAGAGTTACGGATAGAAATGTACTTATATTAAAGTATTACTCATTTGAAAATTATTTTCTGTTTCCTGAAATAATGGAAAAGGTTGGTGTTGTTAAGAGTGTTGATGAGTTTTATGATATTTTGTGGGAGAAATACAATCAATATTTGTACAAACTGACAAGTGTAAAGAAAATGTTAAGCAAGCTGGATATAAGTATTGATTCACGCAATGATTTAATTGCAAATATAGAAAATATAAGGATTTATGTCAGAGGACATAATCTTTATGATATTTTTTACGGAAGATTCAAGGCAAATGAGAATGATGTGCTTTCGCGATATATAGAACTTGCACCGAGAAAAATTTTTGCTGATATTTTAGATAAAATTGATGGCTTTGTATATTTTGACTCAAGAAGAAGATAAAATGATATAACTTTGTGAAATTTGACAAAATGGTACTTTACAAAGGGACATGTTAGTGTTAAGATGTATTTGTTACAAAAATGTTACAGAAAAATTACAAATATGGAATTATAAAATAACATTATTTGGAGGAATATATGACACACTTAACCAGGTATGGCAGAAGACTTAAGATGACTCTTATAGCCGGAATGTCAGCAGCATGTTTTGCATGCATATTTGCTATACCATTTGCAGAGAATAAGTTTAATAACAAAGTTGGATATTACAGCATTGTATTTAACGGTGAGGAGATTGGCAGTGCCAACTCAAGACAGGAAGCTGAGCAGGCAATGGCAGCAGCCAGACTCAAGTTCAGTAAGGAATATGATTCTGTTGTATATATGGATAACAATATTGATATTGTAGAAGAGCATAAGCTTGTTGCATCAAGAATGTCACAGGACGAGCTTGAGACAGCTATTTACAGCAGTCTGTTCAACTGTGTTACAGATAAGGAGAATGCAACTGCATATACTGTAAGAATCAATGATTTTACAGTTACACTTGCATCAAAAGATGATGTTGTTGAACTCATGGAGAAAGTTACAGATAAGTATGATACAAAGAAAGAGTTTCAGGTTAAGCTTTCTTCAGGAGACGGAAGCTATGGTGCATATTCTGTAGATGTTGTCCAGTCAGAGTTAAAGAATACAGATACAGATATAGTAGCAGCTGCTCTCAACGGACAGATGGCATCAGTTGCTACTGACAGTGATACAGCTAAGGATGGAATAACAGGAATAAGTTTTGAGCAGAATGTCGTAGTTAATGAGACACTTGCAGCAGGAGCTAATATTGTGAGTGTACAGCAGGCATATGACGAGATAACAAAGGAAAAAGAGGAGAAGACCATGTATGTGGTCGAAGAAGGAGACTGTCTTTCACTTATAGCAGGCAAGTGTGATATTGCACTTAATGATTTGCTTGCACTTAATGAGGGACTTACAGAAGAGTCACTTATAATACCGGGAGATGAACTTGTTGTAACAGTTCCTAAGTCAGAGATTTCAGTTGTTGTAACACAGAGAATGACTTATGAAGAAGATTACAATGCTCCTGTTCAGTATGTAGATGATGACACAGCTTACAGAGGAACAAATACAGTTATATCTGAAGGAACAACCGGTCATCATAAGGTTACAGCTGATGTTACATTTGTTAACGGAGTAAAGACGGATGTTTCTTATGTTAATGAAGAGGTTATGGTTGAATCACAACCGCAGGTTGTATCAGTTGGTACACTTACACCTCCAACATATTTAAGACCGATTTCAGGTGGTTCAGTTTCATCAGAATTTGGTTACAGATGGGGAACACTTCATTCAGGCGTTGACTGGTATGTATCAGTTGGTACTCCTGTAAGAGCTGCGGCAGCAGGAACTGTTATCAGAGCAGGCTGGTATTCAACATATGGATATTGTGTTGATATAAGACATTCAGATGGTTCTATGACAAGATATGCACATCTTAATTCTGTTACGGTTTCTAATGGTCAGTATGTAAATCAGAGCGATTTGATTGCTTACTCAGGAAATACAGGCTATAGCACTGGTCAACATCTTCATTTTGAAATATGGATAGGTGGAACACCTGTTAATCCTTTATACTATGTAAATAAAAATTAGGATTATATATTGTGATATTTACCCCCGCAGTATGAATTGACATGCTGTGGGGTGTTTGTTATAGAATAATGGTACGGTTTTTAGAGGTTATCAAAAAATAATCTTTACAAAGGGTATCTTTGTGTTATAATATTGCAGTTGAAAATAAATAAATATAAGCTTTTTAAATGTGAATATTTACAAATATAGAAGAAATACTTATAATAATAAGTAATGAGTAGTTTTGAGATTAATCTGATTGTTAGAGGTGCATAGATGGAACAATATGTAATTAAGGGAGGCGTCCCACTTAACGGGGAGGTGTCCATCGGTGGTGCAAAGAATGCTGCGTTAGGAATTCTTGCAGCAGCAATTATGACAGATGAGACAGTTACAATTGAAAATGTGCCAAATGTAAGGGATACGAGAGTATTGCTTCAGGCTATTGAGGGAATTGGAGCTAAGGTTAAATATGTATATAACAACACCGTTCAGATTAACGGTGGAAGTATATGTGACATTAATGTCGATTATGAGTATATAAAAAAGATTCGTGCATCATACTATCTTTTAGGTGCATTGCTTGGAAAATATAAACGTTCACAGGTTGCATTGCCGGGTGGATGTAATATTGGAAGCAGACCGATTGACCAGCATATTAAAGGTTTTAAGGCACTTGGTGCAGAAGTTGAGATTGAGCATGGCAAGATTAGTACAAAGGCAGAGCATCTTGTTGGTGGTCATGTTTATTTTGATGTCGTGACAGTTGGTGCGACAATTAATCTTATGCTTGCAGCCTGTCTTGCAGAGGGTGATACAATTCTTGAAAATGCGGCAAAAGAGCCACATATAGTAGATGTTGCCAATTTCCTTAATGCTATGGGTGCCAATATAAAAGGTGCCGGTACAGATGTTATCAGAATTAAAGGTGTAAGTAAACTTCATGGAACAACGTATTCAATAATTCCTGACCAGATTGAGGCTGGAACATTTATGTTTGCATCAGCTGCAACATGCGGTGATGTTGTTGTAAGAGATGTAATACCTAAACATCTTGAATCATTATCTGCTAAACTTATTGAAGTTGGCTGTGAAGTTATAGAAGGTGATGACTGGGTAAGAGTTATAAGTAAAGGCAATCTTAAAAGCACTAATGTTAAGACATTACCATATCCGGGATTTCCTACAGATATGCAGCCACAGATGGCAGTTGTTCTTGCACTTGCACATGGAACAAGTATGGTAACAGAGAGCATATTTGAAAACAGATTCAAATATGTAGATGAGTTAAATCGTATGGGATGCCATATTAAGGTAGAGGGCAATACAGCATATATAGAAGGCGTTGATAAAATAACAGGTGCACAGATGTCTGCCCCTGATTTAAGAGCCGGTGCGGCGTTGGTTATTGCTGCTCTTTCGGCAGACGGTATATCTGAAATAGAAGACATTGAATATATACAGCGTGGTTATGAAGATTTTGAAGGTAAACTCAGAGGTCTTGGTGCCATGATAGAACGTGTTGACTCAGAGCGTGAGGCTTTAAAAGCACGCCTTAAAATAGGATAAAAACATTAAAGTGCATCATTCATGGATAAGACATGGATGATGCACTTGTGCAATGCGTTAGTTAAAGGAATTTATATGAAGTTAAGAAATAAGTTAAAAATATCATTTTGCATAATGGTTATATTGCCTGTAATAATGTGTTCGATATTTGCATATGCATTTTTTAAATATCAGGCAACAACAATACACCAGTTATATGAGGTTGACAGCGGTGAACTGCTTGATAACTTTTATTCTCCGGTTGTTCTTATGGGAAGGATGACAGAAAATATCTACAATGAAATGAAAGAAGTTGCTGAGACGTCACCATGGCAGTATAATTCGGTGGATTTTGTGAAACAGCTTGATGAGGAATTACAGTGCAAACTTTCGAGTATTGTTGTCAGACGTAACGGTCTTTATACATATGTATCTGATAATCTTGATATAGAAAAGCTTGATGTAGTTCTTCCTGATTATGAAGCGGGAGAAAATATATCAGATGAGGGTATTTATAAAGGTGGCGATTACCAATGTCTTGTAAAACAGATAGATTTTTGTGATTCATATGGAAATCAGTACAGTGTTTCGATTATAACACCTTTAAAGCAGGCTATACCTCAGATAAAGAAGTTTTTCATACAGGTTCTTATATCAGGTGTATTTATACTTATATTGACAAGTCTTCTGCTTAATGTATGGATTTATCGCTCAATTATAAAACCACTTGACAGATTAAAGCTTGCAACGCAAAATATAAAATATGGTAATTTTGATTTTGAAATGCCTAAAAGCTCCAATGATGAAATTGGAGATGTGTGCCGTGACTTTGAAGAAATGAGAGTTATTCTGAAAAAAACGGCAGAAGACAAGCTTAATTCTGATAAAGAAGAAAAAGAACTTATAAGAAATATATCACATGATTTAAAGACGCCGCTTACAGCAATAAAAGGATATGTTGAAGGAATTCTTGACGGAATTGCAGATACACCTGAAAAACAGCATAAATATCTTATGACAGTTGCAAATAAAGTTAATGATATGGATAAGCTTATAGATGAACTTACAATTTATTCAAAGCTTGACACTAACAGGGTTCCGTATTCATTTGCAAAAATTAATTTGAAAAATTATTTTGATGACTGTTGCGAAGAGATAGGAATGGATTTGGAAACCCAGGACATAGATTTGGAATACAGATTTCATGCAACTTCAGATTGTACTGTTGTGGCTGATGCAGAACAGCTTAAAAGAGTTGTTAATAACATTGTCAGTAATTCTGTAAAATATATGCAGCCGGGAAGAAAAGGTAAAATAAGCATAGATATTTATGATGAAGGAGATTATGTTCATATAATTATCGCAGATAACGGCAAAGGAATTGGCATGGATGAGATTCCACATATTTTTGACAGATTTTACCGTACTGATTCATCCAGAAACAGCAAACAAGGCGGAAGTGGAATCGGACTTGCTATTGTAAAGAAGATTATAGAGGATCATAAGGGAAAGATATGGGCAGAAAGCGTTGAAGGAGAAGGTACTACAATGCATATTAATCTTTTGAAAGATATGGATAAACGCAACTACATTTGCATAGAAGATAACAGAAAAAAGGAGAAAAAATAGTATGAGCAGAGTATTAATTGTTGAAGATGAAGATGCAATTGCAGAAATTGAAAAGGATTACCTTGAACTTAGTGGATTTGAAGTTGTAATTAAATCAGATGGAACAAGTGGTCTGGCAACAGCACTTGAGGAAGAGTTTGATATTATGATACTTGATGTTATGCTTCCGGGTGTTGATGGATATGAAATCTGCAAACAGGTAAGAGAAAAGAAAAATACACCTATTATCATGGTATCAGCGAAGAAAGAAGATATTGATAAGATAAGAGGTCTCGGCGTTGGAGCTGATGATTATATGACTAAGCCATTCAGCCCAAGTGAGCTTGTTGCAAGAGTAAAAGCACATCTTGCAAGATATGAAAGACTTGTAAGCAGTGCAAAAGAAGCTAATGACATTATAGAAATAAGAGGTCTCAAAATTGACAAGACAGCAAGGCGTGTATTTGTTAATGGCGAAGAAAAAGTATTTACAACAAAAGAGTTTGATCTGCTTACATTCCTCGCAGAGCATCCGAATCATGTATTTACAAAGGATGAACTTTTTAAGGAAATATGGGATATGGATTCAATTGGAGATATTGCAACTGTAACTGTTCATATCAAGAAAATCCGTGAAAAAATAGAGTATGATACATCTAAACCTCAGTATATTGAGACAATCTGGGGTGTTGGATACAGATTTAAAGTATAAGGAAGTGCTTAATAATGAGACTTGAAAAAGATAATGCAATAAGACTTTTTAATTGTGAGGCTCCCGGCTCTGAAGGTATTAAACTTGAGGAGATATTTTATGAGGAGAAAATGGAAGATGGCAGGATAAAGAAGGTTGTACAACATGTCCTTAATCCTGAGATGGTTCCATATATTCCATCTTCATCTAAAGATAAAAAAATTCCGGCTGTACTTATAATTCCGGGCGGTGCATTTAGAAGGCTTGTATACAATTTTGAAGGTGAAGAAGTTGCAAAATGGCTCAACAGTCTTGGAATAGCAGCATTTGTATTAAAGTGCAGACTTCCGGCAGATGAGCATAATGACTCATATAATGTTTCTTTGATTGATGCACAGAGAAGTATGAGAATAATACGTGCACGAGCTGATGAATTTAACATAGATGCAAATAAGATTGGTGTTATGGGATTTTCAGCAGGAGGATACTTTGCGGCACTTTTATCTACAGCATTTGATAAAAATGTATATGACAAAAAAGACGATATTGACGAATTATCGGCAAGACCTGATTTTTGCATATGCGGTTATCCAGTGATAAGTTATGATAAATGTATAGAAGCCGGACAGAGGTATTTTCCAAAAGAAGTGATAATTGCAAATGTGCGTTCATATGAGGAAAATATGTTGAAAAAATACAATCCGGAGGAGCTGGCATCACCGGAAATGCCACCGGTATTTGTATTTGAAACAGATGATGACAGGACAACACTGGCAGAAAACAGTATTGGATTTTACATGGCTGCCAGAAAAGCAGGAGTGCCTGCTGAGTTGCACATTTTCAGAGAAGGCGGACATGGTTTCGGTTGTGGAGATGATAACGGACAGACCGGAGAATGGAAACAGCTTTTTGTAAATTGGGCTAAAAGCCTGAATATAATTTAAGACAATAAACAGAGCGGGATATGGTTTATCAATTATATCCCGCTCTGTTGTTATGTGCATGAAGCACTGCATATAACACAGGGGATGCTTCTTATGGTTATGGCTTGGCAGCCAGAGCAGCCTCAGCTTTTGTGAGCTCTTCTTTTGAATATTTTGTTAATATTTGTTCTTTACTTAACCGCCTTTTTCCTGTATTGCAGGGGACTCATACCGTTTATTTTTTTAAAAAGAGTGCAGAAATAATTGGAATTGCAAAAGCCAAGCTCGTTGGATATTTCCTGGATACTTTTTGGCGATTCGGTGAGCATTGTCTGTGCGATTTTGTTTTTGTATCTGTTGACGTAAGTTTTGTATGAACAGCCTGTTGCGTCGCGGAAACGCTTCATAAAATGAGATTCGGATAATCCTGCCTTTTTTGCAAGCTCGGAGACTGAAGGATTATTCATAAAATTCGTGTCTATATAAGAAAGAATATCCATTATTTCGGTGTCTGCCGTCGAAATGTGGATTTCGGACGTTTCTGCTACGGTACCGTATCGGTACATTATAAGTATGAGCTGTTCGAGCAGATTTTGCAGGGCGAATTCCGCAACGCTGTCGTAATTATCATATTCAATAAGCATCTGTTCATAAATATCGATAATCTTTGGCTTTATTTCGTCGGGAACAGATAAAGCAGTGTGCAGCATTAAATCGTTAAATTCGTTCTCGCCTATTATTTCTTTTATTCTTGTTGTTACCGAGCTGACAAAACGCACCGCATAAACCTCGTAATTCCTGTCCGATAAAGGTGATGATTTATGATATACGCCCATGCTGACAGGTGAGAGGTATCCGTCATGGACGAAAAAAGTACGCTCGGGAGTCGAGACCTGTCGATCGCCTTTTACCAGATAACCTATTCCGTAATATTTTTCATATATGTCAAAAGAAGGCATGTAATTGGAAGCGGGTTTTGTTACATGCTCAACTCTGAATTTGTAGCCTTTTTTAAGAGGAATTGCCATAAAAATCTCCTTGTAAAATAATAGAAAATTGTAATAATTTAATCGGATTAATAATATAATGAATGTTTTTTATATAATTATATTATAAAATGTTATTAAAGAACAATGCAAGGAGAATAACATAAGATGAAGAATAAAAATATTTTTAAAAAAATTTTTATAAAAAATATTCCGCTGTTTTTTATTGAAATATTAAGTGCGTATATTGCAACAAAAGTATTGGTTTTGGGAAATACAAAAATATCGCAGGCGATAGACGCATTGTTTAATAATACAATTTCGGAGTATATCAATAAACAATTCTGGATATATGTTGCCGTTCTTGTTGCGGCGGGATTTATTTTTACATATATTCAGACATATGCGACAAAAGTATTTGCGGTAAATATGCAGACTGATTTCAGAAGAGAGGCGGGAAAGAAGCTGCCGGAGCTTCAGTTTAAATATTTCGACTCGCATTTGTCGGCGAGAGTGCTTAATAATTTTATTGATGATGTGGCTAAAATTTCGGAATATTATTCTGAGCTTCTTCCTGATATAGTAAAAACAATAATAACAAGCGTGACGATTTTTATTACACTTATAAAAGTTGACCGAGTGACGGCACTTCTGCTTCTTGTTATTATACCCGTAATGGCGGTTATCACAAGTTTTACGGGAAATATGGTGTCAAAGCTTACGAGAAAACATACTGAATATAACGATGAAGTAAATGAACTCGCATATGATGCCATAAACGGTATCAGTGTTGTAAAAAGTTTTAACCTTGAAAATTATTTTAAAAATAAGATAAAAAATACGTTAAAAACAATATTAAAATTTGAATATAGAAGAAATGCAATTTCGTCAATAGGCTGGGCTACGGGAAGCCTTGTATCTACGGCACCTTATATTATTTTGAGTATATTTGCGTTACACAGAGTTTTGTCGGGAAATTTGACTGTGGGCGGGATGACATATTTCATACTTTTTATGGACAGGCTTTTGCAGCCTCTTGGCAATCTTCCCTATATGATTATTGACGCAAAAATTGATTTGGTTTCAAAAAACAGGCTCAAAGAGCTGATGAATTATCCTGTTGAAACAAATATGGAAAATTCCGAGGACAACACAGGAGATTTTTCTAAAAAATCCGATAACACCGGGAAGAACAGTAATATTGTAAACGCTGACAAAATCGGGAAGAACAATAATGCGGCAGTAGTATTTAAAGACGTTACATTTTCGTATGTTAAGGGAAATAATGTTTTAAAAAATTTCAATGTTAATATAGAAGCGGGAAAAAATGTTGCGTTTGTCGGTTCATCGGGCGGCGGAAAGAGCACGATTTTTAAGCTGATTTGCGGTTTGTATGAAGTAAACGGCGGTACAGTGGAGATTTTCGGAAAGAGAATCGGAGAAGAAAATATTGATTTAATAAGAAAAGATATAGCACTTGTTTCGCAGGATACTTATCTGTTTCCAGAGACGATTGCGTGGAATGTTGCCTGCGGAGACGAATCGGTAAGTATGGAACGCATTATCGAATGTTGCAAAAAAGCAAGAATTCACGATGATATTATGAAAATGCCTCAGGGCTACAATACCGATGCAGGGGAACGCGGAAATATGCTTTCGGGCGGACAGAAGCAGAGAATAGCGATTGCAAGGGCTTTGCTTAAAGATGCCAGGCTTATATTATTCGATGAGCCGACAGCGTCCGTGGATATTGAAAATGAAGAAAAAATAAAACAGGCAATAGAAGAAATTAAAGAAAATCATACAATAATTACGATAGCACACAGACTTAATACAATAGAAAATGCAGACTGCATATATGTTGTGGATAACGGTGTTATAGCCGAAAGCGGTACGCATGATGAATTGATAGCCGGAAACGGAATATATAAAAGGCTGTACGATACGAAAGATGAGGTGTCCTATGAATAATTTTAAAATATTAAAAGAGCTGATAAAAAGATTTCAGGGAGTTCGTGCAGTTCTTTATTTTGCAGAAATAATAGGAATGGGAGTAGCAGATGGAATTTCGGTGGTTCTTGTTTCAAGAATTATAGGCATAATTATGGACACTGCCGTGTCAAAAGGAAATTTGCGTGACACTCCGCTGGTAAAATATATAATTCTTACAATAATATTTAAAATTATTATACAGACATTGCTGGCTGTTTTGTATAACGACGAAGCAAAGCGGACAGGTGCGAATATGCGTAATACTGTATACGGAAAGGCCCTGTCGCTTCCTATGGAATTCTATGACAATCATCATACGGGAGAATTTATGTCGAAACTTACATATGATACAAACATGGCATCTGGAGTGTTCGGTTCAAGAATAAGGCGTGTCATGATGCCTGTTATTATGGTTATTGTCTGCATAATACCTATGTTTGTTCTTTGCCCTCCTGTTACGGTGGGTCTGCTTGTTTTATGTATAATTTCGCTTACATTAAATTTTGTGATGATACCTGTGCTTGAAAAATACAGCCGCAAAATTTCAGATGCAAATAAAGAAATAAGCAAATCCGTAACAAATATGCTTCAGGGAATGGAAACAATAAGAATGTTTCCACTTAAAAAAGTTATAAGCGATTCTTATAATAATGCCAATGAAAATTGCGGCAAAAACATGAAAATCCAGGGACGGACAGAGGCTTTGATTTCGGCACTGAGAGCAGCATTTGACCTTATAGGGGCATTGGTTTTTCTTGCACTCGGAATATTATATACAACCAAAACAGGAGGAAAACTGGGAAATCTTATAAGCCTGTATTCAATATACGGAGCGTTTCAGTATAATTTTCTGCTCATGGGCGTGTATATACCTAGTCTGTCAAGCTGGCTTGTAAATGCACAGCGTGTTCTCGAGTTTATTGATACTCCGAACGAGAATTTTTACGTCGAAAATAAAGAAAATACAAAAAATAATATTTGTCAAAAAAACAGCGAAGCTCACCATACGGTAGAATTTAAAAATATAACATTCGGTTACGCGGGTAAAAATACAAATATATTTGAAGCTTACAGTGCGTTTTTTGACAGCGGAAAAAGTTATGCACTGGTGGGAGAATCCGGCCGCGGAAAGAGTACGCTTACAAAACTTCTGCTCGGATTTTATCAGCCAAAGAAAGGACGCATATTTATTGACGGAACTGACATAACGGAGCTCGGACTTGTAAATGTGCGTGATAAAATCGCATATATACCGCAGGAACCGTATTTATTTAACTGTTCGATTAAGGAAAATATAAGAATGGGAAAATTAAATGCTTCAGATGAAGAAATTTACAATGCGGCAAAACAGGCTGGAGCACACGATTTCATATCGGGGCTTGAAAACGGATACGAAACACCCGCGGGCGAACGAGGAAATACACTTTCGGGAGGTCAGAAGCAACGAATAGCAATAGCCAGAGCAATTCTCAAAGATGCACCTGTAATCATATTTGATGAGGCGACATCGGCACTTGACAATGAGACGGAAAAATATATAAACAAAACTGTTATGTCGGTGAAAAAGGACAAGCTTATCCTTATGATAGCACATCGCCCGTCTACGATAGAGACGGCAGATTGCAGATTTGAGGTGTAAAAGAGCTTACTGACATGTAATGTGGCTAAAAAGGTGGAGTGTATACAAAAAAATACCGATGTTTATGAAAAAACTTACTGTTTATTACAAGATGCTACAAAAAACTTGAATGTTTTGACTACAGGTGATATGTTTAATACAAATATAGTGTGTTTATCGGAAAACAAAAGGGTATTTTAGGAGGGGGTATATATGAATATAGCCATAACAGGAGATAAAAAAATAGCATTTAAAATTAAAAATTTATTAGAAAATGAAAAAATCGATAATATAAAAATAGACATTATTACATCTGAAGATTTTATTAGATTAGATGTTAATTTGTTGCAAAAATATAATGTTATATATATAAATGCAAGTGAAGATGAACAGGCTATTATGAAAAAAGCAAATGAATTGCATGAATATGACTACAAAGGCTTTATAGTTCTTATTTCTAATAATATTAATTTAGCGGTCAAAGGGTATGATGTTGGGGCATTTAAATATATAATATTAGATGATAATATTGTAGCTCAAGTTAAAAAAAGTATTGTTGATATTATTAAAATTAGGCGAAAAAAAGAAAACTATATTTTGTTAAATGATAATAAAGTAAAAATTAAAAATATTGTTTATGTTGAAAGCGATTTGCATAAAATAAAAGTGCATTTGTCAAATAAAAATGATGTTATACAATTAAATGGCAAGTTGGATGAATTTGAAAGAAGAATTAACATGTATGGGTTTATAAGGATTCACAAGAGTTATTTGGTTAATTGTATATATATATTGAATATATCAAGATATAATGCCACATTAAGTATTTATGATAATATACAATTACCAATTCCAAAGGATAGATATAAAGAAATAAAGTGTATTTATCAAATGTTTTTGGAAAGAGATTGTGTTTGAAAATTTGCCCGGTTATTCTGATTAATGCGTAAATTTTGCCGAAATATGTATATTGTGTTGACATAATTAAATGTAATGTTAAGCTGTTTTTAGAGAGAAAATAAAATCATGTGCATGATAACTTTTATAAAAGTATTTAAACTGTCTCTCGATAAATACTTAAGGTACATTAGAAAAATTAATTGAAAGGGGATAATTTATGGTAAAAAAAGATTTAATTAGAAAATTGGGTGTTGTTTTTACATCGGTTGTTTTACTTTGTGCAAATACAATGAGTGTTTTTGCCGAGTATAATGAAACAGAGAGAAGGTCATCATATGCAGGAAATACGAAGTTTTATTACCAGTTGCATATGGAAAATTTTAAGGCAACAGCTTCTTTGGATTCAGATTCGGAATGTGAGCTTTATTTATATGGATATGTAAAAGACTGTATTGGAGATTATTATAAGAATACATATACTTTTTCAGCAGGTGACCAGTGGGGATGCAGTATATCTGCTGGTAGAGATACTGCATTTTTAACATTGGAGTCATATGCAGAATATAGAGTTGATTCTGAAGACGGTGGTTGTTCAACAACGCTTACTTTACATGAATAATTAAAATATGGATACATGCACAATCTTATATGGTTGTGGATGTAATCCGAAAAAGCGGAGGGGTCTTTATGAGCAAAAAAATAAAATACATAGTGGCAGCAGTATTGGCAGCAGTGGTATGTGCTGCGGTGATTTTTACAATTAACAGGAAGAAGTCAGGCATAAATATGAATGTAGGTGAATTGTCGGGTGATGAGCAGAATTATTGGAATCCTGATATTCACAGCATTTCAAAGGCGGAAAACGGATATTATTACCTGCATTATGACGGAAAGAACCTTTTAGTGAAATATTTTGACGGGTCATCAAAAAGGTCTGTTCCGGTATGTGCGAAAGCAGAGTGCAGTCATAATTCAAAAACGTGTAATGCGTGGCTGGATACCGATGAATATCTGAGTTCTCCGATTTATTATTACAAAAATAATATATATGTTGTACGTGTGGAAGGTGGAATGGCTAAACTTGTAAGTATTAAGGCTGACGGAAGCGACAGAAAAGATGTTGCCAATTTGTTTGCAAATGACAGGATAACGTCAATTTCTATGGTGTTTCATAACGGATATGTATATGCGTACGACCATATAGGTCATATAGGAAGCTCTGAAAGCGGTAAAGAGATAATTAAAAAAATAAATATTTCAGATGGAAGTTCACAGGATATAGTCGAATATGAGGGTGAAAACAGTGCTGTGATGGGAGCGAGAAGTTACGGAGATAAACTTTTTTACAAAATTTTTCAGTATTCCATAAATAAGCAGACATTAAAAGCCAATATGAATTTTCAGCTTTATTATTATGATTATACCGACGGTGAGAATAAAAAAGTTTCGGATATGAATATATGTGATTTCTGTGTCGATGCTGACAACGGAATGTTATATTATTTTGTTGTTGGAAAAGGATTGTATTCTCAGTCGCTTGACGGACAGAATAATAAACTCATATACAAGGCGTCCGAAAATATGGTATCTGCGGTAATGTCATATGATGGCAGATATATTTATATGAGTAACGGCGGAATGGGAAGTACGACGGATTTATCTAAGACCGTTGAACGTGAAATTCAGGTTGTTGATACGACGGGAAAACAGATAGATACAATTAAGCTTGGAAATGAAATAGAGAATTTATATTTCGGCGATGAAAAATATTTATTCGGGACAAAGAGTGATAAGCTTGTTTATATAGATAAGAGCAGTCTCGGAAACGGTGCGTGTGTTTGGGAAAATGCGGAGTAGGAACTTATTATGGAAGAGTTTAAGAGGGTTTTTGGCATAAAATTTATAATGGTATTTACAGTGACGGTGCTGTTAAATATCGGTTTGTTTGTATACAGCAGTTCCGAGGGTAAAAGTATGTCCGATATAAGGCAGGAGACACATTACCGTCAATGGATAATCGGAGAACTGTCGGATATGCAGCCCGAGGAAGCTCTGGAAATTGCCGATATACAAAGTGATTCCGTAATAAAACGTAAATATGACGAATTGGAATCGGAAGATCAGACTGTATATTCAAGGCAGTTAAACAAAATAAAAGAACAATTAGAATATATAATAAAATATCCCGAGGATATAAAAAATATACAAAATAACGCAGATACCCTGAAGAGTTTTTCTATATTTGCAGATAAAAATTCATTTACATATAACAATATTCAAAAGACGGCAAAGGATTTCAAACGGGTAGAGGGCGTACAGCTTTATCTTACCGATAATAAAGCAGTAAGCGGTTTTGTTACATATTATTATATCTATTATCTGGCATTGGTACTTAATGTGTTTGTCCTGTATGAACTTTTCGGCGAACGGGAAAACGGAATGTGGTGCATTGTTCATACATCAAAAAGCGGCAGGGCAAAACTTGCGTTTAACAGGACAATGATTATTACAGCTTCTGCATTTATAATTACGGGAGTTTTGTTTTTTACAACATTTTTGACGTCGTTTATATTATACAAAACGGCGTCAATTAATGCACCGATTCAGAATATTGAAAGCTTTTCGAGATTTTCATTGCCGATGAGTCAGCTTCAATATATAATATATGATTTTTTATATAGTTTTTGTGCAGTGCTTACGCTGACAGCGATTGTATGGATGGCATTTGTTTTTATAAGGCACCGCAATATAGCGGTTACGGTAATTGCTGTATTTATGGGTGTGGAAATGCTTTTGTATCAAAAAATACAGTCACAGAGCGTATATGGCATTTTTAAGCAGATTAATCTTATAAGACTGTTAAAGGTTAATGATATAATAAGCACATATGCCAATCGCGGCAAAGGAACATTTGTGGTTTCCGAATCAAATATAATGCTGACAGTTACGACGGTGCTTTTTATTGCCGCATGTACGGGAGGAATTCTTGGAACAGTATATATGAGACCGGAACAGAAAAAATCAGTGATTGCAAGAATTGCGGATAAAATATGGGAAATGTATCAGCATTTATTGTCGGGATTTTCGATTACGGCAAAGGAATTCCATAAACTGCTTATAACAGGCAGAGGATTGATTGTTATAGGCGTGCTGGCGATTTTGGCGGTTTATTTTGTGAGATACGGACAAATGACATTTTCTGACAGCACAAAAGAACTTGATAATATCTATATTACCAATGGCGGAAAAGAATATCATTATATAACCGATATGGTTAATGAAAGATTAAATGATTATCAGTGTGCGGTTAAAGATGCACAAGATTGTATGGTCCGTTACAATGCAGGAGAAGCAACGCTTGAGGAGGTTACAGAGAGCTCATCAACGGTTTCGTTATATGCGGTTAAACTTGGCAGGGTATCCGAATTTATGAAAAAACAGGAGTATTTGCAGGAAATTAACGAAAAATACGGAGTAGACGGCTACATGATTTCGGACAGGGGCTATGAGGAGATTTTTGGAAAATATTCGATTATAAGGGAGGCTGTACTGTTTTTGGCACTTGCTGCCGCAATAATTCTTATAGTGGCTGAAAATATTGTGCTTGAATACAGAACGGGAATGAATTATATAATAAATGCCGCAAGGCACGGAAGATGCTGGATACAGATACACAGAGCTTTAACGGGTGTTATGCTTACAATAATTCTGTTTTGCTTTATATACGGCATGGATATGTATACTATGTATACAATGTATGGTATGCCGTACCTTGAAGCTCCACTTATGAGTCTTACTTTTATGGAGGGGTGTAATCCGTCTTTTACAATAGGGCAATGGATTATAATTCGTCTTGTAAAAAGATTTGTTGTGATTCTTCAAATATATATTGCCACATATGCCATAACAAATGTTGTTATGCGAAAGATGACAGGCGGAAAGTAACATGTCATGAATTATTCTTGCCAATATACAAATCGGCGAGTATAATTAATTAAGAAAAAATTAATAAAATGTTAATAAACAAAGGAGCAAAACAAAATGAAAAGACGATGTATGGGGATTTTTCTTGTTCTGTGTATGACATTAAGCTTGTTGCCAGCAACGGCTTCTGCCACAGAAAACGGCGTTGCGATTAACGAAACAAATTTTCCGGACGCCTTGTTCAGGGAGAAAGTTGCGGAATATGATAAAAATAACGATGGCGTTTTAAGTGACACAGAAATATCAAATATTAGGAGTATTTCAATAAACGGGGACTCATCGAAAGGCGGAGATGTAACTGACCTGAAAGGAATTGAGTATTTTACTTCATTGACAAGGCTTCAATGCGGTCATAATAAAATTTCAAAGCTTGATGTTAGTAAAAATACAGCATTGACAGAGCTTTACTGCCCAAATAACGAGCTTACGGAATTGGATTTGGGTAACAATACAGCTCTTGGTCAACTTACCGTAACAAATAACCAACTGAAAGAATTGGATATAAGTAAAGATACAGCTCTTACTTATCTTGCTTGTGCAAACAATCAATTAAAGGAATTGAATGTAAGCAAAAACACAGCCCTTACAGAACTTAGCTGTTCGTATAATCAACTGACAGAGTTGAATGTAAATAACAATACAGCTCTTACAAGGATTGACTGCGGAAGTAATCAGTTGTCTGAATTAGATGTAAGTAAAAACACAGCACTTACTTATCTTAGCTGCGGAAGCAATGAAGGCAACAAACTTACAAAACTTGATGTAAGCAATAACACAGAGCTTACGTATCTTGAGTTTTGGCACAATGAGATTACATCTATAGATTTAAGTAAAAATACGGCATTAAAAAATCTTTCTTGTTATGAAAACAAATTGACAGAATTAGATTTAAGTAAAAATACAGCTCTTACTAATCTTTTGTGTGGTGATAATGAATTAACTTCATTGGATTTAAGTAAAAATACGGCATTAAAAAGCCTTGAGTGTTTTTCCAATAAGTTGACAGCATTGGATTTGAGCAATAATACAAACCTTGAGGTGCTTCGTTGTAACGATAATAAGCTTACATCGTTAGATTTAAGTAATAATACTTTAATAAATGGTTTTAGCGGTAAGTATAATATTTATAATATTACAGCCGATTCTGACCGTAGAATCAATCTTTCTGATTTGCCGGGAAGCTTTGATGTGAGCAAAGCAAGCAACTGGAAAGGCGGAACGGTAAGCGGTAATGTATTAACCGTTAATGAAAATGCAAAATTTGTTACTTATACTTATGACTGCGGCAGCGGTCAGTCAGTTGATTTTAATTTGAGGGTAACAGTTGATGAAGCTCCTGCTCATACACATACATACGGTGAGTGGAACAATGACGAAACAAATCACTGGCATGAATGTAGTGATGCTTCATGTACTGATAAGAGCGGAAGTGTAAAAGATTTGGCAGAGCATACTTTTGAATGGAAAGTTGACAAAGAAGCAACTGAAACAGCAACAGGACTTAAACATGAGGAGTGTTCGGTTTGCGGTTACAAACGCAATGAGAATACTGTAATTGAGAAAATTGAGAAAATTCCTGCTGACATCTCGAATAATACTCCTGCTCCTGTACAGACAGTTCCGGAAACAGGTGACAACAGCAATCTTATATTCTGGCTTGCTGTTATGTTTATAAGTGCCGGTTCACTTGTCGGTGCAACAGTTGTTTGCAAAGAGAAAATGTATTGAAACCCTAAAAGTTTATAACTAAAAGTTAAGGCACAGCCGACAGAAGTTTTTCTGTAAGCTGTGCCTTTGTTTTCAATGAATTAATATATTTAATATCAATGATTAATAATACATAGACATGCCACCTGATGTATTAATGAAAGCAAAAACATAAAATACGATTGTTAAGATTCCGAGGATAAGACCTACCAGAAGAGCAATCTTACATCTTTTGAGCTGTTTTTCATAATCATCGAAGTTTCCGATTTTGAAAGCGTTGTTACCCATGATAATAAATATTATTCCGATTACACCACATATTTTATTTAAAAATACGGCACACAATATACTCAGAGTAAGCCATGTGCCAAAAGATGGTGCATTCTGGCTTGATGGATATGGCGGACGGTTATATCCGTTATTATATTGATTATATCCGTTGTTATATTGGTTTCCGTACTGATTATTGTAGTTATTATAGCCATTGTTTCCATAACCATTATTGTAACCATTGTTGTAGCTGTTGCCGTTATTATAGCCATTGTTGTTGCCGTAGCCGTTATTATAGCCGTTATTGTAACCATTGCTGTTGCTGTAGCCGTTATTATAGCCATTATTGTAGCCGTTGTTATTACCATAGCTGTTATAGCCATTATTGTAACCGGAATTGCCATTGTTGTTATAATAATTATTATATCCGTTGCCATAATTGTTGTTATTGGAATTATTGGAATTATTGCTGCCGGAATTGTTATTGTAATAATTGTTGTCAGAAGAATTATTGCCGTCAGAATTATCGGATGTTGAACTATTGTTTGAATAGTCATCTGATGGTCTGTAATTGGCATCATATGTATCATTATAGCTGCCGTAAGTTCCGTTGCCGGAAGCATTATTACCGTTATTCTGATTATTATTCTGGTTGTTGCCTGAATTATCATTAAAAGGATCTGGTGTATAGTTATCCATGAAACTCCTCCATTTCTGTATGATTCATACTATACTTAGAGTATAATAAATATAAGCTGTTACGTCAAGTTAAAATTTATTACTAAAAAGTAAAATAAAAATAGCATTTGCATGTAAATTGTTAAAACAAATAAAAAAATAAGTTTGTAAATTTTATAATTGCATGATATACTCATAATAACATTAATATGTTGATGACATAAAATATTGGAAATACAGGAGTAAAAATTATGCCTAATATACTAATTGTAGAGGATGATATAAATATTAATAACCTTCTTTGCGAGGTACTTAGGAAGGCAGGTTATATGTGTGAACAGGCATTTTCAGGAACGGAGGCAAAGCTGCTTCTGGATATAAAAGAAAAGGCTTATACGCTTGTACTGCTTGACTTAATGCTGCCTGGTGCAAGTGGTGAAGAGGTTTTAAAAGAGATAAGAAAGCAGGGAAGGCTTCCGGTGATTGTGCTGACTGCAAAGGATAGTATAGATGATAAAATCGGAGTGCTGACAGACGGAGCAGATGATTATATAACAAAGCCCTTTGAGATAAGAGAGGTACTGGCACGTATTCAGGTACAGCTTCGTCATATAGAGGCAGAAACAAAAAGTGAAGCAGATGCAGAAACAGAAGCAGAAACGGAAGTAAAAACAAAGGCTGGTATACAGGAAGGACAAGGCAGCGGAAGGCTTGAGTTCAGGGATATGGTGCTTACACGCTCTACCTTTGAGGTAAGTATCGGTGGCAGGGTGCTTCCTAAGATTACAAAACAGGAATTTGCAATACTGTAATTGCTGCTTAAAAACCCGAAGCAGGTGTTTAGCAAGGAGGATATATTTGAATATGCGTGGGATGAGCCATATATGGGTGAAACAAAGACACTGGATGTGCATATAAGCAATATCAGGAAGAAAATAAAAACCGTTACATCTGATGAATATATAGAAACAATATGGGGGATTGGATATCGCCTGCATGAATAATTTACTCTTTTTTTACTATTTATTTGCGATTGATTAGGATTTATTTTTTATGATAAGAGCAGATAGGTGATTGCGGAATGTATTAACCAGAATTTATGTGGTTGTAAGAGTTTCGCAAACACCCGGATAAGAGCATTTAGGAAAAGGAGAAGAAGGCTTTGAGTGAATTATTATTGCAGACAAGGAATCTGACTAAGCAGTATGGCAGACACAGGGCGGTTGATGATGTAAATATGCACATTAAAAAGGGTGCGATATATGGCTTTATTGGAAGAAACGGAGCCGGTAAAACGACCTGTCTTAAGATGATTAGCGGACTGTCAGCACCGTCTTATGGCGAAATAGAAATGTTTGGGTATAAGGGAAAGGACTTACAAAAGGTACGTTCAAGAGTAGGGTGTCTTATAGAAGCTCCCGGACTTTATGGCAATATGTCAGCATTTGACAATCTGAACATTAAATGTAAGCTTACAGGAATTAAGAAAAAAGGATATATAGAAGAGCTGTTAAAAACAGTAGGTCTTGATGCTGTTGGAGAAAAGAAAACAAAGCATTATTCGCTTGGAATGAAGCAGCGCTTAGGAATTGCTCTTGCACTTGTAGGCGAGCCTGACCTGCTTATTCTTGATGAGCCGATTAACGGACTTGATCCGCAGGGAATAGTGGAGGTGCGTGAAACCATCCAGAAGCTTGCTAAGGAGCGAGGTATGACAATATGTATTTCAAGTCATATCCTGGAGGAATTATCAAAGATTGCTACAGATTATGGCATTATTCATAATGGATGCCTTGTGCAGGAGCTTACAAGAGAAGAGCTTATGAAAAAATGCAGTGAGCGTATAGAGCTTACGCTTGATAATCCTAAGCAGGCTATTCCTGTGCTTGATGATATGGGCTTTAGCAGCTATCAGGTTATAGATAAAGAACATATTCATATATTTGAAAGACTGGGAGAAAGTGCCAATCTGAACATGGAGCTTGCAAAGGCGGGAATTCCAGTTAAGGGAATATCTATTACAAGTGAAGAACTTGAGAATTATTTCTTAAGGCTTACAGGGGGTGACAATCGTGCTTAATATGATAAAGATGGATGTATACAGAATGTTTCGTACAAAGAGTATGTATGTAATATGGATTATATTGATGGCATCAGCACTGCTTACCTCATTTCTTTCAAAAATAGATTATGATGCAGTTAATAAAGAGTGGGAGCAACAGCAGGCAGTGGAAAGACAGGCAGATACTGATGGTCAGACAGTTGATGTGGTAAATGCACAAAACATAGAGGAACAACAGGCAGATGACAGCAACAAGGAACAGCTTTCGCAGCAGAATACAGATAATGTCAATCTTGGTATGAGCGTGGAATTACCTACGGAGCCAGGGAAGAAGGTTACGGTAATGGATGTTTTCTTTTCTAATGCACAGGGAAAATTTTATGCACTTTTTCTTGTAATATTTGCGGTTATGTTTGCAACAGCAGATATTAAGAGCGGTTATATTAAGAATATTGGTGGACAGGTGTCACAAAGGGGGATGCTTATTGTTTCAAGGGCAGTTGTGCTTGCCTTATTTACAGCAATTACCTTTGCAGGGATATTTGTATTCCAGGCAGCAGCGAATATGCTTGCGTTTAAATGTGTGGTGTGGGGTAACTGGAAGGAGATTATACCTTATTTCTTAACGGAACTTACGCTTCATTATGCATTTGTGTTAATATGTATGGCAATAGCAGTTATAATTAAGAACAATGTCATAAGCATGACCTTGTCGGTATGTCTTACCATGAATATAATGAGCATTGTGTATGGCTTTATAGATTATGTAGTTAACAGAAAGGGACTTCATAACTTCAGCATCTATAAGTATACAGTAACTGGAAGGATGGCAATGCTTCCTATGAATGCAGGCAGGGATGATGTTGTTAGTTCAATGTGTGTGGCAGTTATATTTATTATTATAATTCTGTCATTAAGTAGTTATGTTTTTCAGAAAAGGGATATTTAGAGGATGAGGATTATTATTGGAATATTAGCAGTAATAATTATTATACAGGCATTTATTATGTGGAAATACCAGCGGCAGATTAAGGACATCTGCCGCCAGTTGTCGTTTCTTATGGAACATGATAGTAACAAGCTGATTCAACGTGAAATAGATATGGGGGGAATAGGTGAGCTTTCAGATAAATTGAATAAGCTTCTTGACCTGCGTAAAAAAGAAAGAAATGAGTACAGAAAAAAAGAAGAGCTGATTGCAGATACATATACTAATCTTTCACACGATATAAGGACACCGCTTACATCGCTGGATGGGTATTTCCAGCTTATAGAGGAATGTGACAATATAGATGACCAGAGGAGATATCTTGATATAATCAGAGAAAGGCTTAACAGCCTCAATGAAATGCTGGAGGAGCTTTTTACATTCACTAAGCTGAAAAATGATTCTTATAAGCTGGAGCTTACGGATTGTTGTATGAACAGAATATTAAAAGAAGCTGTATTTTCTTATTATGATGAATGGAAGAAGCAGGGTATCTGCCCGGATATTAGTATTACTGAGGAAATGCTGTACATATCAGGTAATAAGCAGGGCTTAAGGAGAGTTATACAGAATGTCATAAAAAATGGTCTTGATCATGGGGAAAAGAATATAAGTATCAAGCTTATCCGTGAGGATAATCACGCCTTGCTTAAAATCAGCAATTATACGGAACATCCTGAAAATATTGACTTAAGCCATGTGTTTGAACGTTTTTATAAAGCAGATGTGGCAAGAGGCAGAGCCTCAACCGGACTGGGTTTATCTATTGCAAAAGAGCTTGTGGAGCGTATGAATGGAGATATAAGTGCAAGAATACAGGGGAATGATTTCCTTATTGAGATAAAAGTTCTGCTTGTGGTATAATATGAATAGGTTGAAAGAGAGATAAGGAAGGTGTTTTTATGAAATATTCTAATGTAGTAGTTGCCGGTGGTGGGGTGCTGGGAAGCCAGATTGCATTTCAGGCAGCATATTGTGGTTTTAACGTAACTATATGGTTAAGAAGTGAGGGTTCTATTGGTCGTACACAGCCAAAGATTGATAATCTTAAAAAGACATATACAGAAGCAATTGAGAAGATGGCAGGCGATAAAAATGCGTGGTGTGCAGGTCTTGCTGATGAAGATTCATTTGATAAGGTAGAGTGTCTTAAAAAAGTCGAAGCTGCTTATGAGGGCATAAAACTTGAACTTGATATGGCAAAAGCGGTTAAAGATGCTGACCTTGTAATTGAGTCAATGGCAGAAAACGAAAAAGATAAGATTGCGTTTTATGAGAAGCTTGCCCCGCTTCTTCCTGAAAAGACGGTCGTTGTGACTAATTCATCAACACTTCTCCCGTCAATGTTTGTAAAGTATACAGGAAGACCTGATAAGTATTTATCGCTTCATTTTGCTAATTCAATATGGAAGAATAACACGGCAGAAGTAATGACACAGCCTCAGACAGACATGAAGTATTTTGATGAGGTTATGCAGTTTGCTAATGATATAAGAATGATTGGACTTCCGGTAAGGAAGGAAAAGAGTGGATATCTGCTTAATTCAATGCTTGTTCCATTTCTTTTAAGCGGACTTGATTTGTATGCGTCAGGCATATCTGACCCTGAGAGCATTGATATAGCGTGGACAAGAGGAACAGGAGCACCTAAAGGACCATTCCAGATATTTGATACAGTAGGACTTAACACTGCATATAATATTGTTCATCAGTATCACAGTGTTCCGGGAATATTTTCACCATTATTAAAGAAGATGATGATGCCATATAATTTTAAGAAGATGGAAGAAATTCTTAAAAAATACATAGATGAAGGCAAGCTTGGAATGTCAACAGGTGAAGGATTTTACAAATATAAATAAATATATTATTCTATAGATAATCAAAAGGAGGCTTGTCAACAGATGATTGGCCTCCTGAATTATTTATACAGGAGAGATTAGATGAAATTAGATGTTCTGGGGCTTATCGGTGCATGCTCATATGCATTGGACTGTGTTGAGGCAGAATTAGTTCATGTGACGAATAAACATGCAAAGCGTGTGGCATATATGAGCGTATGCACGGCAATGCAGATGGGAATTACAGGCAGAAAACTGCAGGACCTGGCTGTGTGTGCACTTTTGCATGACAATGCCCTTACTCAATATATACAGGAAGAATTTCATAATGACATTTCACATGTAGATAGTATAAAAGAACTGCCGCATGCAGGGGCACATTGTGTAATGGGTGAACAAAACATAAAAGACATTCCATTTTATACAGATGTAAAAAATGTTATTTTATATCACCATGAAAATGCCGATGGAAGTGGGCCGTTTGGTAAAAAATGGAACGAGATTCCGCTTTTTGCACGAATTATACATATGTGTGACCTGCTTGATATGGTATGTCTGCGTAAGGCGGTTGACTTTGAGACATGGAAGAAAATAAGTGAGTTTCTTTCAAAAATACGTGGAACGGTTATTGATGATGAGTGTGCAGATGCATTTATGGATGCATTTACAGGAGTGTCCGTTATGAATATGGAAGATTCGCAGATAGAGAAGAGTCTGTGGGAAAAAGTACCACGCGAAAAAATAGAATTAACTTTTGAGCAGATAAAAAATATTGCCGGATTTTTTGCGAGAATAGTAGACTACAAATCACCATTTACAAGTACACATTCAATTGGCGTGGCTGAATGTGCCAGGAAACTTTCGGGATATATGGGATTTGATGATGAAACAGTACAGAAAATGTATCTTGCCGGAGCACTGCATGATATCGGAAAAGTTGCAATAGGCAATGACATACTTGAAAAACCGGACAGGCTTACTGATGAAGAATTTGATACAATGAAGCATCACGCATTATATACATATCGTATTTTGTCAGATATTGATGATTTTGACGAAATCCGTGACTGGGCAGCTTTTCACCATGAAAGATTAGATGGAACGGGATATCCGTTTGGAAAGAGTGCAGACGAATTGAATGAATGTGAACGGATAATGGCATGTGTTGATATTTATCAGGCGTTGACAGAAAGCCGGCCGTATAAAAAAGGAATGACACATGAAAAAGCAATTGGGATTCTTGAAGATATGGCACAAAAAGGATGGCTTGACAAAAATATTGTATTAAAGACAGATGAATGTTTTTCTGTATGATAAATATAAAAAATATGGAGGGAATATGCTTGATATAATATATGAAGATAAAAATATGATTGTAGTAAATAAACCGGCAGGACAGCTTGTGCAGAGCGGCAGATCATTTGAACTTGACCTTACAAGCGAAGTGTTAAATTACAGGCGTGAAAAAGGCGAAGAAGCATATGCTGCAGTTATAAACAGGCTTGACAGACCGGTGAGCGGACTTGTGCTGTTTGCAAAAAATAAAAAAGAGGCATCAAGATTGAGCAGCCTTATGCAAGAAGAAGGCTTTTGTAAACAGTATTATGCGGTGTGCTGCGGAAAACTGCCTGATAAAAACGGTGAGTTTGTGGATTACCTTTTAAAAGACGGAAAGAATAATGTTTCAAAGGTTGTAAAGGAAGGGACAGCCGGTGCGAAATACGCAAAACTTCTATACGAAACATTAAAAGAGATAGAAAAAGATGATAAGGTTTACACGCTTGTAAAAGTAACACTGATAACCGGAAGACATCATCAGATACGCGTGCAGTTTGCACATAGAAATCATCCGCTTCTTGGCGATACAAAATACGGAGATGAGAGATTTAACAATGAAATAGCACTCTGTGCAGCATTTTTAAGCGTTGACGGACATGAATATTCGATAGAGCCGTCATGGCAGTTTTGAAACTGAAATACTGAATAATTACCCCGCCTGTTGACAATAATTACATATATAAAGAATGTAAAACGTTGTGAACTTATTATAGAAGGGGCAGGGCAGATGCAGGAAACCGGGAAGCATTATGAAAAAGCATATTGGACAAACAGGCAGAAGTTGCAGTATATAAGTGGAATCGTAATTATTACGGTATCTGTAATTGCTGGCTTTAAATATGTTTTTCCTTTTGTTGCACCATTTGTGATTGCATATGCTGTGGCAGTAATGATTGAAAAGCCTGTAAACAGACTCGCAAGGGTGTTCAAGGGCAGAAAAATGATTGCGTCGGCTGTTATAGTTATTTTGTTTTCGGCAGTTTTGTGTGTGGGAATCGGACTGTCAGCGTATTTTGGACTGGCTGAGATAAAGTCATTTATAAAAAATTATGAGTATAATATGGTGACATTCAGGCAGACCGCCGCAAGAATCTGTTTTAATATGGATGGATGGCTTGGACTTTCGGACGGACAATGCCTTGATTTTATATGCCGCTGTATGGAAAAATTTGAAAAAACTGTTGATAATGGCGGTGTTTCACAGATTATGACTAAAGTTGTGACAATTTCGGTTCCTGCTGTAATAAAAACAATTACAGTTACAGGTTCGGTAATTATCTGCTTTATATCAGTTGTGTATCTTGCGGTTGTGATTGACAACGTGAGGGATTGGAAAAAGGAAAATGTTTTTCGCATGGAAATAAAAGCTGTATCTGATTCGTTATACAGGCTTATACAGGTATATTTTAAAATAGAGGCATTAATTCTGGTTATTAATTCAATACTATGTATAATTGCTTTGCTTATAATAAAAAATTCGTATGCAGTTGTGCTTGGCATACTTATAGGTATTGTGGATATGCTTCCCGTTTTCGGAACCGGAACAGTTCTTCTTCCGTGGGCATTATTTGAACTTGTTAATAAAAATGTGACATCGGCAGCAGTTCTTGTAAGTGCGTATGTTGTGACATATTTTGTGCGTGAGATAATGGAGAGCAAGTGCCTGGGAGACAAAACGGGGATTCCGCCGTTTGTTATGCTTATGGTAATATTTCTGGGGATTATGATATATGGCATAATGGGATTTATATTAGGCCCTGTTTCATATTGTATAATGAAAGCACTGATACTTCACTTGAAAATAGAGATTGAACGTGGTACACTAAAAAATACTTGAAATATAAGCTGTAAAGTAACAGCAAAATCGGAGGTAGACATGGCAGAGGATAAGAAACTGGTAGAGGCAATTACATCAATGGATGTTGATTTTGCACAGTGGTATACAGACGTTTGTAAGAAGGCAGAACTTATGTCCTATTCAAGCGTAAAGGGATGTATGATATTTAAGCCCGCTGGATATGCCATTTGGGAAAATATAAAGAATGAATTAGACAGAAGATTTAAGGAGACAGGTGTTGAGAATGTATACATGCCAATGTTTATTCCTGAAAGCCTTCTTGAGAGAGAAAAAGATCATGTAGAAGGATTTGCACCGGAAGTTGCATGGGTGACATACGGCGGTCTTAATCCACTTCAGGAAAGAATGTGCGTAAGACCTACATCAGAGACACTTTTCTGTGATTTCTATAAAGATGAGATTCAGTCATACAGAGATTTACCAAAGGTTTATAACCAGTGGTGTTCAGTTGTAAGATGGGAAAAAGAGACAAGACCATTCCTTCGTTCGAGAGAGTTCTTGTGGCAGGAAGGCCATACAGCACATGCTACAGCTGAGGAAGCAGAAGCAAGAACACAGCAGATGCTCAATGTATATGCATCATTTTGTGAGGAAGTTCTTGCAATACCTGTTATCAAGGGACGTAAGACTGATAAAGAAAAGTTTGCCGGTGCTGAGGCTACATATACAATTGAAGCACTTATGCATGATGGCAAGGCACTTCAGTCAGGTACAAGCCACAATTTCGGTGATGGATTTGCAAAGGCATTTGGTATCCAGTATACAGATAAAGATAATAAGTTAAAGTATGTTCACCAGACATCATGGGGAGCAACAACAAGACTTATCGGAGCTGTTATTATGACACACGGTGATAATTCAGGTCTTGTTCTTCCGCCTAGAGTTGCACCTGTTCAGGTTGATATTATTCCTATCATGCAGAAGAAGGAAGGCGTGCTTGATAAGGCATTTGAGGTTATGGATACACTCAAGGCAGCAGGACTTCGTGTTAAGGTTGATGATTCTGATAAGAATCCGGGATGGAAGTTCTCAGAACAGGAGATGCGTGGTATTCCTGTAAGAGTTGAGATGGGACCAAGAGATATTGAAGCTGGTCAGGCTATCGTTGTAAGAAGAGATACAAGAGAGAAGATTACAGTTAATATTTCTGAACTTGCTGATAAGATTAAAGAGATTCTTGATGCAATGCAGGTTGAGATGCTTGAACGTGCAAGAAAGCACAGAGATGAGCATACTTATGTTGCAACAAATTATGATGAGTTTAAGGATATAGTTGCTAATAAACCTGGATTTGTTAAGGCTATGTGGTGCGGTGACCAGGCATGTGAGGATAAGATTAAGGAAGATACAACTGCTACTTCAAGATGTATGCCATTTGCACAGGAACATCTTTCAGATGTATGTGTATGCTGCGGAAAGCCGGCAAAGAAGATGGTTTACTGGGGTAAAGCATACTAAAAGATTATTAATATAGATAAAGACAAAGGCGGGCAAAAGCCCGCCTTTTATAAAAGATTAAAATTTGTGGAAATGAGGTAATGTATGGATAAATACAATATTGTGATGCCGCAGGAGGTTAAGGATATAATAAAACAGATAGAGGCGGCAGGCTTCGAGGCATTTGCTGTCGGTGGCTGTGTCCGTGACTGTATTCTTGGCAGAACACCGCAGGATTGGGATATAACGACATCAGCACTGCCTTCACAGATAAAAGAAATATTTGCAAGAACAATAGATACAGGCATACAGCATGGAACTGTTACCGTGATGATAGGCAAAACCGGTTATGAGATAACTACATACCGTATTGACGGGGAATATAAGGATTGCCGTCATCCTGAAAATGTCGAATTTTCATCAGATTTAAAGGATGATTTAAAAAGACGTGATTTTACAATTAATGCAATGGCATACAATGACAGCACAGGCCTTGTTGATGAATTTGACGGAATAAATGATTTGAACAAAGGTATTATAAGATGTGTGGGAGATGCAAAAGAGCGTTTTACGGAAGATGCTTTGAGAATGATGCGTGCAATACGATTCTCTGCCCAGCTCGGATTTGATATTGAAGAAAATACATACAATGCAATATCAAAGCTGTCACCATCAATAAGCCATGTCAGCATGGAACGCATACAGGTTGAGCTTGTAAAAACATTGTTGTCGGATAACCCCGGTTATGTAATGAGATTTTATGAGACGGGGCTGTTTAAATATGTGCTTCCGGATATCGGCCGGGTGCTTGGCGGAAGATATTCAAGAAATGCACTTACAATGTTGAAATTTTCTAAAAAACAGCCTGTTTTCAGGTATGCAGCACTTCTTAACACGCTTGAACCGGAAAATGTAAGAAAGACGCTCAGGGAATTGAAACTTGATAATTATACGGTGGAGCATGTTACAAAACTTGTTGCTAATTCAAAAGTAACAATAGAAGAAAATGAACCAGCATTAAGAGAGGCAGTCCACCAATACGGAAGAGAACTCATACAGATGATGTTTGAGCATGAAGAGGCCATAATTGCCACAAAGGAAGAAATTACCGGTATAAAGCTTGCTGGCAAGAAAAAACACCTTATCGTTCTCAGGACTATGTATGATGAGATTACAAAAAGAGGTGACTGTATCTGTATAAAAGACCTTGATATAACGGGAAATGATTTGATGGAATATGGACTTAAAGGTCCTGAAATAGGGAAGACACTCAATGAACTCCTTGGCGTTGTAATAGAAAATCCACGTCTTAATGATAAAGCAACACTTATAGCATTAATAGAACATCTTAATTAACTTTAGGGTATTTTTCCTCCACAGCTTTCATATGATAAGACAGACATATGGAAGTGTGGAGGTTTATAATGAATGAAAAATCACTGGATGTATTAAAACAGTATGATATAGATGTGTATAAAACTATGCGTGGAAGAGGAGGAATGCTGCTCTTTACAAATCAGGGAGTGAAGCTGTTTCTCGAGTGTAATCATCCTGATAAATATTATGAAAGAGAAGATATAATTACTAAAACTATTGCACATAATGGATTTATTAATGTTGATACATATATAAGAAATGCAGATGGCGGGCTTGTGAGTGAGAATGAGGAGGATGGCAGACGGTATATACTGAAAAACTGGGTTGATGCAAGAGAGTGTAATGTGAATGATATTTCGGATATAGCAGCCGGTGTCTCAACGCTTGCAAGGCTGCATACATCACTTGATGAAGCGGCAGTGTGTTTCAGGGAGATGGATGTTAATCCTGTAGCAGAAAACATGAGGCTTGCGGATAATTATGTGCGCCATATGAAAGAACTGAAACAGGCATCCAATTATCTTAAAAATAAGAAAAAGAAATCTGAGTTTGAAAATATTGCATATAGAAATATAGGTTCATTTTACAGTGAGGCGGTGAATGCTGTCCGTAAAATGAGCGATGATAAATTAAAAAAACGTTTTTTGCAGGCACAGCTTAGCGGTGAACTTGTACATGGCAACTATACATATCATAATGTATGTTTTTGCGGAAGCACTGTATTTGTCACGAATTTTGAGAAGTGCCGCAATGAATGTCAGATAAGTGATTTGTACCAGTTTATGAGAAAAATTCTTGAAAAATATGAGTGGGATATTCAGACGGCATACAAAATGCTTGATGAATATGACAAAGTAAAACCTGTATCTGATATTGATTTGGAGCTTTTAGGAGTGCTTTTTTCATTTCCGGAAAAATTCTGGAAGATAATCAATTATTATTATAATATGAATAAGGCATGGATACCACCCAAAAGTGTTGAAAAACTGAAAGCAGTTACATCCGTAAACAGCCGCAGGCTGGAATTTCTTGCAAGTATAGGTGCATTGTGATAATATAGCTTACAAGTACGGATAGATTTTGAATTGGAGTACGTATGAACAAAAATGTATTTTTTAATATAATATATAAGGCAGTTTCCGTTATGATGATTGTTGTCATTTCTGTGTCAGGTCTTGTAGGCTGCGGCTCGAAAAAAACAAGTTCTGTCATACCGGGAAGCTCAATACTTCCGGCACCGACAAAGTCAATTACGGATGCACCTGTAAATGCAAAAACAAATGAAATTACAATAGAAGGTGTTTTGTCTTCATTAGATAAAGATGCCAAAAAGATGAGATTTGTTGAAAATTCATCAGGAATAGAATATGAAGTTCCATATACGGGGGGAACTGATATTCAGACAAAATATGGAACAAAGATAGCACCATCCAACATGAAGCCGGGTGAGATATACGAAGTTACATGTGATAAAAAAGGAACAGCACTGACAATCTACGGTGCAAAGGATGCGTGGGAAAGAACCGGGATTACAGGGCTTGATTTTGATGAAAGCACAAGAAAGATTACGATTGGTTCAACTAATCTTGTATATGCACAGAAATCGGTGATTTTGTCAGATAATGAAAAGATATCTATTTCCCAGATTGTAAAACAGGATACTGTAATATTAAGAGGTGTTGATAGTACGGTTTACTCAATTGTAGTTGATGTAGGACACGGATATATTAAGTTCACAGGAGTAAGTGCATTTGAGGGCGGATATGCAAGTATAGGAAAGAGCCAGCTTGTAGGTGTGACTGATAATATGCTTGTTACTGCAGCAACCGGAACATATGATCTTGAACTTGATGCAGGAACCATGAGCGGAAAGAAGACTGTTACGGTTGAGAAAAATAAAGAGACAACGGTTGATTTCAGTGAATATAAGCTTCCAGTTGATGAGCAGGGAGCTGTTAATTTTAAAGTTACTCCGTCAAATGCTGTCATGACGATTGACGGCGAGGAAGTGGATTATACAGAACCTGTTATGTTGAAATTTGGCAGTCATGTCCTGACACTGGCAGCTAATTATTATGAAGCATATACAGAGACATTTACAGTAAGTTCGGCTTATTCTACAAAAGTTATAGATATGACATCTAAGTCAGCCTCGACTAAGAGCAGCAGTTCATCGACGACTGCAGCATCAACAAATGGTTACAAGGTAAATGTAACAGCACCTGCAGGTGCAGCACTTTATGTAGACAGCGTATATGTTGGGATTGTGCCGTGTTCATTTGAGAAAAAGTCGGGTACAAAGACTATAACTCTTACGCAGAATGGATATAATACAATTAGTTATTCTATTTCTATTGCCAACAGCAGCGGAGATTTGAATTATGCATTTCCGGATATGACAAAGAAAGAATAGAAGGAGGATAAATCCTCTCCTCGCTAGGAGACATAGTGCATCAAAGATGCACATTGGGATTTTTCTTTGAAAAACAAGGAGGATATTATGAATATACCGTTTTCACCACCTGATATAACAGAAGAAGAGATAGAAGCAGTTGCCGAGGTTATGCGTTCCGGCTGGATTACAACAGGACCAAAGACTAAGGAACTTGAAAGAAAGATGGCAGAATTTACGCATACAAACAGAGGTGTATGCCTTAATTCGGCAACATCATGTATGGAGATGGCACTACGCTTGTTTGAGATAGGACCGGGAGATGAAGTTATTGTGCCGGCATATACATACACTGCCAGTGCCAGTGTTGTATGTCATGTTGGTGCGACGCTGCGTCTTGTGGATGTAGAAAAAGGAACATTCCACATTGATTATGCTGCGGTTGAGAGTATGATTAATGAAAATACAAAGGCAATCATACCTGTTGATCTGGGCGGTGTTATGGTTGATTACGACCGTATACGAGCTATTGTTGAATCAAAGAAGAGCCTTTTTAGACCTTCTTCAAAGATGCAGGAAGCATTGGGACATATTTTAATTCTTGCTGATTCTGCACATGGATATGGTGCTTCACAGAATGGAAAGATGAGTGGAGAATGTGCTGATTTTACAAGCTTTTCATTTCACGCTGTTAAGAATTTTACGACAGCTGAGGGTGGCGGACTTGTATGGAGACATGTGCCGGGTGTTGAAGATGAGGAGATTTATCATAATCTTATGCTTCTTACGCTTCACGGACAGTCAAAAGATGCACTTGCAAAGACAAAGTTAGGTGCATGGGAATATGACATAAAGGGACCTTATTACAAATGTAATATGACAGATATTCTTGCCGCTGTAGGCCTTGTACAGCAGAAGCGTTATAAGAGCCTTCTTGCGAGAAGAAAAGAGATTATTGAGCGTTATGATGAGTGGATTAAAGATGATGATATAATGACACTTAAACACTTTGATGGCGGTAATATTTCAAGTGGACATCTTTATCTTGTAAGAGTGCTTCCATATGATGAAGAAAAGAGAAATTCCCTTATAACAGCAATGGCAGAGGCAGGTATTGCAACTAATGTCCATTACAAACCTCTTCCTATGCATACGGCATACAAGAACCTTGGATTTGATATAAAAGATTTCCCAAATTCATACGAGATGTATAAAAATGAAATTACACTTCCGCTTCACACATGTCTTACAGATGAGCAGACAGAGTATATCATTGAGAATTTTAACAGATTAAGGAAGATTTAATTATGGAGTTAAGACAGTGGAATGAGCTGCCTGACCGTATGAGAACGCGTGAGGTCAGAAAATATTATAATATAATCGCACAGCGAAGAGGCTGGTTTCGTGCAAAAAGGGTATTTGATGTCATAGTTTCATTAATAATGCTTGTATTTCTTGCAATTCCTATGGCAGTTATTGCAGCCATGATAAAGTTAGACTCAAAAGGTCCTGTTTTTTTCAGGCAGGAAAGAGTTACGCAGTATGGAAGAATTTTTAAGATTTACAAATTCAGAACTATGGTGAATAATGCTTCATGTATTGGAAGCCAGGTTACAGTGGCAGGTGACGCAAGAATAACAAAGGTTGGTAAATTTTTAAGAAAATTCAGACTTGATGAATTTCCACAGCTTTTTAATATAATAGCTGGTGATATGACACTTGTTGGGACAAGACCTGAAGTGCCGAAATATGTTAAGCATTATACACCTGAGATGTATGCAACACTGCTTCTTCCTGCAGGACTTACATCGAGGACAAGCATTGCATACAAGGATGAGGATAAGCTTTTGAAGGATGCAAAAAATGCCGATAAGACTTATGTAGAGCAGATTCTTCCTGTTAAAATGCAATATAATCTTGAAAGTTTAAGAAAATTTGGACTGGTTGATGACTGTAGCATTTTATGGAATACTTTTTATTCTGTAATCAGGAAGTAGGATTGGAGACATTATGTTTATTACAATGTGTGTAATTGCATATAATGAAGAAAATGCAATTGACAGAATTCTTGGCGATATAGCCGCACAGGATTACAATCATAATGATATGGAAGTTGTGCTTGTTGATGGGGCATCAACTGATAATACAAAAAAACATCTTGATAATTTCAAGGAAAAATACAAAGATGATTTCAGAAGAGTTGTGGTGCTTGATAATCCTAAGAGAACACTACCGTCAGGCTGGAATGTAGCACTCAGGGAATATAAAGGCGATGCAATCATAAAAGTAGATGCACATGCCGAGATTCCTAAGGATTTCGTGAGCAAAAATGTGCGTGTTCTTGAGAGCGGAGAGGATATATGCGGTGGACAGAGACCTGTGATTATAGATGAAGAGACTCCGTGGAAGAATACGCTTCTGCTTGCGGAGAGCAGCATGTTTGGCTCAAGTATAGCTCCATACAGGAACAATCCGGGAAAAACATATGTAAAATCAATGTTTCATGCTGCGTACAGAAGACAAGTTTTTGATAAGGTCGGTTTTTTTAATGAAAATCTTGCACGCACGGAAGATAATGAGATTCATTACAGAATGAGGGAAGCAGGATTTAAACTTTGCTTTGACCCTGATATTATCTCATATCAGCATATAAGAAGCAGTCTTCCTAAGATGTTAAAACAGAAATATTCCAATGGATTGTGGATTGGGAAAACAGCAAAAATATGTCCGCAATGTTTGTCATTATATCATTTTGTGCCATTTGCCTTTGTATCGGCAATTATAATGTCGGTAATCGGAACAGGCCAGAAAATATGTATGCCGCTTAACAGGCTTGCAAAAAAACTTACAAAGTTGATGTGGTCTGTTTATGGACTTCTGGCAGCAGTAATGTCAGCATTTTCGGTGATGAAAGCAGGCAAAAAGAAAAATATGACAAATGTGGCACTGCCATTTTTGTTTTTATTGCTTCATGTAAGTTACGGAGTTGGCACATTAAAAGGCTTACTTAGTAAGACTGATGGTGAAAGGAAATAGGAAAAGATATGGGAGATACAAGAAAAGACAGGATACAGCTCCTTGTAAGAAGAATTTTTTTGGTTATAACGGATATTATTCTCATAAATGGTTCAGTATTTCTTTCACTGATTATGCGTTTTGAGATAAATATAGCAAGTGTTCCGGAAGAATATATACAAAAGTACATTGTAAATGTTATTCCATTTACAATCGTGACGCTTATAATATTCTGGTGTTTCAGGATGTATCACAGTCTGTGGCAGTATGCAAGTATCGCAGAACTTTATAAAATTGTGGAAGCATGCGTTGTTGCAGAGCTGGCACATCTTTGCGTGACATCTTTTATGGGATGGATGCTTCCACGTTCATGTTATTTTACATCAGGAGTATTTCTTATAGTTGCAATGAGTGCAAGCCGTTTTATGTACAGGCTTTTAAGGCAGCTTATTAATGAATACAGACATACCTCGGAACAGTTAAAGATAATGATTATCGGTGCCGGAGAGGCAACAAGTGTGCTGATGAGAGAAATTTCCAATTCGAGATACCTCGACAACTCAAAGGTGGTTTGTATAATAGATGACGATTTGGGAAAAGTTGGAAAGTATATCCGTGGTGTCAAAATTGTAGGTACAAGAGACCATATAAAAGAGTATGCAAGATATTATGACATCGATGAGATAATATTCGCTATTCCTTCAGCATCAACTAAGGATAAGAGGGAGATTCTTAATATCTGTAAAGAAACATCATGTAACTTAAAGATTCTTCCCGGCGTTTACCAGATGGTTGACGGCGAGATTAACATTAAGGATTTAAGAAATGTTGATGTTCTTGACTTGCTTGGAAGAGACCCTGTAAAAGTTGATATAGAATCAATTATGGGTTATGTTAAAGACAAGACAGTGCTTGTAACAGGAGGCGGCGGTTCAATTGGTTCCGAACTTTGCAGACAGCTTGTAAGCCACAAGCCGAAATGTCTTGTTATATTTGATATATATGAAAATAATGCCTATGACATACAACAGGAATTAAAAATAAAATATCCTGATGCAAATGTGGTTACGCTTATCGGTTCAATAAGAAATACATCAAGACTTGAATCGGTATTTGAACAGTACAAGCCTGATATTGTTTATCATGCGGCAGCACACAAGCATGTTCCGCTCATGGAAGTAAGCCCTAATGAGGCTATAAAGAACAATGTTGTCGGAACATGGAATGTTGCAAAGATGGCTGATAAGTACGGAGTTAAGAAGTTTGTTATGATTTCTACGGACAAGGCTGTTAATCCTACAAATGTAATGGGTGCAACAAAGAGAATCTGTGAAATGATAATCCAGTCATTTAATGAGAAATCAAAGACAGATTTCGTTGCTGTTCGATTCGGAAACGTGCTTGGAAGCAACGGTTCGGTTATTCCGCTCTTTAAAAGACAGATTGAGGCGGGAGGTCCTGTTACAGTTACACACCCTGATATTATCAGATACTTTATGACAATTCCGGAGGCGGTATCACTCGTCCTTCAGGCGGGAGCTTATGCCAAAGGCGGCGAGATATTTATTCTTGATATGGGTGAGCCGGTAAAGATTGACGATCTTGCAAAGAACTTAATACGTCTTTCGGGTTACACGCTCGGTGTTGACATGGAAATCAAATATACAGGTCTGCGTCCCGGTGAAAAGCTTTACGAAGAGCTTCTCATGAATGAAGAGGGCATGCAGGACACAGATAACAAACTTATTCACATAGGCAGACCAATCGAATTTGACAAAGAACATTTCTATGAAAAGCTTGAAGAGTTAAAAGAAATGGCATATGCAGAAGATTCGGCAGATATAAGAAAGAAGATTATGGAGGTTGTGGATACGTATCATCCGCAGAATTTGTAATCTCTATTATGGCAAGTATAGTAGCCTACTATATTTGTAAATGGCTGGATAGAGATTATTAGTCGGCAATCAGCCTAGGGTTTAAGCCGCCTTGCAAAAAAGGAATAAAAATCCCAGTGAGCTGCAACTCACTGGGATTTTTTCAAAATTTAAATGTATTTTCAAGCGTGTCCCACAATTTATCTTTTTCGCTGAAGTTAAGTGGCGTGCCATCTTTTAATGTGTAGCCGGAAGGGTCAGCATTTCCAGGATATTCGCCTGTTATCTCAGGCCATTTGATGCCGATTACCGGGTCGTTCCATGCAAGTCCGCCCTCATCACCAGGATGATAGAAATCAGTGACTTTATAACAGAATTCAGCTGTATCACTTAATACAAGAAATCCATGTGCAAATCCTTCACTTATATAGAACTGCTTTTTATTTTCTTCAGTGAGTTCGACACCAAACCATTTTCCGTATGTTTTTGAATCCGAGCGTAAATCAACTGCAACATCAAATACACGCCCTTTGATTACACGGACGAGCTTGCCTTGCGGAAATTCTTTCTGGAAATGAAGTCCGCGAAGCACGCCTTTTGATGAACTTGATTGGTTATCTTGTACAAAGACCATGTCAAGTCCTGCTTCATGCATATCATTCTGATTATATGTTTCCATAAAATAACCGCGGCTGTCACCATGAACAGTCGGTTCTATTATATAAAGACCATCTATGTCGCAAGGTGTAACTTTAATCTGTCCCATAGTATTCTCCTTAAAATTAAAAAATAGTGTTAATAAAAAATGTATCGGGTTATTGATGATTAATCAGCAAGTTCTCCTATTTCGTGGAGATATCGGTTAAGTGCATCCTGCCATGCTGGCAGTGGAGTGAATCCGTTTTTAACAAGTTTGCTTTTATCAAGCCTGCTGTTAAAAGGCCGTGCAGCTTTTGAAAGACCATATTCGGCAGTTGTTACAGGTGTAACTTTTGTTTTGAGTCCTGCCTGACGGTAAATTTCACATGTAAAATCATACCACGAAATATATCCGCCTTCATTAGTTGCGTGGTAATAACCATATTTATCGGTTTCTGCCATGTCGATAAGTAAACGTGATAAATCAAGAGTGTAAGTAGGAGTTCCAATCTGGTCATTTACAACACGGACTTCATCATGTTTTTTACCGACATTAAGCATTGTTTTTATAAAATTTTTACCGTTAAGCCCAAAAACCCACGCAATGCGGATGATAAAATATTTTTCAATTGTACTGGAAACAGCAAGCTCGCCTGCAAGTTTAGTTTCGCCATAAACATTGAGCGGTTTATAGTCTTTACAGTCTGGCTGCCAGGGGGTGCTTCCCTGACCATCAAATACATAGTCAGTACTTATGTAAATCATTTTACTGTCTGTTTTTTTGCATGCAGCGGCAATGTTTCTGGTTCCATCAGCATTGATTGAATGGGCTTTATTTTTATTTTCGTCATCTTCTGCAGCATCTACAGCTGTCCATGCAGCACAATGAATAACCACATCAGGATTTACGCTGGTTATGACTTTATTTACGGAAAAGTCATCTGTAATATCAAGGGATATATAAGGTGCGGTTGTTACGGCTGAATTATCTTTAACTCCCGAATATTCAGGTGCAATGTCACTTCCGATTCCTTCATGACCACGCTTTATTAATTCATTCATCACATCGTGACCGAGTTGGCCGCCAACTCCTGTAACTAAAAATTTCATATAAAATCTCCATTATGTATTGTCTGAATGGTATGTATAAAATGTTAATCAGCGGTTTTTATACATCTTTTCATAATAATTCTGATACTCACCGGAAATGATTGTTTCCCACCATTCCCTGTTGTCAAGATACCATTTTATAGTTTTTTTGATACCGTCTTCAAATTTTGTTTCAGGGAGCCATCCAAGTTCATTGTGAATCTTTGTCGGGTCGATGGCATAACGCATGTCATGCCCTTTGCGGTCGCCAACGTGAACAATAAGTGATTCGGGCTTGCCAAGTTCTTTACAGATAAGTTTTACAATATCAATATTACGTTTTTCGTTATGTCCGCCAACATTGTATACTTCGCCAACTTTTCCTTTGTGAATGATAAGGTCAATAGCTTTGCAATGGTCTTCAACATAGAGCCAGTCACGGACATTAAGACCTTCACCATAAACAGGAAGTGGCTTGTCATTTAATGCGTTTGCAATCATAAGAGGAATGAGTTTTTCCGGAAAATGATATGGACCATAGTTGTTGGAACATCTGCTTATTGTAACAGGAAGCCCGTAAGTTCTGTGGTATGCAAGAACGAGTAAATCGGCTCCGGCTTTTGAAGAACTGTAAGGGCTTGATGTATGTATAGGTGTTTCCTCAGTAAAGAAGAGATCAGGACGGTCAAGAGGTAAATCGCCATAAACCTCATCTGTAGAAACCTGATGGTAACGTGTGATTCCATATTTTCTGCATGCATCCATAAGCACTGCTGTACCTTTAATATTAGTATCAAGGAAAATCTCAGGATTTTCGATTGAACGGTCAACATGTGATTCCGCTGCGAAGTTGACAACCATATCAGGGTGTTCTTCTTCAAAAAGCTTGTATACAGCTGCTCTGTCTGTGATATTTTCTTTGACAAATCTAAAATTAGGATTATCCATTACAGGTGCAAGTGTAGAAAGATTGCCTGCATATGTAAGGCAGTCAAGACAGATGATTCTGTAATCAGGGTATTTTTTTAACATATGGAAGATAAAGTTGCTTCCGATAAATCCGGCACCGCCGGTTACAATAATATTCATAATTGGTAATCTCCTTATACTGTATGTGAAAAATTTATCTGCGGATTGTATCAATATATTTTCCGTCAAGAACGTCTTTGAGATATTGTCCGTATTGGTTTTTCTTTAAGATTTCGTATACCTTTAATACGTCATCTTTTGTAATCCAGCCGTTTAAATATGCAATTTCTTCAAGGCATGCAATTTTTCTGTGCTGATGTGTTTCAACTGTTTTTACAAAATTAGTTGCCTCAACAAGACTTTCATGTGTACCTGTGTCAAGCCATGTAAATCCCTGACCGAGAAGTTCTACGTTAAGATTTCCGGATTCAAGATAGATTCTGTTTAAGTCGGTAATTTCAAGCTCACCTCTTGCAGAAGGTTTAAGATTTTTTGCGTACTCAACAACTTTGTTGTCATAAAAATACAATCCTGTTACACAGTAATTGCTCTTTGGCTTTGCGGGTTTTTCTTCAATCGAAATGGCTTTTCCATCAGAATTAAATTCCACAATACCAAATCTTTCGGGGTCATCAACGTAATAACCAAATACGGTTGCACCGACACCGCTTTCAGCATTATGTACGGCTGCTTTGAGGCGTTCGTTTAATCCGCTTCCGGCAAAAATATTATCGCCGAGAATCATTGCAACTGTATCATCACCGATAAAATCCTCGCCAATAATAAATGCCTGTGCGAGTCCGTCCGGTGAAGGCTGTTCTTTGTATGTCAGGTTTACACCAAACTGGTGGCCGTCGCCAAGAAGTTCTTCAAAACGTGATAAATCCTGAGGCGTAGAGATAATTAAAATATCACGGATTCCGGCATTCATAAGAACTGACATAGGATAATAAATCATAGGCTTGTCGTATACCGGAAGAAGCTGCTTGCTTGTAACCATTGTCAGAGGGTAAAGCCTAGTACCGGAACCGCCCGCTAAAATAATTCCTTTCATAAAATATCAATCTCCAATCTTTTGTTATAAAAATTTGACGCATCAGCGTCATTATATGTTGCATTAATTTTTGTTAAATATATAATAAAAGATGACGTTACGTTATCTTCAAGCGTTTTTTAAAAAATATTCAAATTATAAAAATTAACTGGCAGAGGAGTGGATTTATGCATAAAGAGGGATTTTATTCATCAGGAGAATTTGCAAAAAAAGCAAATGTGACAGTAAGGACAATACGTTTTTATGATAAAAAGAATCTTTTAAAGCCATCATATGTCAATGAAAATGGGGCAAGATTTTACACGGATGCAGATTTTGCAAGGCTGCAGCAGATATTGTTATTTAAGTATCTTGGGTTTTCTCTTGATGATATAAAAAATATAACTGTAGGTGATTCGGATTACAACATTCTTATAAATTCACTTCATCTGCAGCTTAATCTTATAAAGGATAAGATTGCCCAGATGCAGCTTGTAAAAAATGCAATAGAAGATACGGAAAAAATATTAAAGGACAGCGAATCCATAGACTGGAGCAGCATGCTTTCTTTAATACATCTTACCAACATGGAAAACAGTCTTAAAACACAATATCTTAATGCCGGAAATATTTCTGCGAGAATTAATCTGCACGCAAAGTATTCTGTTAATAAGCAGGGATGGTTTTCTTGGATATATGAGCAGTGTGGACTTGAACCGGGAATAAAAGTGCTGGAAACGGGATGCGGCGATGGGAGACTATGGGTTGATAATATAAAAAATGTTGAGAAACTTAAGAATATTAAAATAACTGTTACAGATATTTCTGAGGGAATGGTTAATGATGCAAGAAGAAATATCGGAAACGGAATGTTTGATTATGGTGTAGCAGACTGTATGAACCTGCCGTTTGATGATAATTCATTTGACTGTGTGATAGCTAATCATGTGATTTTTTATTGCGAAGAACCGGGGAAAGCTTTTAAAGAGATAAAGAGAGTGCTAAAACCCGGAGGAAAGGCCGTGTTTAGTACATATGGAAGCCATCATATGCAGGAAATTGCACAACTGGTTAATCAGTTTGATAAAAGAATAGTTTTGTCGGCGGATGTGCTGTATGAGAAGTTTGGGCTTGATAATGGGGAAAGATTGCTGAAAAAATATTTTAATAAGGTAGATAAGCGTTTGTATGATGATTATCTGCTTGTTGACGTGGCAGAGCCTATTATTGAATATATTTTGTCATGTCATGGCAATCAGAATCATTATCTTTTGGACAGATATTCAGATTTTAAAGCGTTTATAATGAAAAAAACAAGGAAACCATTAAAAATAACAAAAGAGGCAGGAGTGTTTGTGTGCTTCAATTAAATGCTTTTAATTGATTTATAGTATGTATATATGGTATTATTATATATTATTCAGGAAAAAATTGTATATGCTGATTTATAATATGGCATGTTAAGACAGAATAGTGCATGAGGAGATGTTATGTCATTAGTTTCAACGGGTTTTCTGCTGTTTTTGCTGGCAGGAGTGATTGTATATTATATAATACCAAAGAAAATGCAGTGGGTATGGCTTCTTGTATTGAGCTGTTTTTATTATCTTTGTTCAGGATATAAGACAATAATTTTTATAATAACAACGACGATAGTTACCTATTTTGCAGGAGTGTTTCTAAATAAAGAAAATGAGAGAATAAAAAATATTCCGGCACAGGCAGACAGAAGTGAAAAGAAAAAGATAAAAGAAGATGTCAAAAGAAGAAAAAAACTTATAGTTGCATTGCTTCTTGTTATTATATTCGGAATACTTGCAGTGATTAAATATCACACATTTGCAATAGAAAATATTAATGCGGTTATAGGTGTGTTTACAGGAAAATATGATACAATTCCGACATTTAAGCTGCTGCTTCCGTTAGGAATATCATTTTATACATTTCAGTCAGCAGGTTATATAATAGATGTATACAGGGATAAATATGAATGTTGCAATAATATTTTTAAATTTGCATTATTTGTATCATTTTTTCCTCAGATTATGCAGGGACCAATTGGAAGATATGACAGATTAAGCCCTCAATTTAACGAACCACATTATTTCAGCCTTGAGAATACAGAATATGGACTTCAGCTGATGCTGTGGGGATTTTTCAAGAAAATTGTTATTGCTGACAGAATTGGAGTAGTGGCAGACAAAGTATTTCTTCATCCGTATGATTATAACGGAATATTTGTAATTGTTGGAGTTCTTGCATACTGCCTGCAGTTATATGCGGATTTTTCGGGTGGAATGGATGTTGTATCAGGTGCAGCTGAGCTATATGGAATCAGGCTTGACAAGAATTTCAGACAGCCATTTTTTTCAAAGTCAATTTCAGAATTCTGGAGAAGGTGGCATATAACACTTGGAACGTGGATGAAAGATTATGTGTTTTATCCGTTTAGTCTATCTAAGAAAATGATGAAGTTTTCAAAGCTTATGAAAAAACATCTCGGCACATTTGCAGGAAAAACACTTCCGATATGTCTTGCTGATTTACTTATATTTTTCCTTGTAGGCGTATGGCATGGAGCTGCATGGAAGTTTATTGTATATGGAATGTACAACGGAATAATAATTGCTGCAAGCAGTCTGTTAGAGCCGGTGTATGAGAAAATGTTCAAAGTTACGCACATCAACAAAAATGCGAAATGGTACAGGGTATTTCAGATTATAAGAACATTTATACTTGTAAATATAGGCTGGTTTTTTGATGATGCAGCAAATCTTAAAGAATCATTTGTTCTTATAAAAAATGTATTTGTCAATTTCAGCATAAAGCCGTTGTTTGACGGAAGCGTAAGAGCAATGATGGAATTTTCAAGCATGGATATGCTTGCAATAGCAGTTGGTATAGCAGCATTGTTTATTGTAGGAGTTATAAATGAAAAAGGCATTGATATAAGAAAATCACTTGCAAAAAAGCCACTTATATTAAGATGGGCTGTATATCTTATGCTTGTTATGTCAATTCCTGTATTAGGATATGTTTCAGCAGAAACAGGAGGCTTCTTATATGCACAATTTTAAAAGAATTATGAGGGCAGCTGCATTTATAATTGTGGTTATTGTGCTTATGAATGCGTGCAATTTTATATTTGCCCAATCAGGATACACAAGATATATAATTCATCAGGTTGACAATCCTGGTACGAAAGATGGCTACGATACAGTTATAATCGGGGCTTCACATGGCAGGGCAGGGGTTGACCCGGCTGTGCTTGATGAGTATGGTGCCTCTGATAATACCGTTAATCTGTGTATTCCGGGTGCGTTTATAAGAGATAATTATTATCTTTTAAGAGAGGCGGCTGCACACAATAAGATTAAAAAAGTGATACTTGAGATGGACTATCAGTACTGGTGCAATTACAAGGGCGGTGAATTTATTGAGACGGCTGTGTATTCGCATCTTCCATTATCTACAAGAAAAATTGATTTTATCTGGAATAACCTTCTTGATAAAGATTTCAGAACAACTTTTGTAAATAAAAATTCATGGGTGTCAGATTTTAGCGGAATAAAAAGCAATATTAAACTCAAGATGTCGAAAGCATACAGGGATTATGATATAAGTGCTGTTATAGACAAGGATGCTTATGGTGAATATAAAGGAAAAGGTTTTTATTACAGGACACAGCGTGCAGATGATAAAGGCCAATTTGAACCATTTGCATGGGATGAAAATGATGTGGGAAAAACTCCTCTGAAATATTTTCAAAAGATTGTTGGATTTTGTAAAAAAAATAATATAGAGCTTACGTGCGTTACAACGACTATTACGCCGAAGGCAGCACTGGACGGAGTATCAGAGGAAACAGGCAGATGGTTTGCCAATCTTTGCAGTCAGAATGGAGTAAGATATATAGATTTTAATCTTGTATCACTTGATGAACTGGAAAGAACAGATGATGATTTTGCAGACTGGGAAGGTCACATGATGGGCTGGATGGCAGAAAAGTATTCGGAAGTCCTTGCAAAAGTTATTCGTGGAGACAATATCCGGTTTTACAAAGATTATCAGGAATACCGCATGGCGTATGAAAGCAGGAAAGGCATAAAATGAGGAAAATAAAGATTGCAGTTGATGCAAGAACACTCGGCTCAAGACCGAGCGGTGTAGGAATGTATCTTAATGATTTCCTTGAACAGCTTATTAATTATGACGAGTTTGAATGGGTTTTATTTACCGATGTTGCAAAAAGCGAGTATATAAAAAGATTTGAAGCAAGGGGAATCAGGGTTATATCATGGGGCAAACCGGTATACAAGAGTGCGGGCGTTTATCTTTACTTTAATTTTATAAGAAATGAATTAAAGAATGTCAGCCCGGATATATTCTGGGAAGTAAATACGATTATTCCTATAAATATGGGAAAGGGATTTAAAACACTTATAACAATACATGATATGTTTCCTATACAATATGTAAAATATTTTGGAAAAGTATACAGTGCGTATTTCCATATTAATCTTAAACGTACATTAAAGAGAACGGATATGATACTTTACAATTCAGAGCAGACAAAAGCCGATACGTGTATGTATTTTCCAGAAGCTGCAAAGATAGCAAGCTGTAATGCATACATCATATCTAATCCGCTTACGCGGTATGTTCCGCCAAAAGATGAGAATTATTTTCTTTATGTAGGTAATATGGAAAAGAGAAAAGGCGTGGATATACTTGTAAAGGCATATCGCGAGTATAGAAAGACAGGTGGCACAAGGCCGCTTATCCTTGCTGGTAAAATGCAGGAAGCAGATGTTGGCAAACTTGTTGAAGATGCACTCACAGAACTTGATGGCATGACATATCTGGGATATGTTTCACACACTACACGTTACGATTTGTACAATAATTGTTCATGTTTTGTATTTCCTTCAATGGCAGAGGGATTTGGAATGCCGCTTCTTGAAGTTATGAAACATAATAAGCCGATACTTGCCAGTGATTTGAAAATATTCGATGAAGTTGTTGGAAACTGTGTTGAAAGGTTCAGTCTTGACGGAGGAGAGGAAAAACAGATAAAAAATCTTTCGCAGGCAATGCATAATTTTGATAAAAAGGCAAGTGTGGGAATTGTAGACGAAAATGCATATAAAAATGCACTCGAAAAATTTACTCCTGACAGACTTGGTGGAATGGTACGTGATTTTATCAATACGCAGATGGAAAATAAATAATATTTTTGAAAAAATTCAATACAAGGAATTAGAAATGGAGAATTTATGGGATTTTCTAAACTTTTTTTAAATGCCGGAGAAGCGTTGAGACCGGTGCTTACAAAGATTATTCCGATGAAGCTTTTAAGCAAGATGAAAGCGGGAATTATTAATAATGCGACTGATAAACTTTCTGCAGATTCAATTGCGAAGTACGAGCCGGGAAAATATAAACAGGGTGTCAATGTAATTGGTAATATTAAAGGCGATAATGGACTGGGACAGAGTGCAAGAATAATGTGCAGGCTTCTTGATGAAAACAATGAAGTGCATGTTATAAGAGATTTTTTTGTTCCACCTGGAGGCTCAAGAACAAATGAGACTTATGATGACAGGCTTACAACAGAACTGCCGTATGATATTAATGTTATTCATGTAAATGCGAGTGAGTTTATGGTTGCATATTTAAGTCTTGGAAAAGAAGTATGGGATTACAGATATAATATCGGATACTGGGCATGGGAATTAGAGACGTTTCCGGAAGAATGGCTTCCGGCATTTAAGCTTGTTGATGAAGTATGGACTCCGTCCGATTTTGTTACAAATACATTGAAAAAATATACGGACAAGCCGGTAATTACGGTTCCTCACTGCATTGCACCTGTTACGGATGAAAAGTATGATAGGAAGCATTTTAATCTTCCAGAAGATAAATTCCTGTTTCTTGTAATGTTTAACAGTGGAAGTGTAATGGAACGAAAGAATCCTCTCGCTGCAATAAAGGCATTTAAAGAGGGCTTTTGTAAAGATGAAGAGACAAAGAAAAAGTATAAAGATGTTGGTCTTGTTATTAAGATAAGTGAAGCAGAATTATCAACAGATGACGAGAAAATAATCAATTCTGTTGTGGATAAAGATGATAATATTTATTATATGTGTGGACATCTTAACAAAACAGAAGTTAATTCACTTATAGCTGATGTTGATGTTTATGTTTCTCTTCATCGTTCGGAAGGCTTTGGGCTTGTCATGGCAGAGGCAATGTATGTCGGAACGCCTGTTATTGCGACAAATTGGTCTGGCAATACAGAATTTATGAACAGCGATACAGCCTGCATGGTTGGCTACGACATGAAAGAACTTGATAAAGATTATGAGCCTTTTAAGAAAGGCAATCTCTGGGCTGATGCACACGTGGATGAGGCTGCACAATTTATGAAAAAACTTTATGAAGATAAAGAATTTTACAATAAAATTGCCGTAAATGGTCAGAATTATGCGAAAGAACATCTTGCATACAAGCGTTCGGCAGATATTGTTAGTGATAGAATCAGAAAAATACACGGAGTGTTTGACAAAGAGGTACATTAAGACTATAATGGGCTGGATTTGTGCCTGATGATATATAAATACAGGCGTTGGAAAGGTATGGATAGCAAAATGAAAAAGGCACTTCCTTATATAAAAAGTTTGATTTTTATTGTGGGACTTATTGTGATAATCGGTGTGTGTGATTATTGCTTTGCAAAGACAGGATATATACATTATATATTGCAGCATGTAAATGAAGATGATGAAAATTATGATACAATTGTACTTGGTGCTTCGCATGCAAGAAGTGCTATTGACCCGGCAAAGATAGACAGCCAGGCAGATACAGTTACATTAAGTATGGCAATTCCCGGAGAAACATTAAAAGATTCATATTATGTTCTTGAAGAGAGTTGTAAAAATAATGATGTTAAAAGAGTGATATTTGATGTGGACTACCAATATTGGTTTGGCCCACAGGAAGAGGGATATTTCGCCGAAACATTTATATATAACCAGTTCAGCTGGCTTTCTTTGACCAAGTGGGATTATTTTATTCATAACAGTGAATACATGGATATAAGAAGTGCATTTACAAAGAGATATGTTTATTGCGACCCTACGGATTTTTCAGCAGTGAAAAATAATATAATCCAGAAAAATTCAGAGGATTATAAAAATGCCAATATTTATTCACTTGATGTTAAAGATGCAAAAGGTCCATATAAGGGGCAGGGATTTTTTTATCGTGATAATATAGAAGGTGGTCCTTTAGGTGAAGGATATGTGCAGACATGGGAAGGACGACAGTTTACAAAAATGCAGTCATATCCTGTCGCATATTTTAAAAAGATAAAAGAATACTGTGATAAAAACGGAATTGAACTTATATGTGTGACATCACCTATCACTCCGTCAAGTGTTAAAAGACTTGGACTTGATGTTGTTAATGAAAAATTTGAAAAGTTTTTTGGTGAGCTTGGAGTAACATATTACAATTTTAATAAGGCGAGAATGGATGTCCTCCCGAGAGAGGATAATGATTATGCGGATAAAGAAGGCCATATGGAGGGGCATCTGGCTGAAGAATATTCACAGGTTCTCGGTGAGGTTATAGATAAACATATAGATGGAACTCTCAATATGAAGGATTATTTTTATGATTCTTTTGAAGAACTTTTTAAGACTACGGAGGAATAAAAAATGTCACTGACATCAACAGTGTTTTATGCTTTTTTGATAGCTGGGCTTCTGGTATATTATATTTTGCCTGCTAAGTTTCGTTGGGTCTGGCTTCTTATAATGAGCTATGTTTATTATTGGGGATACAATGTAAAAAGCTCGTTATATATGGTATTTGATACAGTAATTATCTACTTTGCAGCGATGCTTATCTGGAAAATTAATGATTCATCTAAAAAGTATCTTGCACAAAATAAAGAGATACTTACAAAAGATGAAAAGAAAAAATACAAGGAAAAAACAAAGAAAAAGAAAAGGCTTGTTCTTGCCGGAGGACTTGTACTTACGTTTGGACTTCTTGCTGTCTTAAAATATTCAAAGTTTTTCCTGATTAATTTTGAGAGCTTTTTTGTTTCTATAGGAGTTACTAATGCACATTCTCTTGCATGTAAAATGATTATGGCAATGGGATTGTCATTCTACACATTCCAGTCGGCATCATATTTAATAGATGTATACATGGGCAAGTATGACTATGAAAAAAATATATTTAAACTGGGACTTTTTATATCATTCTTTCCACAGATTCTGGAAGGACCGATTGGAAGGTATGACAGGCTTGCACCACAGCTTTTTAAGGGCAATAAGTTTGAACTTAAAAATATACAGTATGGTTTTCAGAGAGTTATATGGGGTCTTGCAAAGAAGTTTATTCTTGCAGACAGGGCATATGTGTTTGTAGAAGCTGTATTTGGAAAGTATTATGAATATGGTGGATTTGTTACAATTGCAGCAGTGCTAATGTATTCGGTTGAATTGTATTGTGACTTTTCAGGTGGTATTGATATTGTAATAGGTGTGGCTCAGATGTTTGGAATCAAGATGGATGAGAATTTCAGACAGCCATTTTTTTCAAAGTCAATTGGTGAATTCTGGAGAAGGTGGCACATAACACTTGGTACATGGATGAAAGATTATATTTTTTATCCGATGTCATTATCTAAAGGCATGAATAAACTCAGTAAATGGGGAAAGAAGCATCTTGGTAATCATCTGGGAAGAACGCTTCCGATATGTTTTGCCAATCTTGTAATATTCTTTATTGTAGGTATATGGCATGGGGCTGAAGTGCGTTATATAGCATATGGTTTATATAATGGTATCATAATTGCATTCAGCAATCTGTGCGAACCGATTTATAAAAAGGGACTAGAAAAGTTTCATATTAACGGTGATGGCAGAGGCTGGAAGATATTTAAGATAATCAGAACATTTATTCTTGTAAATATCGGATGGATATTCGACTGCTGTGAGTTGGGAATGAGAACTGCTGTTAAGATGATGACAGAGATGTTTACAAAGCTAAATGTACAGCTGCTGACATGGGATATATTTAAACAGTTTGAATTAAAGCCAAAAGATTATATTGTCATAGCAGTAGGGTGTGTGGTAATATTTATTGTCGGAATTTTTAAAGAAAAAGGCATTAAGATAAGGGAAACGATAGCATCAAAGCCATTAGCTGTAAGATGGCTGCTTTATTATGGAATTATTATTCTGGCATTATTGTTTGGTTATACAGATTCGGGTTCAAGCGGATTTATGTATGCAGCTTTTTAGTGAATACGAATGGAGGTCAGTATGCAGCATTTAAAAGAATTATACGAATACAGGGAAATGATATTCAGTCTTGTAAGAAAAGATTTAAGGGGAAGATATAAAGGTTCGGTTCTTGGATTTTTATGGACATTTATTAACCCGTTATTACAGCTTGTTGTATATACAATAGTTTTCTCGGTAATTATGAGAGCAAGTTATGAGCAGTATTATCTGTTCCTTTTCGTTGCACTCGTGCCATGGATGTTTTTTTCATCAAGTGTTACGGATGGTGCATCAAGTATTCTGAGAGAAAAAGATATGGTAAAGAAAATATATTTCCCGAGAGAAGTACTTCCTATAGCAACTGTAACAAGTGCGTTTGTTAATATGATACTTACGTTCATTGTGGTATTTGGCGTTGTAATTATTGCAGGACGTGGGATTCATATTCATGCAATGCTTTGTCTGCCGATTGTTATGATAGTAGAGTATATATTATGTCTTGGAATTGCACTTATTGTATCATCAATCACGGTATATCTGAGAGATTTACAGTATATTCTTGGCATATTTGTTATGGCGTTGCAGTATCTTACACCTGTTATGTATGGTGTAGATATGGTTGAGAATTCAGGTGCAGGTTACTGGCTTGTATTTCTTTTCAATCTTAATCCTATGACACCTATAATAAGAATCTACAGACAGATTATTTATTACGGAGAAGTGCCGGAACTTCACTCATTACTTCTGGCATTAATTGTGGGAATTGTATTTATAGTGATAGGCGAAGTTATGTTTAAAAAGCTTCAGAAAGGTTTTGCTGAGGAGTTCTAATGAATACCGGTAGAAAGGCATGGTTTTAAGTATGAATAAAGAAAATGCAATTGAAGTTAATAATATAACAAAAAGTTTTAAGGTTTATTACGATAAGGGAAGTGAATTAAAAGAAAAGATGCTTTTCTGGAAACGTAATAAATATGAGATGAGACAGGTACTTAAAGGAATCAGTTTCAATGTAAAAAAGGGGGAGGCAATTGGTCTGGTAGGCAAGAATGGTTGTGGTAAGAGTACAACTCTCAAAATGCTTACAAAGATTATGTATCCTAATTCAGGAACTATTGAAATGTGCGGACGAGTATCAAGTCTTATTGAACTTGGTGCCGGTTTCCATCCTGATATGTCCGGACGTGAAAACATATATACAAATGCATCAATATTTGGCCTTGATAAAAAAGAGATTGACAGGAGACTTGATGATATTATAGCATTCTCAGAACTTGAGGAGTTCATAGATAATCCTGTAAGAACATACTCATCAGGTATGTATATGAGACTTGCATTCTCTGTAGCGATTAATGTTGATGCGGATATTCTGCTTATTGATGAAATTCTTGGCGTTGGTGATGCTAATTTCCAGGCAAAATGTTTTAATAAGTTAAGAGAAATCAAGGCACAGGGAACAACAATTGTCATTGTTTCGCACTCACTTGGTCAGATTGAACAGATATGTGAACGTTCAATCTGGATTAAAGATGGTCTTATTGAGATGGAAGGAAAACCGCAGGAAGTTCACCTTCAGTATCTGAATTATATGAATGAAGAAAGAATCAGTCAGCAGGAAAAAGAAAGAATAAGACAACAGAAAAAAGAAGCAGATGATAGAAAAAAACAGCAGGAAGAAGAAGAACGCAGAAAGAAAGAAGAAGAAATTAAACGTATGCGTCAGGAAGAGTGGGATAATAACACACGTTATGGGAGCGGTGATATTATGTTTACCAGCCTTGAACTGTGTGATGTAAATGATCATGATGTATCGACATATAAAACCGGGGACACTATGACATTGAAAGCAAAATATAAGATGAATAAACCAGTACAAGATGTTGTTTTTGGCATAGGCGTATTCAGAAATGATGACCTTTGGTGTTATGGAACCAATACTAAGATTGAAAGATTTGAAAAGTTTGATGTTAATCGAGATGGTGAATATGACATTACTTTTACTGACTTAAATCTGATTCCTGGTCAGTATTGGATGAATGTAAGTATAGAATACGGTGCTGATGGTGCACCAATAGATTTTTATAAACAGGCGATAAGATTTGAAGTCGTATCAAATGTTGGTGATATTGGTGTTGTGAGAATACCACATAAATGGCAGATTAAGAATTAATACCAGGAGGATATTTTAATGCAGGAAATTAACGTGGAAGAGATTATGCAGGGCATAAGAAAAGAAATAGCCGAAAAACACTATGAAGATGTAGAATATAAATTCAGGGATGTTCATTTAAGACTCAATTGTGCTGATGCAGTATATGATAAAGAGGAATTTATTGCTAATCTCGATAAGGCTAAACCACATGCGATTGTAAATGCTTACAAGCCGCTTTACGGCAATCCAATCTCAAAGATTATTAAGAAAATTAACAGAAAGCTTATTGCTTTTTATGTTGAATCTATAGTGGATGACCAGAATGATTATAATATCTATACGCATAGGGCTATTGCTATGCTTCCGGATAGATTTCAGGATACAGATGAACGCCTCTTTGAGCTGGAAAAAAAGCTTGCAAAGTGTGAAAAAACTATAGAAGAACTGAAAAGTCAGCTTGAGAAGTAATTACGGAGGTTAAATGTATGCGAATAGTACAGATGCTGCCATCACTTGCTTATGGCGATGCAATAGGAAATGATACAGTTGCATTAAAAAAAAGTCTTGAGGAACAGGGATATGATACAGCAATATATGCAAAATATATAGATGGCAGGCTCCCGGAGGGGACAGCACAGGAAGTATCAAAAATGCCTCATATGAATAAAGATGATATAGTATTATATCATATGTCAACAGGTTCTGAACTTAATGAGATGTTTGGTGATATGAAATGCAAAAAGGTCATGATTTATCATAATATTACACCACCGGAAATGCTTGAACCTTATAATAAGGCAGCAGCAGCAGACTGTCGAGAGGGTTATGAAGAGCTAGCAAAGCTTGCCGATAAAGTTGACTATTGTATTGCGGATTCTGAATATAATAAGCAGGATTTAATTAAGGCAGGTTATAAATGTAAGATAGATGTACTTCCGATACTTATTGCATTTAGTGATTATGATAAAAAACCAGATGCTCCGTTATATGGCAAGTATAACGATGGGGTTACAAATATAATTTTTACGGGGAGAATTGCAAGTAATAAATGTCAACAGGACGTTATACATGCATTTGGACTGTATCAGAAGTATTACAATTCTAATTCCCGGCTTATCCTTGTGGGAAATGAAGGCGGATATGAGACATATAAGCTGAAAATGCAGAAATATGCCCAGCTTAACTGCATTAAGAATGTTATATTCACAGGACACATCAGGTTTGCTGAAATTCTTGCATGTTATAAGGCTGCGGATTTATTTCTTTGCATGAGTGAACATGAAGGATTCTGTGTTCCACTTGTAGAAGCGATGTATTTTAAAATTCCTGTTATTGCATACAATTCATCAGCAGTTGGTGAAACGCTTGGAAAAGGTGGAATACTTTTAAATGAAAAAAATGCACTTGAGACAGCAGCTCTTATGGATAAGATATTAAAAGATAAAGGACTTCAGAAGAAGATTATTGCAAATCAGAATGAAAGACTTGATGATTTTGCACATGATAAGATTCTGGCAAGATTTAATGAACTGTTAAGAGAAAATGTTTTATAGAACTAATTGTTTTGGAGGATGTTGTGAAAAAACTGGCATTAGTTGTACAGCGATACGGTCTTGAAGTGAATGGTGGAGCGGAACTTCTTATGAGACAGATGGCTGAACATTTGAATGGGAAATATGATGTTGAGGTGCTCACCACTAAGGCTGTTGATTATCTTACATGGAAAGATGAATATGAGAAGAATAATGAAGTTATCAATGGAGTACTGGTGAGAAGATTTGGTGTTAAAAAGCCAAGAAGTATCAAACGGTTTGGACATTTATCAATGCTTATTGATAAGCCTTTTAATATGCATTTTCTTGAAGATAAATGGGTTGATTCACAAGGTCCATATTGCCCGGAATTAATAGAATATATAAAAGCTAATAAAGATAAGTATGATGTGTTTGTATTTATGACATATCTTTATTATACAACAGTTCGCGGAATAAAAGAGGTGGCTGATAAATCAATACTTATTCCTACAGCACATGATGAGCCTACAATTTATTATGATGTTTATAAAGATGTTTTTACAAAACCGTCAGGTATTTTTTATTGCACAGTGACAGAAAAGAATTTTGTGGAAAATAAATTTCATAATGAAAATATAATTAATAATGGTGGGTTTGGCGGTGCAGGTATAGAACTTCCTTCTGATATAGAGCCATATAAGTTCAAAAAAGAGAGAGGGATAGATAATTATATAGTTTATGTTGGAAGAATTGATACACATAAAGGATGCCAGCAGTTATTTGAATATTTTATAAAATATAAGCAGGAAAAGAATAATGATGTAAAACTTGTGCTTATGGGCAAGACGGTAATGGAAATTCCTGAAAGGGATGATATTATTAGTCTTGGCTTTGTGTCAGAAGAACTTAAATACAATGTTATGGCAGGAGCAGATGCTCTTATAATGCCTTCAGAATTTGAGAGCCTTTCGATTGTTGTTCTGGAGTCACTGGCACTTGGAGTACCTGTGATTGTTAATGGGTTATGTGAAGTGTTAAAACAACACTGTGTTATAAGCAGAGCAGGAACTTATTATACTAATTATGATGAGTTTGCAAATCAGCTTGATGATATGGTTTGTGACGGCGGTCTGAGAGAAGAGATGGGGAAACTTGGAGTGCAATATGTTGACCGGTATTACCGCTGGGACAAAATTATAGATTCATTTTCACAGATGGTTGAAAAAGTAAGTGATAAAGCAGAAAGAAAGGAATGATTATGAAAACTATAGCATTTGTAATACCATGGTTCGGATTTGATATTCCGGGTGGTGCAGAGATGGAGCTTAAAGGTCTTGTATCACATTTACATGATGCGGGGGTAAAAGTTGAGATACTCACAACATGTGTAAAGGAATTCACTTCAAGCTGGAGTGTTAATCATTATAAGCAGAAAGCATATGTTGAAAATGGAATAACAGTAAGAAGATTTAAGGTAAAAAAACAAAAAACAGATTTGTTTAACACTGTTAATAAAAAACTTATGTCAAATGATAAGCTTACTCCGGAAGAGGAAAAAATATTTACAGATGAAAATGTAAACAGTCCTAATCTTTATAAATATATAGCAAAGCATAAAGAAGATTATGATTTATTTGTCTTTATACCATATATGTTTGGTACAACATATCATGGAATACAGCAGTGCATCGACCGTGCCGTAATGATTCCATGTTTTCATGATGAAAGCTATATATATATGGACAGATTTAAAGAAGCATTTTCAAAAGTTGCAGGTATGATTTTCCATGCCAGACCTGAGATGGAACTCGCATCAAAAGTGTATGACCTTAGTAATGTCGATGCAAGAGAGCTCGGTGAAGGTGTATATACTGATTACGAGTATGATGCAGAAAGATTCAGGGAAAAATATAATATAGACAGCCCATTTATTTTATATGCAGGAAGGAAAGATATAGGTAAGAATATCTACACACTTATATATTATTTTGAAGAATATAAGAAAACACATCATTTTGATGATTTGAAACTGGTTCTTATCGGTGGTGGTAAGGTAAATATTCCGGCAAGGATTAAAGAGCATGTATATGATCTTGGATATGTTCCTATGCAGGATAAGTATGATGCTTATGCGGCTGCAACAGTAATGTGCCAGCCTTCAAAGTTTGAAAGTTTTTCGCTTGTAGTTATGGAAAGCTGGATATGTGAGACTCCTGTGCTTGTCCATAACCAGTGTAATGTCACAAAATATTTTGCAAGTGATGCTAATGGTGGCTTTTATTTTGATAATTACAGGGAATTTGAAGCGGAGATTGAATATCTACTTTCGCATCCTGAAGAATGTAAACAGATGGGTGAAAATGGTAGGAAGTATGTTCTTGATAAGTTTGCCTGGAATGTTATAGTGGACAAGTATACAAAGTATTTTCAGGATGTTATTGACAGAAGAAAAAAGTAAAATTATAATTGTGATATATGTCATGAAATAGCATTTATTGTTATTTATGAGGAGAAGAAGCTTTTTAGATTCCGTACTGTGCAGGAATTTATGCCTGAAAGAAGGCAGAGCTAAAAATACAGACACAGAATGAGGCAAATTATGAAAGTAACAGCTCTTATTATGGCAGGCGGTAAAGGTGAAAGATTCTGGCCAAGAAGCCGTGTTAATATGCCTAAGCAGTTCTTGTCACTTACAGATGATGGCAAGACAATGATTCAGCTGACAGTTGAAAGAATTAGTCCTATAGTTGATATTAAGGACGTTTATATTGCTACAAATGAAAATTACAGAGAACTTGTAAAGACACAGTTACCTGGACTTCCGGAGGAGAATATTCTGTGTGAACCGATTGGAAGAAATACAGCTCCATGTATCGGTCTTGGTGCAGTTCATGTGGCAAAGAAAAATGAAGATGCAATTATGATAGTTCTTCCGTCAGATCATCTGATTAAGAATAACGAGATATTTAAGGATACTTTTGTAAATGCATGTAATATTGCAGAGCAGGGAAGTAACCTTGTTACAGTTGGCATAACACCTAATTATCCTGAGACAGGATATGGTTATATCAAATACAATAAGTCAGATGTTCTTGATGGCAGTTTTGCAGTAGAAAGATTTGTGGAAAAACCGGATTTGGAAAATGCAAAGAAATATGTTGATGATGGAACATATCTCTGGAATTCCGGTATGTTTGTATGGAAGACCTCTACAATCTTAGATTGCTTTAAGAAATATATGCCATCGACATATGAAGGCCTTATGACAATCAAAGATTCAGTAGGAACAGCTGATGAAGAAAAGGTTCTTAAAGAAGTGTTCCCAACACTTGAATCACAGTCAGTAGATTATGGAATTATGGAAAAGGCATCAGATATCTATACTCTTGCCGGTAATTTCGGATGGGATGATGTTGGTTCATGGCTTGCTGTAGGAAGAATCAAAGAAAATGATGACAAGGGCAATGTTGTCAATGGTAATGTTGTAACCGTTAATACTGAAAACTGTGTAATTGAAGGTGACAAGAAGCTTATAGCAACTGTAGGGCTTCGTGATATGATTATTGTTGACACACCTGATGCAACATTAGTTTCAACTAAGGAAAATGCAGGAGAGATTAAGCAGGTTCTTGCAAAACTTAGAGAAGAAGGCAAAAATCAGTATTTATAAATTATAATATAGGAGAAGTAAAATGAAAAATGCTTTAATTACAGGAATTACAGGTCAGGATGGCTCATATCTTGCTGAACTTTTACTTGAAAAGGGATACAATGTGTATGGACTTATGAGAAGAAAGAGTGTTGTTGATTATGGTAATGTAGACCATATTAAGGATAAGATTCATTTCATTTATGCTGATATGCAGGATTTGGTTTCTCTTGTATCTGCTATGAAAATTTCACAGGCAGATGAAGTATACAATCTTGCTGCACAGTCATTTGTTGCCACATCATGGGATACACCATGTACAACGGCCGATATCGATGCTATAGGTGTTACAAATATGCTTGAAGCAATCAGAATGGTTAAGCCTGAGTGCAGATTTTATCAGGCATCAACATCAGAGATGTTTGGTAAAGTACAGGCTATTCCGCAGACAGAGGAAACACCGTTTTATCCAAGAAGCCCATATGGTGTTGCGAAGCTTTATGGACATTGGATTACAAAGAATTACAGAGAGAGTTACAATATGTATGCATGCTCAGGAATTCTTTTCAATCATGAATCGGAAAGACGTGGTAAGGAATTCGTTACAAGAAAAATTACTAATGCAGTTGCGAGAATTAAGCTTGGTCTTCAGGATTATGTTGAATTAGGTAATCTTGATGCAAAGAGGGACTGGGGACATTCAAAAGATTATGTCCGTGCAATGTGGCTTTTATTACAGCAGGAAGAACCAGATGATTATGTAATTGCAACCAACGAGACAAGAACTGTAAGAGAATTTGCTAAAACAGCATTTGAAGCAGCAGGAATGGAAGTTGAATTTGAAGGTGAAGGAGTTAACGAGATTGCAAAAGACAAGGCAACTGGTAAGGTCGTTCTTAAAGTAAATCCTGAATTTTTCAGACCGGCTGAAGTTGAACTCCTTATAGGAAATCCTGAAAAAGCAGAGAAAAAACTTGGATGGAAGAGAGAAATTTCATTTCAGGAATTAGTTGAGAGAATGGTTAAGAATGATTTGGCTTTAACTGAAAAGGAAGTTAAAGCTGCACAGCTTTAATTGAGGTTTTATATGAAAGCATTAATAATTGGTGGTGGTGGTTTTGTCGGACCATATCTTGCAAAACATCTTACTGAAGATTTGGGATATACTGTAACAGTTACCAAAACAGAAAAAGAAACATTGAATTTAGATGGGGTTGGCATTGCCAACCTCAATATTCTTGATAAAGAGCAGATAAAAGAACTTTTGGTGAATGAAGAACCAGATTATGTATTTCATCTTGCGGCACAGTCATCGGTTGCATATTCATGGAAAAACCCTTCACTTACCATTGATGTTAATGTAAAAGGATGTGCCAATCTGCTTGATGTACTTAGGGAACTTGAGAAAAAACCGCGTGTACTTCTCATTGGTTCAGGTGAAGAATATGGTCATATTAAAAGCAGCGAGTGTCCTATTGTAGAGGATAATACGGTACGTCCGGGTAATATCTATGCGGCAACAAAGGCATGCCAGAATATGCTTGGAAAGATTTATGCTGATGCATATGGACTTGATGTAATAATGGTACGGGCATTTAATCATATAGGACCGAATCAACTACCGATGTTTGTTGTGGCTGATTTTTGTAAGCAGGTAGCTGATATTGAAAAAGGGATACAGCCTCCTGTAATAAAGGTTGGTAATCTTAGTGCAAAACGTGATTTTACAGATGTAAGAGATGTTGTGAAAGCATATGCACTTCTTGTGATGAATGGCAGACGAGGAGAGACATACAATGTTGGAACTGGAAATGCAGTAAGTATTCAGGAAATATTGGACCGAATCGTATCAATGTCAGAGTGTGAAATAAAAGTTGAAGTTGATTCTGCTAAGCTTCGGCCTGTTGATGTGCCTATAATTGAGCCTGATATTACAAAGATTGTAGATGAGGTTGGATGGCACCCGGAGATAGATTTAAATGAAACGTTGAAAGAAACTTTGACATATTGGAGAAGTAAATAATATGAATGAAAAAAAGACGAATAAGCAATTGGTAAGTTACATAACACTTGCAGTTTCATTACTTGTAATTGTATTGCTGGAATACAAGTTCTTTGCTAATGTTATGTTTAATGGCGTGCTTATAGGAGACGAAGGAGATGCCCGTCTTAATAATCTTTTAGTGGAACATTGGTTCAGGGCATTTGGCGGCAAAGAAAAGTTTAGCATTGTTAATATATTTTATCCGATAACCAATACACTGGCATATACAGATATGCTTCTCGCACTTGCAATTCCATACAGCATTTTAAGAATGTTTGGCATGAATATGTTTCTTGCAAATAAGATTGTTTTAATAGGTTTCCATATATTTGGAAGTTATTCACTTTTTTATCTGTTAAAAAAGAAATTCAAGTTGAATAATCTCTGGAGTCTTTTCGGTGTGATTGTATTTTCATATTCTAGTGCATATTATGTAAGAATAGGACATACCCAGCTTATTACAATCAGTCTGGTTCCGTTGTTGATTATATTCATGTTCTGCTTTTTTGAAAATTTTCAGAATAAAGTTAAGCGTATAGTTTACGGACTTTTGACAATAACATTATATGTTCTTATAATGTATACAAGCTGGTATACAGCATTCTTTACAGCATTATTTATGGCGACATTTATTGTAATATATGTATGTGTTGCATCAAGTAATAAGAACAAGGTATTTAGTAATGTCTGGATGTATATAAAGAAATGCTATAAAGAGATTATTGCTTATGTTGTATATGCAATATGTATTGCAATACCATTTTTCAAGATGTATATACAGGTAAGCAGAATGTATGGCAAGCGTTCATATAGTGAGATTGCAACAATGCTTCCTGAATTGATTGATTTCTTTAATGTTGGCGATAATAATCTTCTTATAGGTCGTTTTATCAAGGCACTTGGTCTTTCGTCAAGAACATATCTTAATCAGGGAGAAATGTCGGTAGGCTTTTCATTACTTACAATGGGACTTCTTGTAGCTGCGTTTTTCTATGTGAGAAAGAAGTATCTTAAAGAAAAATATAAGGCACTTGAGACGGAAGGAAGCTATACAGTCCAGAGCAAAATGGTTCTTGTATCAATAATATATGCCGTACTTGTATCATTTATACTTCTTGTACAGTCTAAGGAAATATCTTTCTGGTATCTTGTATACAGATTCGTTCCAGGAGGAAGTGCAATCCGTGCAGCAGTACGATACAATTATTATCTTGTAATGCCAGTTGCAATAGTAATTGCAAATTTTGGACAGATGCTTCAGAATAGAATAAAAAAAGAAAAAGTGAATCTTATATTTGGCATTGTGATGCCTTTATGTGCTGCGGCTCTTGTGTGGGTAAGTAATTATAATACACAGGGGGTATATGCACATTGGAATATGGAGAGTGAAAATAAATTCATTGAGGCAGTATCGGCACCACCGGATGACTGTGAAGTCATGTATATAGTTGATTCAAAGTATGAAGACAGAAAATATGCATTTCATTCATATCAGCTTATGGCATGGGAAGTATCATATAAATATAATCTCAAAAATATGAATGGATATTCAGGACAATTTCCAAAAGAATGGGAACTTGATAATGTATGGGAAAAAGACATTCATACAAAAGCCGCTGAGTGGATTAAACTTAATAAGATAGACAAAAAAGTTTATTATTATGACGTTGCCACGAATGTATGGACGAAAGCTAATTGATTAAAATATATTATTTAAGAATGGAGTAAAAAATGGCTAATAATGAGAAAGTTTTGTCTATAGTAATTCCTTGCTATAACGAAGAAAACAGTATACTTGATCTTGTGAAAAAGGTATTGGAATCACCTGTTCCTAACAAAGAAATCATCGTAGTAGATGACTGTTCAAAAGATGGAACAAGAACAGTTCTTGAAAGAGATGTAAAACCTCTTGTAAGCAAGATTGTTTATCATGAAGTTAATCAGGGTAAGGGTGGAGCTTTAAAGACTGGCTTTGCGGCTGCTACAGGTGACGTTGTGATTATTCAGGATGCTGACCTTGAATACGATCCAATGGAATATCCACAGGTTGTAAATCCTATATTTAATGATGAAGCTGATGTAGTATATGGTTCAAGATTTAAAGAATCTAAGATGAAAGGTTATCTTGCTAACAGAATGGCGAACTGGTTCCTCACAAGATTATCAAATCTTTTCACACATCTTAAATGTACAGATATGGAGACATGTTATAAGGCATTTAAACGTGAGATTATTCAGTCTGTTGATATTCAGGAAAAGAGATTTGGTTTTGAACCTGAAATTACAGCCAAAGTAGCAAAAATGAATGTAAGATTCAAAGAAGTACCTATTTCATATTATCCAAGAACAAATGAAGAAGGTAAGAAGATTGGCTTCAGCGATGGCGTAAGAGCTATTTACTGCATTTGGAGATATAGAAAATAATGAAGTTATTAAATAAAGCTAACATAAAACAATTTATATCTTATTTCTTTGTTGGCGGTGTTGCTGCAATAGTTGAGTGGGTAATGTTCTTTATATTTGCAAATGTATTGCAGATAAATTATTTTGTTTCAACAGTAATTGCATTTATATTTTCAACGACAGCCAACTGGATATTAGGAAGAATAACAACATTTAAAGATAACAATACGTATAAAGATAAGAAAGCAAAAGAGGCTTTTCTTGTATTTATTGTAAGTGCAATAGGATTGCTATTTAACCTCATTCTCATGTATCTTTTTGTTACTGTGATGGGATTTGACAGTTCGTTAGGCAAGACATTAAGTAAGATTGCAGCTACAGGTATTGTTTTTATATGGAATTTCCTTATAAGAAAACTTGTTATATATAAATAAATATATAGATGTGCGAATCCTCTGCTTTTGTAATAATCAAGGGCAGAGGATTTCTTTTGGAGATATTAATGAAAGACAAACAGATTAAAATCGAAAAGACTATATTTTATATGCTGTTAATACTGGTAATGGTATATAGGGGTGCTATTCTTTTTAAATATTCATTTTATTATGTTGATGATGACCAGGCATTGATGTGGTACGGAACTGTTTCGTTTGCTCATTTTGATTTTCATGAGCCATGTTTTTTTGGACAGTCATATGGAAGCATGATTGAATCACTGCTGGCAGTACCGTTTTATTTTCTTCATATACCGCTTAATGTGGCACTTCCCGTTTCAACATTAATTTTTACAACACTGCCATTTTTATATCTGGGTATAAAAAGCCTTGAAAATAACAGAATGGTTGCAGCTTATATTATATTGTTTGTATATGCTGCTATGAGTTATGACTGGGATGTGCTTACATCTATTCCAAGGGCGTTCGTTGGAGGATTTATATTCGGAGTAATAGGTGGTGTGCTTATAAATGAAGAAGGTAAATGGTATAAATATCTCATAGCATCATATTGCATATATCTTGGGTGCATTATAACAAATACAGTTGTTGCAATTGCAGGAATGTCATATCTTGCAATGGTTTTATATAATAAAATTGATAAAGATTTTATTAAAAAGCGTTTTCCGGGGCTGATAGCCGGTAATGTGCTTGGATTTATTACAGGGTACTTTATAAAAATGTTTTATGTAAATAATCCTGATTATAATCTTCATCCTGCTTATAATGCTGCAGTAAGCCTTGAAGTTTTAAGAGAAAATATTGCAGATTTTAATGAAATAGCAGGCTGGTTTACACCAGTGACCATAGGGGTGGTATGGATTATTGTAATGCTTGTGATTGTATGGATATGCATATACAGAGGTGCGTTTAAGTCACTTATAATGACAGCGTTTGCCTTTTTTGGATTTATTGCTATACTGTCGCTTGATAAAATGGAAGATTATATGCCGGGAACACTTTTATATGGTCAGCTTAGGATGCTGTTGTTCGTTCCGTACATGATTGTATTAGTTGTTTTTTTGTGCTCATGTTATGATGAATCTGTGTGGAACAGAAAAAAGACATATGCGGGATGTATAGTTATGGTATTATGTTTTCTTGCAGTAATGGTCATAAAGAGTAATATAATAATAAAAGAAATTATCTCAGAAGACAGTGTTTTGTATAATTCAGAAGTTATAAATTTACAACAGTCAGATGACCTGATTGAAAATGCAAAAGAAGCAGGAAAAATTGCAAAGCAGAATAATTGTGATGTTGCGATTCAGGTTGATGATAATAAAGCGTTTGGATATATATGTGCCGCATTGAATTATAATAAATTTGTTCAATATAATGCAGAATATGACAGAAGAACATGGGTATATCACAATATGCAGCAGCCTGGAAATTTCAGATGTCTTCTCGTAAAATATAACAGCGATGACGGATTATCGACAGAAGTTGTAGAAATATATGATGAGCCTGTGACACAATGGCTTTACGATAATATGGGATTAACAAGAAATAATTAAAAGTTTAAACTACTTTATCAAAAGCTATTTGTATAAGTTCAACAAAAAAACTTGATAAAATTTGACAAAAGTGTTGAAGAATTAATTTTATTTTGATAAAATAATTAAAGTGGTTTTTTATTAATAAATATAACTTTAAGAAAAGAGGTATATGATGAAGATAGCAGTTGTAGGAACAGGATATGTTGGCCTCGTAACAGGAGCTTGTCTTTCAGACTTAGGAAATAACGTATGGTGCGTTGATGTTAATGAAGAAAAGATTAACGCATTAAAGAATGGAGAAATTCCGATTTACGAACCGGGACTTGAAGATCTTGTTATGAACAACTTTAGGGCAGGAACTTTAAAGTTCACAACAAAGATTCATCAGGCACTTGCTGATTCAGATATATGTTTTATAGCAGTTGGTACACCTATGGGTGAAGACGGAAGTGCAGATTTACATTATGTATTAGGCGTTGCGGAAAGCATCGGACAGTACATGGATCATCATATGTATATTATAGATAAATCAACAGTTCCTGTTGGTACAGCACAGAAGGTACGTGCAAAGGTTCAGGAAGAACTTGACAAGAGAGGAAGCAGTCTTACATTTGATGTTATCTCTAATCCTGAATTCTTAAAAGAAGGTACAGCTATTTCTGACTGCCAGAGACCTGACAGAATTGTTATTGGTACAGATAATGATAATGCAGCAAAGGTAATGAAAGAACTTTATCTTCCACTTGTACGTAACAATGAAAATATTATTTTTATGGATATTGCAAGTGCAGAGATGACAAAGTATACAGCTAATGCAATGCTTGCAACAAAGATTTCATTTATGAATGAGATTTCAAATATTTGTGAGAGAGTTGGAGCTGACGTTAACAAGGTTCGTCTTGGTATTGGTTCAGATAAGAGAATTGGTTATTCATTCATTTATCCAGGCTGTGGATACGGCGGAAGCTGCTTCCCTAAAGATGTTCAGGCACTTATCAAGACAAGCAAAGATTTTGGTTATACAACAAAGATTCTTAATGCTGTAGAGGAAGTAAACTTTGAACAGAAGCATGTAATTCCAAGAAAGGTTGTAGAGCGTTTCGGCGAAGACCTTACAGGAAAGACATTTGCAATATGGGGACTTGCATTTAAGCCTGATACAGATGACATGAGACAGGCAGCAGCCATCACAATCATCAATGAACTTACAAAGCGTGGTGCAAAAGTTAAGGCTTATGACCCTAAGGCAGAAAAAGAAGCAAGAGTATGCTACCTTAAAGATAATAAGAATGTTGAATACTGTGACAGTAAGTATACTGTACTTGTAGATGCAGATGCAATGATTCTTGTAACAGAATGGAAAGAGTTCAGACAGCCGGATTTCATTGAAATCAAGAAGAGACTTAAAAATCCTGTTATATTTGACGGACGTAACCAGTTTGATGCACACAGCCTTTCTGATAAAGGATTTGAATATTACCAGATTGGTGTCAGCAGCAAGTTAAATAAATAATATTATTACAAAATGCGGCTGCATTATGGCAGCTGCAATTTTGAGATGGAGATTAAAATGAAAAGAATATTAGTTACAGGCGGAGCTGGATTCTTAGGCTCTAACCTCTGTAAAAGACTTATAAAAGAAGGCAATCATGTAATCTGTGTTGACAACCTTTACACAGGCCGTATGGTAAATATTGAAGAACTTATGGATAATCCTGAGTTTGAATTTATCAACCATAATATAATTGAGCCGCTTGATATTGACAATCTTGATGAGATTTACAATCTTGCATGCCCTGCAAGCCCTCCACATTATCAGAAGTCACCAACATATACAACTAAAACATGTGTACTTGGTATTCTTAATATGCTTGAACTTGCAACAAAGAATAATGCAAAGATTATGCAGTTCTCAACAAGTGAGGTTTATGGAGATCCTTTCGTACATCCACAGGTTGAGACATACAGGGGAAATGTTAATCCAATCGGTATCCGTTCATGTTATGATGAAGGAAAGAGAGTTGCAGAGACGCTTTGCTTCGATTATAACAGGGAATTCGGAACAAGAATCAAGGTTATAAGAATATTTAACACATACGGACCTATGATGGATCCTAAAGATGGCCGAGTAGTTTCTAATTTCATTATTCAGGCACTTAAAGGCGAGGATATTACTATATATGGTGATGGTTCACAGACACGTTCATTCTGTTATGTTGACGACCTTATTGAAGGTATCGTAAGAATGATGGCATCAAGAGAAGATTTCTTAGGACCTGTAAATCTTGGTAATCCTGGAGAGTTCACAATACGTGAACTTGCAGAAATCGTACTTGAGATGGTAGACACAAAATCAAAGCTTGTATGCATGGATTTACCAAAGGATGACCCAACACAGAGAAAGCCTGATATAACAGTTGCAGGAAGAGAGCTTAACGGATGGGCTCCAAAGATTTCTTTAAGAGAAGGACTTGTACCTACAATTGAGTATTTCAAGAAGACAATCTGATTAATTTAATATGTATATTTAAAGACTTTACTCATTAGTATAAAAAATACTATTGAATAAAGTCTTTTTTAATGTTAGATTATATACTATGTGTTTATAATTGAAATGTAATAAGGTGAGAAGAATATGAAAGATAAAAAAGTTAGAGAAGAACTGATTATAGATGCTTTTGCAATGTTATTTCTACTTGCAGGTGAACTATATTTTTTCAGGAATATTATTGGTACAGGTCAGCTTATAAGTGATGGCAGTGATGGAAGGCTGACGATGCTTATTGCAGAACACTGGTACAATGTTTTCAAAGGCAAGGCATCAATTATGGATATGGGAATGTTTTATCCGGCAAAGAATACGCTGGCATATTCTGATATGCTGTTAGGATTCGGACTCATACATTCTGTATTGCGTGTTGTAGGACTTGATATTTTCAGGGCATACAAATATACAATTATGTTGGTTCATCTGACCGGAACGGTTTCGTCTTATTATCTTCTGCATAGAAAATTAAATTTATGTGCTGGATGGTCTGTGTTTGGTACTGTGATGTTTTCGTTTTCAAGTACATATGCGGTACATATTTATCATACACAGCTTGTATCGCTTAGTCTGATACCGCTGGCAGCTGTGTTTGTTATTTCCTTTTATAATAATTTGAAAAATAGAAAAATGAGAAACGTATATACATTTTTATTTATAATAACAGCTGAAATCATTCTCTACACTGCATGGTATATATTCTTTTTTACGGTTTTTTTTGTATTGGGAGTTATAATTACGGGAATTATATTAAATGTTGTAAATGACTGCGGTCTGTGGGATAAAACAAAAGATTTTTTTAAGACCGTAAAATATGATTTTGTTATATATGTTGCTGCATTGATTATTATTGCACTTCCGTTTCTTATTATGGAAATGTCGATTATTAAAATGTCAAGTGGTAGGGAATATTCAGAAGTATGCTATTACCTTCCCGAAATGATTGATGTTATAAATGTATCATCAAAGAACTGGCTTATGGGTGGTCTTCTTACAAAAATGAAACTTGATGCAAGAGGTTTCAGCTTTGAAAATGCAGCGGGCTTTTCACCAGTGCTTCTTGCGACATTTATCGGATTTTACATTTTTGTAAAGAAAGATAGAAAAAACAGCTGGATAAAAACGATATGGATAACAGTTGTGCTTGGAATATTTCTTACAGTCAGACTGAGTAAGGATGGACTGTCATTGTGGTGGTTTATATATAAATTTTTCCCTGGTGGTTCATCAATAAGAGCAGGTGTGAGATATCTGCTTTATCTCAGTCTGCCTATGGCTGCCGTTACATCTATGATGGGAAATGAACTGACAAACAGAATCGGTTCAAAGAGGATAAGTATACCATTAGTCGCTTTAAGTATACTTGCGGGTTTTGTTTCGTGCATAAAAACAGATGGAGTGTCATCTGGATGGAATGTGGCTGATGAAGTTGAAAGAATAGAAAATGTGGCAGATGTTCCGGTAGACTGTGAGTCATTTTATATAACACATTTTAATGACAGTGATGAAAAACTTGTATATCATGAAAGGGATGTACTTCAGATATTTGCATGTGGGATTGCTGATAAATATAACATAAGGACAATTAATGGTTATTCCGGTGTCAAGCCGGAGAACTGGGGACTTGTAAGCGATTTGGAGAGCGATGTTTATGAACAGGCGGTATCTGGCTGGATAGAGAGAAATAAGCTGAAAAATGTGTATGCATATGATGTTATTGATAATAACTGGATAAAATTTGAAAGAGAAAATGTTATGGATAATCGTATTAATTTTGGCGAAAAGGATGTCGCTGATTTGATGACAGGAATATTAGATATGGATTCAACATCTGATTATTCATGGACACAAAGAGAGTTTCAGGTTACATTAAAAAATAATGATATAACAAAATACGGATTAAAGCTAAAGATAGGCACTGAAAAAGATTCGTATATAAAACAGCAGCCTGATTTGAAGCCATATGTTGAATTATATGTAAATGGCAAAAAGGTCAAAGAACTGGATGTTATAAATGGAAATGCAGAATATAGCATCAATGTAGAGCCGTCTTCTGATGATATTTATAATATTCAGATAAAGACAAATTGTTATTTTGTACCTAAACAGGTTGGAATTAGTAATGATACAAGAGAATTGTCGTACAGGCTTTATTATATTGAAGCTGATTGACACATTTTAAATTACATTATAAAATAATAAAGATATATACTAAGAGGCAGTGATTTTTGGACACTAATTAATATAAATAAATTTTATCAGGAGAAATTGATTATGAGCAGCAGACAGTTGAAACTTTTTGTGCCGGGACGTTTATGTCTTTTTGGCGAACATAGTGATTGGGCAAGTTTACATAGAGTTATGAATGCACAGATTGTACCGGGTCATGCTATTGTTACAGGTGTTGAACAGGGAATATATGCAACAGTAACAGAGTCGGACAAGTTTATAGTTGAGAGTGAAATAGAAAGCTTTAAGAGTGCTTCATTTGAATGTGAAATGGATTCGGCAAAATTAAGACAGGCGGCACAGGAGGGAGGATTTTTCTCTTATGTTGCAGGCGTTGCATCTTATGTAATTGACCATTACAGGGTTAAAGGATTAAGAATTCATATAGATGAGATGGATCTGCCAATTAAGAGCGGGCTTTCATCAAGTGCAGCTATATGCGTTCTTGTTGCAAGAGCTTTTAATGAGATGTATGAATTGCAGCTTAATACTATGGGTGAGATGAATATAGCATTTTATGGAGAGCAGAGAACTCCATCAAGATGCGGAAGACTGGATCAGGCATGTGCATATGGTGTTTCACCTGTCCTTATGACATTTGATGGAAATGAGGTTTTTGTTGACAAGTTAAAGTTAAAAGAACAGCTTTACTGGGTGTTTGCAGAACTTCATGGAACAAAAGACACTGTTAAAATTTTATCGGATTTGAATAAATGTTATCCATTTGCCGAGACGGAGATAGAAAAAAATGTTCAGCAGGCATTGGGTGTTGATAATGAAAAGCTTATAAACGAAGCTAAGGCGGCAATAGAAGCTGGTGATTCAAAGGAAGTTGGCAGACTTATGGTTGAAGCACAGGCACATTTTGATAAAATGGTCGCACCTGCATCTCCGGTTGAACTTAAAGCACCTGTTCTTCATTCTATTCTTGCTGATGAAAAGATAAAAGAGCTTACATATGGTGCAAAAGGTGTAGGTTCTCAGGGAGATGGATCGATTCAGTTCCTTGCAAAAGATGATAATACACAGGAAGAACTTATAAAATATATCAAAGAAAAGTATGATATGGAAGGATTTAAGCTTACATTAAAACCAGGTAAAAAAGTTAAGAAAGCAATTATTCCTGTAGCCGGATTTGGTACTCGTTTATATCCTGAAACAAGAAGTATCAAAAAAGAATTTTTCCCGATTATAGATAAGGATGGATATGTAAAACCTGTAATTTTATGTCTGCTGGAACAGCTTGAAGATTCGGGTATAGAAGAAATCTGTCTTGTAATAGGTGAGGAAGAACAGAAACAGTATGATGAATTTTTCAGTCCGCTATCACAGGAGCATATTTCAAAGCTTTCAGAAGAAAAGAGAGAATATGAAGAAAAAATTCTCAGAATCGGAAAGAAGATAACATATGTATATCAGAAAGAAAGAAAAGGCTTTGGACATGCAGTGTACCAGTGCAGGGAATTTACAAATAATGAGCCGGTTCTTCTTCTTCTTGGTGATATGATTTACCAGTCATATGAAGATAAGACATGCAGCAGACAGCTTATCGATGCATATGAAGAGACGGGCAAGACGATGGTTTCAATGCAGGCAGTTCCTCTTGAAAATGTATCAAGCTATGGCATTCTTGCCGGAACATGGGAAAATGAGTCGGAAAATCTTTTAAAAGTAACTTCAATGGTTGAAAAACCAAATGTTGCAGATGCAAAAGATTCGTTAAAGGTAAAAACAAGAAAAGACGGAGATAAATATTTCTGTGCATATGGACAGTATGTATTGACACCTGAAGTGTTTGAAGCATTGGAATATAATATTGAAAATAATATTACTACAAAGGGAGAAATACAGCTCACAGATGCTTTAGATAGTGTAAGAGAGACATATGGAATAAGAGGATTTGTATTTAATGGTAAAGTGTATGATGTCGGAACAGCTGATAATTACAGAGAGACATTAAATACATTCTGCAGAGAGGACTAAGACTGATGGAAGAAAATAAAAAAGAAGGTTTTTTAGACGTATTTATACAGTTTATTAAATTTGGGCTTGTCGGTGTATCCAATACAATTGTTTCAGGTGTAATCTATTTTTTGCTTAATACAGTTATATTACCGGGAGTATGGATTGTTGCCAGCGTTGTAAGCTGGGTTATTTCTGTGCTTTGGGCTTATTTTATGCAGAATATTTTTGTGTTTAAAGAGGATAAGAACAAGGAACACCGTGTATGGTGGCAGACGCTTATTAAGACATATATGACATATGCATTTACAGGGCTTATTCTTAATAACATACTGCTGTTCCTTTGGGTAAATGTTATTGATATTGCACAGTACAGCGGAGCAATAATAAGCTTTTTTGCAAGAATACATATTGGATTCCTTGGGGATGCAGCTACATTTTCAAGCAATATGGGCTGGTTTATTAATATGATAATTTCAATACCACTTAATTTTTTTATTAATAAATTCTGGGCTTACAGACAGAAAGGTGGAAATAAATAAATACTATTGCCATTGCTTGCATTGTATGTTACAATACATCAATGTGAGCAATAGCTCTAATAAGGGCGGATTCCCGAGTGGCCAAAGGGGACAGACTGTAAATCTGCTGGCTATGCCTTCGAAGGTTCGAATCCTTCTCCGCCCATTAAGCCGGTGTGGCGGAACTGGCAGACGCACAGGACTTAAAATCCTGCGGGACTTATACTCCCATACGGGTTCGATTCCCGTTGCCGGCATAAACATATGACAGCAAAGTGGAAAGATTTACACTTTGCTGTTTTTTTACGTTATTGGAGGGGTTATGGTTAATCTTGATGGAAAATTATCAGTTGTAATGCCGGCGTATAATGAGGAAAAACTCATATACAGTAGTATTAAAACAACTATTTCTGTTATTTCTGGATTTGTAAAAGATTTTGAGATAGTTGCGGTAAATGATGGCAGCACTGATGCGACCAAAGAGGAAATAAAGCGTGCCATGAAAGAAGATGACAGAGTAAGAATGGTGTCATCTGATAAAAACAGGGGTAAAGGTACGGCTATAATATCAGGCGTAACAGAGTCAGAAGGAAAATATATTGCATTTCTTGATGCGGACCTTGAACTTAATCCTTCACAGCTTGAGAGTTACCTTCGCAAGATGATTGATGATAAAGCAGATGTTGTAATCGGATGCAAATTTCACAAAGATTCAAAACTAAGTTATCCTTTAATACGTAAAATAATAAGTATGGGATATTATATAATGCTGCTCATTCTTTTTCATCTTAATGTAAAAGATACACAGACAGGATTAAAAGTATTTCGTGCAGAAGCGATAAGACCGGTGGCACATCTTGTGAGGACTTCAGGATTTGCATATGACATAGAACTGCTTGTTGCACTTAACAGGAGAGGATGTACTATTGCACAAATGCCTGTAACTGTGGTATATGTAAGGGATAAGAATACAAAAAGAATTGGAATGAAAGATATATGGCGTGCGTTTAAAGATACATGGGCTATATTTATAAGAGTTTATTTTAAACATTATTATGACTAGATATTTGCATATATAAATAAAAATTGATATAATAAAAAAGTATATGATTAATAGATGCGAAAGGACGATAAAGATGCATTACGATTATCTTGTTGTTGGTGCCGGACTTTACGGTGCAGTATTTGCACATGAGGCAAAGAAAAAAGGAAAGACCTGTCTGGTTATAGAAAAAAGAAATCATATAGCAGGTAATATATATTGTGAAAATGTTGAAGGGATTAATGTACATGTATATGGTGCACACATTTTTCACACTTCTGACAAATTTATATGGGATTATGTAAATGAGTTTGCAGAATTCAATAATTATATTAATTCACCGATTGCAAAGTATAAAAATGAATTATATAACCTTCCTTTCAATATGAATACATTCAGCAAGATGTGGGGAATAAGCACTCCACAGGAGGCAAAAGATATTATTGCAGCACAGATTGCAGACCTTAATATAACAGAGCCGAAGAATCTTGAAGAACAGGCATTATCACTTGTCGGAAAAGATGTATATGAAAAGCTTATAAAGGGATATACTGAGAAACAGTGGGGAAGAGACTGCAAAGAACTTCCTTCATTTATAATTAAGAGACTGCCGTTAAGATTTGTATATGATAACAATTATTTTAATGACAGATATCAGGGGATTCCAATTGGCGGATATACTAAGATAGTAGAAAAGATGCTTGAAGGAATTGAGGTAAGGCTTGATACTGACTATCTTGCAAATAGGGAAGAATTTAATTCCATGGCAGATAAGATTGTATATACAGGGATGATTGACCAGTTTTATGATTATAAGCTGGGAGTTCTTGAATACCGTTCGGTAAGATTTGAGACGGAGACGCTTGCAACTGATAATTATCAGGGAAATGCAGTTGTCAATTATACAGAACGTGAAGTTCCTTATACAAGAATTATTGAGCATAAACATTTTGAATTTGGAAAACAGCCGGTTACGGTAATTTCAAGGGAATATTCAAGTGAGTGGCATAAAGGTGATGAGCCTTATTATCCGATTAACAATGAAAGAAATAATGAGCTGTATCAGAGATATAGAGAGCTTGCAGATAAAGAAAAACGTGTGATTTTCGGTGGAAGATTAGGCGGATATAAATATTACGATATGGATAAAGTTATTAAAGCTGCACTTGAAATGTGTAGTGAAGAATTGGTTTAAGGGGAATGAAAATGGAAAAAGAGGACAGGGAATTAATTAAGTTATTAAATGATTCTAAAAAAGGCAATAAAAACAGCTTTGAAAAATTCACAAGACTTGTATATCAGGAAGTTTATAATCTTGTTGCATTTGTCTATATAACAAAGGAATCAAGAGAGAAGCTTACCAAGCACGTTCTTGTCAGAATGTTCAAAAATGCTTCAGAGTTTGATAATGAAGAACTTGATATACATTTGTGGATTGCCCGTTTTACAACAGTTGAAGTCTATAATGTGTGCAAAAAACAGAATGGTGAATTATTTGATACACAGATTTCTGCCGAAGAGTACAATTATGACTCAATAAGTGAAGATTCAGAATTTGCAAAATGTGCAGCTGATTATAATCAGGCATTTCTTGATATAGATCAGTTAAATGAGATTATGACAGATTTTGAGGATTTTTCAAAGGGACAGAGGCTCCTATATCTTATGTTTGCATATGAGAGTTATACGATAGACGAGATTGAGGATTTACTTGAAATTGACAGCACATTTATCGGCACACAGATTATGCAGATACGAGGTATGCTTGGACTTGATATGGTATCATTGGATGGTGATGGGGCGCAAATACATGTGGCAGATGAGGATTTATCAGAGGATGAGACAGATGATGAAGATAGTTCCGATGACAGTGTACCTGAAATTGATTTTGATGATAATGACAATTATTCTGACAGATATGATGCTAAGAGTGCAAATCATGGAATTAAGGCAGATGCACGTATGAGAGGAATAATAGCAATATGTGCGGCATTGGTGGTTGTGCTTGCAGTGGCAACTGTTGCAATTGCCGGACGTATAAAGAAAAATAAGTCAAAGAGCACATTTAATCCGACACCTGTTACAACAGCTGCAGAAGAGGCTACAACTAAGAAATCATCAAAGAATAATAATGCAACAACAAAGGCGGCAGAGACGACAACAACTAAAGCAGCAGAGACTGATGAACAGACAGAGGCTGCAACAACTAGAAGAATGCAGACTCAAACGAATGATACTGAGGCTGCCGGAGATACCGAAGATGGTGGAAACGCAGGCGGAAGCGATTCAGGTGACAGCGGAAGCACAGATGGAAGCGGTTCAGGCGATAGTGGAGACACAGGCGGAAGCGGTTCAGGCGATAGTGGAGACACAGGCGGAAGCGGTTCAGGCGACAGCGGAAGCACAGGCGGAAGCGGTTCAGGCGATAGCGGAAGCACAGGTGGAAGCGGTTCAGGTGACAGCGGAAGCACAGGTGGAAGCGGTTCAGGTGACAGCGGAAGCACAGGCGGAAGCGGTTCAGGTGACAGCGGAAGCACAGGTGGAAGCGGTTCAGGCGATAGTGGAAACACAAGTGGAAGCGAAAGTGGTAGTGAAACCGGAAGTTCAGAAGCCGCAGGAAATTAACTATTGTTTTTAGTTTGCATTGCAATACAAGGAGGATACGAAAAACAATGAAATGTTTAATACTTGCCGGAGGCAGCGGTGACAGCCTTTGGCCATTGTCAAGAAAGAATTATCCAAAGCAGTTTATGAATATTAAAGAAGGACGTTCACTTTTACAGGAAACGGTCGTTAGAAATATGCCATTTTGTGATGAATTTATAATTGTCACAAAGGAGAGTTACAGGAATATAGTCAATGGTCAGATGAAAGCATTCCAGAGTCTGAAGTACCGGCTTATTCTTGAGGGTTCACCAAAGGGGACAGCTGCGGCAATTATGCTTGGAAATATGTTCTGCAATCAGTCAGAACTTGTTTTTGTAGTAACTGCGGATCATTTAATAGAAGGTCAGGAATATAGAAATGCAGTGCTTAGAGGCAAGGAACTTGCTAAAGAAGGATATGTTGCTGCTATAGGAATCAAGCCGACAGAGAATACATCCGGATATGATTATATTATAAAAGATGAAGAGGATGTACTTGGTTTTGTCGAGAGACAGCAGTTCGATTCGGAAAGCGATTCGTATAAGAATAAAGAATATCTTTGGAACAGCGGAATGTATATATACAGAGTTGGGGATCTTATAAACAGTGTGAAAAATATTTCACCTGAATTATATAATACATGTCGTTTTGCAAAGAGAAGAACTCCTGCAATAAGACGAGGCATACGCTTTTCTGAAAATGTGATGAAAGATATTCCTACAGGCAGTATTGAGCAGATTGTATTTTCAAAGAACAGTATTGTAAAAGTTGTTGAGGCAGAATTTGGCTGGAAAGATGTCGGCAATGTAAGTGATCTTGACGGATTTGGCAGTGTGACACATTCTGATTATGTAATAAAGAATAATTGTGAAGATGTGTCAGTCGTAAACAATGCAGAGAGACAGCTTGTTGTAACAAATGATTTGAATGATGTAGTAGTTGTAAATACTGAAGATGCAGTTTATGTTTCTTCAAAAGAGCGTGCAAAAGATATTAAAGATATAATAAAAGATAACCGTGAAAAGTATGAAAGTTATTTTGATTACAACAGACTTTCTTATCGTGAATGGGGAATTCATGAACTTCTCACATGGTCAGAAGGGTACAAGGTAAAGAAAGTAACAGTTTTTCCGGGAATGAGCATGAATCTTCACCAGCATGAGATGAGAAGTGAGCACTGGGCTGTTGTTGAAGGTACAGCGACTATCACACTCGGTCAGGAGACAAGAGATTATCATAAGTTTGAAAGCGTATTTGTGCCTATTGGAATGAAGCACAAAGTTGCTAATAAAACAGATAAAAATGTTGTTATTATAGAGATTGGAATAGGTGAGGTTGTATCTGAGAGAGATATTGTAAAGATATATACAGATGAATCCTCTGAGGGCAATTATGTTGCGACACAGGATAATCCTGTTGTAAAGCTTGACCCTGCATTTAAGGATAATCTCTGGGGTGGCACGAAGCTTCGTACTGTATTTGGCAAGAAATGTGATTATGATATTATTGCAGAGAGCTGGGAATTATCAGCACATCCGGATGGACCAAGCCGTATAGCAGACGGTAGATACAGGGGTATGCTTTTTGGTGATTATCTTTCAATTATCGGAAAAGAAAGCCTTGGCTGGAAATGTCAGGCACAGGACAGATTCCCTATCCTTATAAAGTTTATTGATGCAAAGCAGGCATTGTCAGTACAGATTCATCCTGATGATGAATATGCACTTGAAAATGAAGGTGAGTATGGCAAGAATGAGATGTGGTATGTTGTTGACAGTGAACCGGGCTCATATCTTTACTGCGGACTTAAAAAAAATACTGATAAAGAAGAGATTGAACGCAGAATTGCCGATAATACAATAACAGATATTCTCAATAAAATTGAAGTTAAAAAGGGCGATGTTGTTATGGTTAAAGCCGGAACAATACATGCTATAGGAGCCGGAATAATTATCTGTGAAATTCAGCAGAACTCAAACTGCACATACAGAATGTATGATTATGACAGAAGAGATAAGTATGGCAATCCGAGAGAACTTCATGTAAAAAAAGCACTTGATGTTGTTGACACAAAAGCATATGTGAAAGATAATAAAACGGAAGTTATGCTTGAGGAAAATGAGCATTATTCCCTTGAACGTCTTGTACAGTGCAAATACTTTGAGTGTCTCAAATATGAGATAAAAGACGAGGTTAAGATAGTTGCAGATGAATCATCATTTGTTTCGCTTGTATTTATAGAGGGAAGCGGAACGATAGAGGCAGATGATTATAAGCAGGAAGTTCCGTTCAAAGCGGGAGAAAGCTTCTTTGTAAGTTCAGGAAAAAGAAGCATCAATATTAAAGGAAAAGGCACATGCATAGTAACACATGTATAAATATGCGGTGTGTATTTATACATGCGTTACATGGACACGTTGTGTAAACTATGAAAGCCCGCATCAGCTGCGGGCTTTGTGACGTAAAATAAAAAGGCAGGTTTCTGATGAAAAGCGGCGGTAAGAAGACAAGGATTGTGCTTTACAGTGCAAGTATTATATTGGTATTATTTTATATAATTGTAATGTGGTGGGGAATTACCCCAAAAGTAGGAATTGAATATAAGATGTATTATATAACGCACGAACTTTCTGACTGGCCGGGATATGGCAGATTAAGCTATAAACTTGGAACCAAAGAAATCTGTACATCATACAAAGACAGAAATGGAAGTCCTTATACATGGGATGTATGTGTGAGGAAAGGTCAGGGCTGGAACAGGGAGCAGTATGACGGAAGCGTAAGCAATGCATCTGAAAGCTACATATATTATCTTCCTGAAAAAAATGCGGATAATGTTACATATACGATTGAGGTAAAAAATGTTACAGGAGCCGTAAAGGTATATGCGGATGATAAGCAGATAGGTGAGTTTGAAAAAGATGGAACATACAGTTTTAAAGCAGGAGATGCTGTGAGTGATAAATTATTTACAATAAAATTTGAGACAGAAAGAGGAAGCAGTTTTACACTGTGGAGTACCTGCCTTGAATAATGCAGGCTGGTTGATTATTAAGTGATGGAGGCGTTATGAAAGACAACAAATCGTTATTTCAGAGAGTAAAATTATATGCCATACCCGGATTGATTACGTGTGCGGTTATTGTATTTATTTATGTTTTTAAAGGTATATGGCCGTTTGGAGCTAACCGTATAGATTATTTTGACAATATGCAGCAGGTAGCACCACTCTATGCACATCTTTGGGACTGGATGCATGGAAAGGCGTCATTGTGGTTTGACTGGTACACAGGATTTGGCACGAATGTATCAATGAGTATATCTGCATTTTCAATGCTTAGTCCTTTTAATCTTTTGCTGTATCTTTTTCCGAGAACTCTGATACTTGAAAGTATATCAATACTTACGCTTGTAAAGATGATATTTATGGCAGTTGCCATGTATGCATATATTAATAAAAAATATAACAGCCTTTCATATAATATGAAAGTTGTATTTTCACTTATGTATACATTCTGCGGATATACAGTGCTCTATAGTTCATGCTTTACACCATGGATGGATATAGTTGCATTATTCCCACTCCTTATGCTTGCATATGAAAATATGATGCAGACAGGCAAAAAGCTTTTTTACATAATAATGGTTGCAATTATTTTCATAATTAACTATTATCTCGGTGCCATGTCACTTGTATACATATTCCTTATAAGCGGGGCGTATGTTCTTCTTATGTCTAAGAAAGAAAAAATCAAGGAACATGCATGGAATCTTGGAATTGGAACTGTTGCAGGACTTGGGCTTTCATGTTTTGTGCTTGTGCCTGTAATGATGCAACTTTCAGGCTCACAGAGAGGTGGCTCCGGACAGGGAATTGTATCGCAGTATATCGGCTGGATAAAGAGTGCTATTATATCTGACGGACAGATGGCAGCATTTCAGAGATGGATGATGCTTTATGGAATGGCATTTGCAGCAGCAGTAATAATTATGGGCTTGAAGAAGTTCAAAGAAGAGAAGAATACTATAAGATATATGATTTCCCTGCTTCTTATTTCGCTTCTGCCAATTGTTGTCGAAGGAATCAATCTTATGTGGCATTTTGGTTCGTATAACGGATATACGTTGAGAAACGGATATATTGTCGCATTTACGCTTATAACTGTTGCTGCGTATTTTGCACAGCGGATGTTTGAAGAAGTGACAGCTGATAAAAAACAGCTTGTAAAACAGCTTGTCATATTTGTTGTAGCGGCAGCTGTATATGCAGTTATTTATAATATTATTCCTTCAAATGATATCATCTTAGCAGCATTTATATTATTTATAGCGATATTTATAGCGGCATTTATTTTTTATAATAAAAAGCTTAAAAAAGATGGAATTGGATTTGATTTTAATACTATTATAGCGATAGTTGCTATAGAAGTATTTATTGGTGCATATTCGCTTATCGGACCACCTAAGTTTTATGAATATGAGCCATATCAGTATGGCGATTATGTCCAGGCTGCGAATGAAGTAAAAGATTCACTTGATATTGAAGAGTCTGTGACTGATAGAATTGTCAATCCGGATATAAGCCTTAATGCCAACTATCCGCTTATTTTAAGGAGAAGTGCAATGTCAAGCTTTACGGCGGCACTTCAGAGTGATACACAGAGTTATTCAAAGAAATTTGGTTACTCTAAGTATTTCCTCTGGCTTCTTGATTCAGGCGGCACGGTATTTACTAATTCACTCTTTCATGTTACTCAGGCAGTTAATGTGAATGAACTTGATTCACAGATGTATACAGCAGTAAGAAGTGATGGAGACTATACGTTATATGATGCTGATTACAAGCTTCCTTTTGCAATGAGTGTAAATAAAAACATTACACGTCAGGATTTCAGTGGAAACTGGGAAGATTTACATAATATTTTCTATAAGGCACTCACCAATGACACACAGGATATTGTTAATGGCATGTCATATACTAAGAAAGAGTCATCGGTTATAAGGGAGTATAATGTAAGAGCAGATGGAAAACAGGCTGTTTATATTAATATTGTTGATGTAAATAACCGTAATACAGATGCTAATGCTTCATGGCTTATAAGTTCAATGCATATATATGTCAATGGTGAAGCGGTTCTTGTTCCGACACTTGGTGATGTTAAGAATACAGCATATTTTACAGATTATAATAATAATCTCGTATATCTTGGCACATTTGAGAATGAGAATTTTACAATAAGAGTTGAATATGATGACCCATGGTATCTGAAGGTAAGTGAGGTATCATTTGCCGGACTTGATATGGATAAGATGCAGTCACTTGTCGATAAACATGCCGATGATTACTGTGAGACATCATATACTTCAGATTCGCTTACAGTTAAGATTAACGGAAGCGGTGTAAATAATATGGCACTTATTCCTGTTGTATACAGTGATAACTGGAATGTAAAGGTGAATGGAAAGAAAGTAAAAGCTAAGAGTGTCTGCGGACTTTTTACAGGTGTTGATATTCATGCAGGTGAAAATGTGATTGAGATGACATTTGAGCCTAAAGGCAAAAAAGCAGGAATGCTTATATCTTTAGCAACACTTATTATGATGATAGCATCAGCACTTATTTTGAAGTTTACAAAATTGAAAGTGCCGGCTTTATTAAAAATGTGTGCAGCATTCATATATCTTGAACTTTATAATATTGTAATTGTTGCAATGTTTTTAATTCCTGTAGTAGCGGCAATTCCGGCATTGATTTATCAGATTGTTATAAGGCTGATGCAGCTGTTCTGATGCAGCTGTCCAAATAGGGGATAAAGAATGAATACTTTGATTGAAAAATACAAAAAGAACAGTAATTTCAGACTGGCTGTTCAATTGCTTTTTATACTTGTACTATCAAGGGTGGTTATGCTTATTATGGTACCGGTATACAATGGAATTATGGGAACAAACCGGTCATTTAGTTTCCTTATGAATGAGTGGGATGCAAAAAGATACCAGTTTATGGTAGATAATGGATATACATTTCCTCTTGATACTGACCCGCAGGCGAACTGGGCGTTCTTTCCGATGTATGTTATTGTCTGCCAGTTTGTGAAACTGCTCACATTCTGGAAAGCCGATACGTACTGGGTTGGCATGTTTGTATCAAATGTGTGTATTTATATAGCAGCATATTTTGGTATAAAATGGCTTCGAGACAGATATGAAATAAATAATGGTACACAGCCGGATATTAATAATAATTATGGAATTCTTCTTGGAATTCTTATGTTTATGGCACCATATTCATTTTACTGTGCATCTGTTTATACTGAAGCGATGTTTATAATGTTTATTGTTTTATTCTTTTATTTCAGCCAGAAAAAGCAATGGCTTATTGCGGGACTTATGTCTGCATTTGCAAGTGCAACAAGAATTGTGGGCTGTACACTTGTATTTGCACTGATTATCGAACTTTATCTTGACTATAAGAATAAAAATACAGTTATTGACAGCAAAAAAGCAGGAATCTGGCAAAACGTCAGAGATTTTGTGGTTCATTTTATAAAGACGCCGAAAGAGATATTGTCAGTTATGCTTTGTCCTCTCGGAACATTTATATATATGACATTTTTGAGATTTTTCTGCGGAGATGTGTGGGCATTCATGCATGTTCAGATTGCCTGGAGAGAAGATTCATATTTTCCTGTAATCGGAGTTATGTGGAAAGCCTGCACAGGGCAGATTGAACCAAGATATACATATATGGGCTGGTTTTGTATTGCAGCATTTGCTGTATATGCATATATGATTTACAGAAAATATTATTCAATGGCATTTTTTGGAATAATAGCACTTCTTGTCCCACTAACATCACATGTTATGAGCACATGCAGATTTATAATAGGCTCATTTGTCATATTTATTGGTGCGTATGATTTGATGACTGCCGGTGGACGGGAGTATTCGGAATTAAAAAATAAAAAGAAAGTAATTGCTATTGATTCTATTGTTTTAATAACCTTTTTTGTTTTAGAGTTATTTTTATTGTTTTTGTGGTATAATTCTGATTGCTGGCTGATGTAGTATTACGTATATAGATATGTGGAATACTGAGAGGGAATGCTGGAAAGAAAAGGAGTAATAGTCATTGAAAATTAAACTTAAAAGAAGAAAAGGAACAAATAAAAAACAAAATAATCAGAATTTGAGAAAATTTGGCGAAAGACTAAATGTTTTTTTCAGCGACAGGAAGAATGTTGCTGTTACATCATTGTTTGTAATCATTATTGTTATAGCTTCGGTCTGTGGAGTTGTAGGCTGGAAAAAGGTCAACAGACCTAAGAATAAGGAAGTATTGACGACAGAGGCACTCTCTGAGACTGAAAAAATTACGACAACCCAGGCGGAAACGGAAACTGAGACGGAAACGGAAACTGAGACGGAAACTGAGACGGAAACAGAAATTTCGGAAGAAGAAGCCGAAGAATTAATGGAAGAATTGCCGGATGAAGATCAGGCACCATGGGAACTGCCTCCAAGAACTATGACGTCTGAATGTATACCATATGACGGACAATACAGGGAGATTTCTTGCTGGGGAGATTCTATGACATGGGGAAATGGGTCTGAATACGTAGAGGGATATTATAATGGGAAATCCTATACATATCCTAGAACGTTAGAAATGTTTAGTCATATACCGACACATAATTTTGGTATGCCGGGGGCAACTTCCGATGAGATTGCAATGATGCAGGGTGGACTTGCAATGAAAACGGACAGAACTGTAACAATAAATGATGCCAGTGAGACACAGATAAGAATTGTAAGAGGTGACAATGGCGATTTTATTTCCAATGACTGGGGATTTCTTGATAATGTTTATATATTAGACAGAGTGTTCCATGTAAGAAAAACAGATGACAGACATTATATTTCAAGAATATATGAGATTGAATTAAAAAGTGAATCACAGAATTCTAATAAACTTGCGGCATTTGCTAATGTTAAGGGAAAAGATTCTGATGCGGCTGTTATAAAAGAGACTGGGACAGCCACAAAAGAAAATCCGACAAAAGAACCAACAACACAGGAACCGACAACAGAAGCACCAACACCGGCATATGAGACAATAACAATACCTGAGGGAACGAGAGTTTATACAAAAACAGCAATTGATCACAGCGGCGATATTCTTATTCTTGAGATAGGAAGTAACGGTGGCTGGGAAAATGATTATAAGACACTTATTCTTCAATATGATGCCATGATTCAGGAGTTTGGCTGCAAATATTATATTGTTGTAGGTGACACGGATGACCCGGGAACATCTATTGGTGATCTCAGTCAGGGGGAAACGGATGCAAACGGTGATTATATAGGCATTGGCGACACATCATGGGAAGCAGCTTTAAGACTTGCATATGGTGACCATTTTATCAATATGAGAACGTATCTTATTCAGAATGGGCTTAAAGATTTAGGACTTGTACCTACATTGGAAGATCTTGAAAATTATAGAATAGGCAGAATCTCTAAAAGAATAAGAGCTGATTGGACTCATCTTAATTCAAAGGGTTATTATTCAAAAGGAAAAGGCATATATCTTAAAGGTGTAGAACTCGGATATTGGAATTGATACTTGTATATTTTATAAATAAGTATTATAATCAATTAGCTTAGACACAAGCGATAATACGGATTTATTTTGAATAAAAAGGAGAAAATACAATGTTATCAGTAGTAGTACCTACATTTAATGAGGGAAAGAACATTAGAAATCTTGTAACACAGATAGATGAGGCACTTAAAGGAATTGATTATGAGATTCTTTTTGTGGATGACAGTAAAGATGATACACCACAGATAATTATGGAGGTTGCAAAAGATTTCCCGGCAGTGAGAATGGAACACAGAACAGGTGAGAGCGGACTTGCAACAGCAGTTCTTAAAGGCTTCAGACTTGCAAAAGGTGAGTATATGGCATGTATGGATGCGGACTTACAGCATCCTCCGATTGTGCTTAAATATATGTATAAAGCTATGGAAGCAGGTGCTGATTTCTGTATTCCAAGCCGTCTTATTCCTGGTGGCGATGACGGCGGACTTAACTGGTACAGAAAGTTTGTATCAGGAACTGCAAGAAAGATTGGACAGATTATGCTTCCGTGTTTAAGACAGATTTCCGACCCTACAAGCGGACTTTTCATGTTCAGAAGAGAAGTAATTGAACATGCTGACCTTCAGCCAATTGGATGGAAGATTATGGTAGAAGTTCTTGCTATGGGTACATATTCAAAAGTTATAGAGATTCCTTACAAGTTCCAGCAAAGAACAGAGGGCGAATCAAAGCTTTCAGGAAAAGTTACAATGGAATACTTAAAGCAGCTCAAAGACTTGAGAAAGAGATATAACAAGGCTAACAAGTATAAAGTTGAAATATGGTCTGAAGATAAGATGCTTGGAAGATAATCTAGGAGAACAGATATGTCATTCATTTCTGCGGGGTTTTTATTTACAATTATGATTACGGCATTTATATATTATCTTATGCCGAAAAAGTATCAGTGGGTTGTGCTGCTGATTATGAGTTTTGCTTTTTATGCTACATATGGAATTAAGTATATGGGATATATTATATTTACGATAATATCATCTTATATATTTACAATTAAGATGGAGGCTTGCGTTGATAAGAAAAATCGACGCAGGCTTCTAATTGCATGCCTTTTATGCAATTTTGGCATATTGACGGGCATGAAATATATCAATTTCTTTATAAGCAATATCAATGCAGTGGGAGCATTATTTGGAAATACAGCAAAGCTTCCGGGATTTAAGATTATAATGCCTCTTGGAATTTCATTTTATACATTTCAGACTATGAGTTACGTGATAGATGTATATCAGAAAAAGTATGAGGCACAAAAAAATATATTTAAACTTGCTCTTTTTACGGCATTTCTTCCTCAGCTTTTACAGGGACCTATCGGAAGATATGACAGACTAGCACCGCAGTTTTTTGAAGGACATGACTTTGATATTAAGAATGTGGAGTTTGGCATGCAGCGTATGGCATGGGGACTTGCAAAGAAGCTGATTCTTGCAGACAGGGCTTACGTTGCGGCAAATACTGTATTTTCAAGTCTGAATACATATTCGGGAGTACATATTGTATTTGCACTTCTTTTATTTTCTATATATGTATATTGTGATTTCGCCGGCGGAATGGACCTAGTAATCGGTGCGTCAGAAATATTCGGGATACATCTTGATGAGAACTTCAGACAGCCGTATTTTTCAAAAAATCTTGGCGAATTCTGGAGAAGATGGCATATCAGTCTTGGTACATGGATGAAAGATTATATTTTCTATCCGTTTTCTATATCTAAACATATGCTTCATTTTGGTAAATTTGCAAAAAAACGTTTTGGTAAAACAACAGGAAGAGTCCTTCCTATATGTCTTGCCAATATTCTTATATTTTTTATAGTAGGTGTATGGCATGGTGCTTCGTGGAAGTACATACTGTATGGATTCTATAACGGCATAATCATTGCACTCAGCAATCTGTTAAAGCCTGTTTATGCATCTATGGCAAAGAAATGCCATATAAATACGTCATCACGCTATTGGAAGGTTGTAAGTATTATAAGGACATTTATAATTGTTAATATTGGCTGGCTTTTCGACGCCTGTTTGACAGCAGAACTTGCATTTAAGGCCTTTACAGGGATATTCAGGGGATTTACTTTTTCAGTTCTTGCAAATGGCAGTCTTTTAAGACTTGGGCTTAATATGAGGGATTACAAGATTCTGATTGTAGGAACAGTTATTTTATTTATAACAAGTGTAATGAAAGAAAAAGGTATTAATTTACGTGAATTTGTTGCACAAAGACCGCTTGTTGTAAGATGGGCATTATATATAATTCTTATATTTGCAACAGCACCGTTTGGATATGTCGGAAGTACGACTGAATTTGTATATGCACAGTTTTAGGAGAGTATTATGAAGAAAAGAAAAGGTCTTATTGCAGCAGTGGTGTTCATAATTCTTGTCACTGCTATCAACCAGTTTCTTAATTATGCTTTGGTGCAGCCCGGACTTGGCAGGACAATGTTTTATGAGTGTAAAAATAATGATTATGAATGTCTTATTCTTGGTGCATCACATGGAAGTTATGGCTTTGACAGCAGCAAAATGAGCGAAGAGCTTGGAATGTCCACAATGAATATGTGTATAGGCGGAGAGTATATGTATGATGCATATTATATTTTAAAATATGCATTAAAATACAAAAAATTAAAAACAGTAATACTTGACCTTGACTATCAATATTTTGTAAACCAGCATGATGAGAGTATTCTTTTTAATAATGTATACAATGCTTATCCGGCATGTAATGAAAAGCTTGGGTATTATATGCACAAAATGGCAAGAGAAGAGTACCGGGGAACATTTCTTCGATGGACTAATTACTGGCAGTGCTATAAGACTGTTGGAAAGACGATTAAATTAAAGCAGTCAGATGCATATAAGAATTATTCTCCTGAAGTTGTCAGCATGAATAAGTATGATACATATATGGGAAATGGTTTTGTATCAAGGAGCAAAGATTATAAGAAATCCACAACATCATGTCTTGACTGGGACGAGAGCAAGCTTGACAGCGAAGAGGGGGAATATGTTGAGAAGATTGTTAATCTATGTCGTAAAAACGGAATTAACATAGTACTAACAACAGTTGTGCAGGATCCCGACACAGTGGCTGAAAAATGCAGCGGTTTTGCACAGGCGGATGCATATCTTAGCAATCTTGCAGCACAGCTTGATGTCAAATACCTTAATTTCAATAAGTTAAAGTTTGATGTACTTGACAGAACAACAGATGATTTCTATGATAAAGAGGGTCATATGTATGGTGATATGGCTGAAAAGTTTAGTGCAGTCTGTGCAAAGGCTGTAAAAGAAGCTATCGCTGATACTTTAAACGAAGAAGACTATTTTGATAAGGATATGTCTAATCTTTATAAAAAATAAATTTTTACTTAATAAATATGAAAAGAGGTAGTACAATGTCTATTTTAGTAACAGGCGGTGCCGGATATATCGGCAGTCATACGGTAATCGAACTTCTTAATTCAGGATATGAAGTTGTAGTGCTTGATAATCTTGTTAATTCATCAAAAGAGTCTCTTAAAAGGGTAGAAGAGATTACAGGTAAAAAAGTAACATTTTACGAGGGCGATATTGCTGACCGTGAATTGTTAAAGAAGATGTTTGAAGCTGAAAATATTGACAGTTGTATTCATTTTGCAGGTCTTAAAGCAGTTGGTGAGTCAGTGTCAAAGCCGCTTGAATACTATAGTAATAATATATCAGGTTCTCTTGTTTTATTTGATGAGATGAGAAATCATAATGTTAAAAATATTATATTTTCTTCATCTGCGACTGTTTATGGGGACCCGGCATTTGTACCTATCACAGAAGAATGCCCAATGGGTGAGATTACTAATCCTTACGGAAGAACAAAGGCAATGCTTGAACAGATTCTTACTGATATCCAGAAGGCTGACCCAGAATGGAATGTAATTCTTTTGAGATATTTTAATCCTATCGGGGCACATAAGAGTGGGAAAATCGGAGAAAACCCGAATGGAATTCCCAATAACCTTATGCCATACATCACACAGGTTGCAGTTGGCAAATTAAAATGTCTGGGCGTGTTTGGTGATGATTATGACACACCGGACGGAACATGTATAAGAGATTATATTCATGTATGTGACCTTGCAGATGGACATGTAAAGGCTGTTGAGAAGTTAAAGTGCAATCCGGGAATAGAAATTTACAACCTCGGAACAGGAAAAGGTTCTTCGGTTCTTGATGTTGTAAAGACATTTGAGAAGGCATCAGGTGTAAAGATTCCTTATGAGATGAAGCCAAGAAGAGCCGGTGATGTTCCTGTTAATTACTGTGATGCAACAAAGGCTGAAAAAGAACTTGGATGGAAAGCGAAGAGAGATTTATTTGATATGTGTGAAGATTCATGGAGATGGCAGAAGAGCAATCCTAATGGATATGAAGCATAATAATAGAGATTCATAATATTTATTGTATTAATGTGAAAGTGAGGCAGTTATGGGCAAATATTTTGGAACAGACGGTTTCCGTGGTGAGGCAAATGTTAATCTCACAGTGGAGCATGCTTACAAAGTCGGAAGATTTTTAGGATGGTTTTACGGGAAAAATCATGAAGATGGAAAGGCAAAGATTGTAATTGGAAAAGATACAAGAAGAAGCAGCTATATGTTTGAGTATTCACTTGTAGCCGGACTTACAGCATCAGGAGCTGACGCATATCTTTTACATGTTACAACGACTCCGAGTGTGTCATATGTTACAAGAACAGAAGATTTTGACTGTGGAATTATGATTTCAGCAAGCCATAATCCTTATTATGATAATGGAATCAAGCTTATCAATGATAAGGGAGAGAAGATGAGAGAAGATGTCATCGGAGAGATTGAAAAGTATCTTGACGGTGAGATGGCAGAGCTTCCATTTGCTACAAGAGAAAAAATCGGATGTACTGTTGATTATGCTGCCGGACGTAACAGATATATGGGCTATCTTATGAGTCTTGCAATTTATTCTTTTAAGGGTATGAGAATTGGACTTGATGCAGCAAACGGAAGTGCGTGGTCACTTGCAAAGAGCATATTTGATGCACTCGGAGCAAAGACATATGTGATTCATGCAGAGCCTGACGGATTAAATATCAACAACGGCTGCGGTTCCACACACATCGAAAGTCTCTGTGAGCTTGTAAAAAGAGAACACCTTGATGCCGGATTTGCGTTTGACGGAGATGCGGACAGATGCCTTTGTGTTGACGAGAATGGCAATGTTATAAACGGAGATCATATTTTATACATCTATGGCTGTTATATGAAAGAAAGAGGCAAGCTTGTAGACAATAAGGTTGTAACTACTGTAATGTCAAACTTTGGACTTTATAAGGCATTTGACGCGATTGGAATTGATTATGAAAAGACAGCAGTCGGTGACAAATATGTATATGAATGCATGTCAAAGAATGGTTACAGACTGGGTGGAGAGCAGTCAGGACATATTATTTTCAGTAAATATGCAACAACAGGCGACGGTATAATCACTGCAATCAAGATGATGGAAGTAATGCTTGCAAAGAAAAAGACGCTTGGACAGCTTGCATCACCTGTTGTTATATATCCTCAGGTGCTTAAAAATGTGCGTGTGACAGATAAGACAGAGGCACAAAATGATGCTGATGTCAGGGCAGCAGTTGAAGCAGCGGCAGAAAAACTCGGCGAGAATGGACGAATTCTTGTACGTGAGAGCGGCACAGAACCGGTTGTGAGAGTTATGGTTGAGGCTGATTCAGTTGAGACATGTGAGAAATATGTTGACGATGTAATCGAAGTTATCAAAAATAAAGGTTATGTTATAGGATAAATATAATAAACTACGAATAAATAGCAAATCCCTGTAATAAGATTTTATTAAGTCTTGTTACAGGGATTTATTATTTTCAGGTGGTGAATATGTATTGAAAAAAAGAAATGTATTTAAAAGAATTGAGGCAAAAAGGCATCTTATTCCGGTATTGCTTGTTATTGCGGTACTTCTGTCTGGAATGTGTGTTCTGCCGGGATGTTCCCTGAAGGGAATAAACAACACTAAAAAAGAGGAGATAGACTATACAGTTGTCGAAGACGAAGATCTTCCGGCTGAGTTAAAGAAACTTATAGATGAAAAAAAGGGAAGTACGCTTAAAATGACATATACAACAAAAGATTATACATATATGGTTGCAGGTTATGGAACTATGACAACGAGTGGCTACAGTATAAGCGTTAATGACGTATATCTGGGCGAGAATTCAATATATGTAGATTTAAGCCTTGCAGGTCCAAAAACTCAGGAACCGGTCACACAAAGAGCCACAACACCATATATAGTTTTAAAGACAGAAAAGCGTGAGGAACCGGTAGTATTTAAGATGTAATATTTTATATATTAATATTATAAAGGGGGAAACATTTTGAAAATCAATAAAGAAAGAATCCGTGAAAACAGCGTTAAATGTAAGAATACAATGCAGATTACACTTGATGATGATTTTAATGTATCTGACAGCAAAGCGGATATAGATTCGATTATACGTGAGTGGGGAAATCCACATGCGGACAGCGTGAAAGTAAGCGGAGAACGTGCAGAGGTGAAGGGAAGTCTCGATTTTGCGTTTCTTTACTGTGGAAGAAATGAAACTAATGGAAAAGTTATGCCGTATAAAATGGCAGGCAGCATGAATTTTAATGAAAATGTCAATCTGCCTGATAATGCAGATGGTACATATGCGGTGTGCGATGCCAAGCTGGAGGATTTAACAGTCAAGGCAATTAATTCAAGAAAAGTCAGTATTAAGGCAATAATTGCAATTACTGTTGTGTGCGAGGAATTAAGTGAGATTCAGGCAGCAGCAGGAGTGGAAGAAGACGATGGATGGCATATACAGACACTTAGTGAGGATGTGGTATATTCTGAGCTTGCGGTTAATCTCAGGGATAATCTGAGAATAAAAGAAAGTCTGTCTGTACCGGCTGGAAAGCCTGATGTTGGTGAAATTATCTGGGAAGAATCCTGTATAAAATCATTTAACAGCAGACTTACAGATGATGGGGTATCACTTAACGGTGAGGCAGGAATATTTTTTATGTATATTCCGGTTGATGAAAGCCAGCCTGTACAATGGGTTGAGACAACATTTCCATTTGAGGGAAAACTTGATATAAATGGATGCAGTGAGGATATGGTGAGCTTTGTGCAGTACAGACTCATCAGTTTTACAATGGAGGCACGTCCGGACTATGACGGCGAAAACAGGGAAATTGCAGTTGAGATGGTGCTTGATTTGTCCGTAAGGGGATATGAAGAAAGGCACCAGACGGTGATAAATGATATATATTCTCCTGTAAAAAATATAACCGTAAAATGTGATGAGACAAAATTAAAGAAGCTTATTGTCAGAAATAACGGAAAATGCCGTGTATCACAGAGGGTAAAGACAGACAGATATGCCGGTATAATGCAGATATGTAATTGTAGCGGAACTGCACAGATTGATGATATATCGGTTGAAGAAGATGGAATTGTGATAAATGGTGCAGTTATAGCAGCTGTGTTTTATGTGACATCAGACGACGCTGTACCTATGGGCGGGCTTAAAGCTGTCGTACCGTTTTCATACAAATTGCAGCTGACATCATGCAAGGATATGGATTATACGCTTGACATATGTGTTGAGCAGCTTTCGGCAGTGATGACTACAAAAGATGAAATAGAGATAAAGGGAAGTGTTTCAATTGATGCCATTTGTTTTGAGATGTATACATGTCAGGCGGCAAATGAATGTGAAATAACAGATTATGATGAGAAAGAGTACCTGGCACTTCCGGGAATTGCCGGATATATATCTGACGGAACGCAGAATATGTGGAATATTACAAAAAAATATCACACTACAATGGATATGATAAAACAGCAGAACAGCCAGCTTTCTGATATTGATGATTTAAATTACAGACCGCCGAGAGGACAGAAACTGCTGTTAATAAAAACTCCGGCCATCTAGTAAGACAGCCGGAAAAATGTTTAAGACTAATTATTTACACCATGGTGTATAGCAGGACTTGATTCAGTAAGAGGAAGAAATGTATATCCGTTGGCAAGTCCCCATACAATAATATCCTCAACTGCGTTGACGCTGAAAAGTTTTATGTCATGTTGTAAAACTACAGATATGTCATGTGACTGTATTCCGCTTATGACATTATTATAAACTTCGGATGTGCTTGTTGTACCGCCTGCATCACCGCTTGATACATTCCAGTCAAAGTACTTGTATCCCTGGTCTGAGACAGCTTTGGTAAGGACTGACATAATACGGGAACAGTATTGTTTGCTTATTGTATTTGAACTTCCACCTGGAAAACGCAGAAGTTTTGGACGTTTTCCTGTCTGTTCGGTTATTATGTCTGACATGCGGTTTAAATCTTCAAAATAAGCATCACAGCTTGAATAGATATACTTGTAGTCGTGGGTTGCACTGTGTATTGCAACAGTGTGTCCTGCGGCTGCTTCTTTTGCAAGAAGATAACGGTAATCACTGTTTCCGTCAGTTACAAAAAAAGTTGCTTTTACATTATATTTTGCGAGTGTGTCGAGAAGCTGTTGCGTGTATTCGCCAGGACCGTCATCAAATGTGAGATAGACAGTTTTTGAACCGGGACTTACAGTATCTGCCTGCCGTAGCGGATTGATTTTTATATGTCTTTCGACACTTGATTCATTTCCATATTTGTCAGTGACAGAATAAGTTATAGTATAATCACCGGCTTTATATGTATTTAAATCACCGTCAACAGTCACTGCTTCTGTGAGATCATTTCCTTTTGAGTCGGAAGCTGTGCAGCCGGGGTCATCAAAAGCTGTTCCGGCATTCATTGTTATATCTGAATCGCCGTTCAATGTGATTGTCGGTGCAATTCCGTCATTATATTCAATTTCACGGGTTGCAACTGCGATATTTCCTGAAGAATCGCGTACTGTATAAGTTATGGAACTTTTTGTCTCCTTGCGTGTTACTTTGTTTGTTATATCGCCGTCATAGTTATCATGTGCGGTGTATCCTTCTTCAATATAGGCTTCACCTTTTTTGGGATAATAGCCGTCGGTGTGGTTAAGTTCAATTACAGGACATTCTGTGTCAACAACTGATACGGTGCGTGTTTTTTCGCTTAAGAAAAGTCCTTTTTTGGCCTTGTACTTTATATGATATTTTCCGACTTTTGAGGAGTCAACTATACCATCAATTGTTACTGCAAGAGGCTTTTTCTTTGAAAATAATACGGTATAAGCTGCAGTTGCACCTTCTTCAGTATATTCATTTCCATATTCAACTGTCTCGTCAGAATCTCCGTTTAATCGTATTTTTATATGACATAATGAGGTAAATATAATAATTAAAAGAAGTAATGCTGAGATAATTGTTGTAATAATTAAAAGCTGTTTCTTTTTCTGATTTTGTTTCTTTTTTTGCACGATGTTTTCTGATGCCATTTTATCTATATTGCTCCTGAAAATATAACATTGCCATGTTACAGTTAAACATGGCAATGTCAGTAAATTTTTAAAATTATGTTTTAGTTATTACCTAAAATATCGGATGTCTTTGTTGAATATCCGTTATCTGAAAACCACTGGTCAAACTTTTTCATTGTTGCTGAATATGTATCGTTTGAGATTGAAGGAAGGTCTTTTCCCCATGATTTAGTTGCTTCTTTAAATCCTTTTTCTACAGCAGATACCATCTTTTTCATGTTTTCTTCATCGCCGCCTGAAAGAGCTACAGCGAAATCAAGAAGTCTGTCTGATGTCTGGTTGACACCCCAGTAACCGTCTTCTGAAATATCTTCTTTTGCCTGTGCAATAGTACTAGCATCTGCTGTAAAATTGCCATTGGCAAGTGCTTTCCACATATCATCGGCAGTTCCGATTGTAATGCCCTGCTTTGCAAACATCTTTGTTACAAGTGACTGCATCTGTGCCATTCTTTGCTCTGTATCAGATTTTAGCTGTGCAATGATGGCCTTTCTGTCTGCAGCAGATGTTACTTTTGATGTTGATGAAGAAGGTTCATAAGAAGCACTTATTTCAGAATAAGCAGATTTTTCTGAAAATTTATCAGTTGAATCAGCTTTTTTGTCATTTGTTGATTTAGCTGATACATTTTTAGTTTCATAAGATGAATAACTTGTTCCTATTCCGTTAAAATCCATAATATTACCCTCCGTGGTATGATTTAGTATTCTTTACATTATATATCGGACAGAACTTACTCAATCTTAATAGTACGTTTTTTCCAAATTCCTGTCCAGTAAAGAATATAAAGAATAAGAGCGGATGTCGCATTACTTACTACAACAGCATACCATACACTTTCAACTCCCATTTTGAGGATTGATGAACAAACCCATAATGTGAGAAAACGGAAAATCCATATTCTTGTAGCATCGACAAGCATTGTTATCAATGTATGTCCGGAACCCTGGAAAAGTCCCTGTGTTACGTTATAAAAAGCATTAGTCCAGCAGCACATTGCCATGATTGACAGAAATTGTGTTGCAAGCGGAACAACATTTTCATCGCTTGTAAAGAAACGTACAATTGGTTCAGCGATAAACGGACGCGAAAGGATAGTACCAAATACAAAAAGAAATACTGCACCGATTCGCAATGCGATATGATATGATTTATTTACACGTTTGAGATTATTGGCTCCGAAATTCTGACCGACTATTGTTGATATAGCAGAGCCGATTCCGCTTGCCGGCATTGTGATAAGGCTGTTGATTTTATTTCCGATACCGTATGCGGTTGTAGCTGTAGTTCCGTATGCATTGACATTTTTTGTCATAAGAAGGAAACCAAACTGCATTGTGCTTCCACCGATTGCTGTTGGAAGACCAATTTTAAATATAGATGTCATTTTATTTTTATCAAATTTGAAATTTTTAAAGTCAAGACGGATAAGCTGGTTTTTGCGTCTTAATGCAAGTATTGCAATTGCGGCACTTGGAATTTTGGCAATAAGTGTTGCAAGTGCGGCTCCGGAGATTCCCATTTTAAATACGATAAGGAAGACCGGATCCATTATTAGGTTGAGTGATACGCCCAGAAGATTAAGAAGCATAGGACGTACAGTGTCACCTTGTGACTGTTTTACTGATGTATACAGGTTAATCATAAAAAGAAATGGAAGGTCAAGTACAACTATCCTTAAATATGAAATACTGAAGTGATAAATGTCCTGTTCAGCTCCAAGCCATTTTACTATACCAGGTGTGGCAATCCAGCATATTCCGGCACATATTACTGCAAATACAAGCGAACACAGGCAGATATGGTTTGCCATTGAATTGGCCTGCTTGTCCTGTCTGGCACCGAGATACTGTGATATAAGAATTGAACCGGCGGTTGTTATGCCGGCACCAAAGTTTATTAGTATATTCTGCACAGGAGATACAAGTGTTATTGCAGCCTGTGAAGCAGTTCCGATTTTTCCAAGCCAGAATGTATCTGTAAGGTTGTACATTGACTGGATAAAACTGTTGAGCATTACAGGAATTGCAAGCATAAGGATAGCCTGAATAAGGTTACCCTCAAGAATTAATTTGCGTTTATCAGCACTTATTGGTTTTGACATGTTAATTATCTCCATTTCTGTGCAAAAATGGCATATTTTAGCACATAATTATTTTTGGTACTTGACAAGATAAATCAAGTTCATTAATGTTTATGTTAATCATAGCACAAAAAGCAGTAAATTCTACAAAAATATAACGATTTTAGTGGAATAATACAGAAAAAAAGTTTGGAGATTTATTTATAATATACGGAGGCCTTTATGGATTATTTATTTGATATGCCTACAGATTTTAAAGTTTATAAGATAAAAAGAGATAAAAGTTCGGGAAGCCAGCCGACGCATACACATCCATATTATGAGATTTTCTATCTGATAAATGGTGACTGTACATTTTTTATTGACCATAATATTTATAAGCTTAACAGAGGCGATCTTATTGTTGTACCGCAGGGGGAACTTCATAAAAGCTCGTTTCCGCAGCATGGCTGCAGTGAGAGATATGTTTTGTGTTTTAAAGAGAGTAATTTAAAATGGCTCAATGACATTGTTGGACCGGATTTTGTGAAAGAATCTCTCTCAACCGGTGTTATTTCTATTCCTGATAAAAGAAGAGATTATGTTGAATCACTTATGAATAAGATGATTTTTGAAAATGAAGGACAGGATATATTGTCACCGGCATTTATAAGGACGGGGCTTATAGAACTTGTCCTTTTTATAATAAGATGCCGGAGATATGAGGAAAATGTTATAAAAGAGCTTGATGTTGATAATCAGCTCATGCAGCAGATTGCGACATATATATATGAAAATTATGACAAAAAGTTAAGTCTTGAGGATATGTCGGATAAATTCCATATAAGCAGGTCATACTTATCTAAGAAGTTTAAGGCTGTAACAGGTTTTGGATTTAAAGAATATATAGTTAATGTAAGAATTAAAAATGCGTGCAGGCTCCTTCTTGAGACTAATAAGTCTATCACTGATATAGCATTTGAGTGCGGTTTCAATGACAGTAACTATTTTGGGGATGCATTCAGGCATGTCAAGGGAGTTTCACCTAATAAATACAGGAAAAATAAGGAAGCTATTTAGGCAGATATTAAATATATGTAAAAAACAAGAAAATATTTATAAAAGATAACTATGTACTTGCAAAAATACAATACATTTTATATAATTGTTGTATACAAGAAACAATGGAGAAAAGATATGGACAGTATACGATTAAAGGCACGTGCAAAGATTAATCTTGGTCTTGATGTTCTTGGAAAAAGAGATGATGGCTATCATGAAGTACGCATGATAATGCAGACTGTTGGAATATATGACAGAATCATCATTAAAAAGATTCCGGAGGATGAGATAAGGATTAATTCTAATCTGTTTTTCCTGCCTGTGAATGAGAATAATCTTATTTATAAGGCTGCCAGGATGATGAAAGATGAATATAATATCAAAGAGGGCGTAGAGATAGACCTTAATAAGTTTATACCGGTTGCAGCCGGTATGGCTGGAGGAAGTACAGATGCGGCTTCAACATTATTTGGCATGAATAAGATATTTGACCTCGGAATATCGCAGTCGAAGCTTATGGAGATGGGCTTAAAGATTGGTGCGGATGTTCCTTATTGCATAATGAGAGGAACAGCACTTGCTGAGGGAATAGGAGAAAAGCTTACGCGTCTTACGCCTATGCCACACTGCTGGCTTATTGTCGCAAAGCCTCCGATTAATGTTTCAACAAAGCTTGTCTATGAAAGTCTTGATATGGGCGGAATAAGCAAGCATCCTGATATTGATGGCATAATGGATGCAATAAAAAGAGGCGATGTAGAAGGCGTGGCACAAAATATGGGCAATGTGCTTGAAGATGTCACAATTCCTCTTTATCCGGTTATAGACAGCATTAAGAAACAGATGCTTAAAAACGGAGCGATAGGAGCAATGATGAGTGGAAGTGGTCCTACTGTGTTCGGAATTTTTCCGGATGAACAGACGGCATTGAGATGTCAGGCTGTATTAAAGGCACAGGGCGAGGCACGTCAGGTATATATTACTGAGACATTTAACTAGGATAACTGTTCAATCGAAACATACGTAATAATATAATTAGAAATGGAGGACATAAGAAATTATGAAGGGCGAATTAAAGATGGATGTAAATGATTATCTCCCATTGAGGGATGTTGTTTTTAATACATTGAGACAGGCAATACTGCGTGGCGAGATGGAACCCGGTGAGAGACTGATGGAGATTCAGCTTGCACAGAAGCTCGGAGTAAGCAGAACACCTATAAGAGAAGCTATCCGTAAGCTTGAACTTGAGGGACTTGTTATTATGATTCCAAGAAAGGGTGCAGAAGTTGCCCATATAACTGAAAAAGATATGAGAGATGTTCTCGAAGTAAGATGTACACTTGAGGAGCTTGCAGTTGCACTCGCATGCAAAAATGTGACACCTGAGCGTATTATGGATTTGAGAGCTGCCAATAAGGTGTTTGAGTCTGCAATTGTTTCAAAAGATGTTGTAAATATTGTAGATGCCGATGTCCAGTTCCATGATACAATATATGCAATGACAGACAATGACAGGCTTATACAGATTATCAATAAGTTAAGGGAGCAGATGTACAGATACAGACTTGAGTATGTTAAAGACGCAAGAACACATTCAATTCTTATAAATGAACATAATGATATTATCCAGAAGCTTGCCGACAAGGATGTTGAGGGGGCAAAGATGTTTATGCGTCAGCATATACGTAATCAGGAAAAAGGTATTATCAGACTTTTAAATAAATAATTGTTTAGTCTGTGTCATTTTGGAAATAATCTCTATAGATTTATTAAAACACCGGCATTTTACCGGTTGATAATATTAAGACGGAGGTTATTATGAAGAAAAAAGGACACAGACTATTTATTTTTATTGCTTGTATTATATTTGTGAGTTTATGTACAGCAGTTTTTACATACAGAGTTTCGGGCAATGAGAGCAGAAACAGAATACAGGAAGAACTTGCACAGGATATTATCAGATTTCATGTAAGGGCTAACAGTGACAGCGATGAGGACCAGAAAAGAAAGCTTGCCGTAAAAGATGCTGTTGTTGAGTATCTTTCGCCGCTTCTTGCCGAATCACAAAGCATTGATGAATCAAAGGAGATTCTATCAGAATCAATGGTTGATATTGAAAATATAGCACACGAAACACTTATGGCACATGGTGGAGATAGCAAAGTAAATGTCTATTTTGAGGAGAGTTATTTTCCTATGAAAGCGTATGCTGATGTAACATTTCCGCCGGGAGTATATGAGGCTTTCCGTATAGACATAGGAGAGCATTGTGGGAAAAACTGGTGGTGTGTTCTCTATCCGCCGCTATGTTTTGTTGATTCGACATGTGGAGTGCTTCCGGATGATTCTAAGGAAAAATTGAAGAATATTTTGACAGATGATGAATATAATGCTATAACAAAGACTCAGTATGTTTACAGATTTAAGTATCTGAAATTTCTAAATGACTGGTTACAGGGAGGAAAATAAGTTAATTATGGATAAGAACGCACCAATCGGAGTATTTGATTCCGGTGTCGGCGGTCTGACGGTTGCAAGAGAGATTATGCGTCAGATTCCAAATGAGCGTATTGTTTATTTTGGTGATACGGCACGAGTGCCTTATGGAAGCAAATCAAAAGATAATATTATAAAGTTTTCAAGACAGATTATACGTTTTCTTCAGACAGAAAATGTTAAGGCGATAGTTATTGCATGTAATACAGCGAGTGCACTTGCACTTGATGAGATGCAGCAGGAGTTTGACCTTCCGATTCTTGGTGTTGTTAAGCCGGGAGCAAAGGTGGCAGTTGAGACTACTGCTAATAAAAGAATTGGTCTTATTGGAACGGAAGCAAATATAAGGAGCGGAGTGTATACAAGATACATAAAGTCACTTGATGATGAGGCAAAAGTGTTTGAAAAAGCATGTCCGTTATTTGTTCCGCTTGTTGAGGAAGGCTGGCTTCATGATGATATAACACTTCAGGTAGCCTCACGTTATCTGGAAGAATTAAAAGAAAAAGATATAGATACGCTTATTATGGGATGTACGCATTATCCGCTTATACGTTCTACAATACGGAAGGTTATGGGCGATAAAGTGAATCTTGTAAATCCGGCATATGAAACTGCTATTGAACTCAAAAATCTGCTTGAGAGAGATAATCTTGCAAATAAATGTGATGTTGACAGTCCATCAAGCATGTATAGATTCTATGTAAGCGATGCGGAAGAAAAGTTTAAGTTATTTGCTAATTCAATACTTCCATTTGATATTACAATGACGAAGCAGATTAATATTGAGAATTATTAGAGTGTTTATTTGTTGTGTATGATATGTAAAGAAGATGATTTTTAACTGAGGAAAACAGTATGGATGAAAGAGTATTTGTAAGTATAAAAGGACTTCATTTTGCGAGTGGCGTTCAGGATTCAGATTCTGACGGCAGTGAAGATGAAGAAGTTATTGAGACTGTCAATACCGGAAGATATAAGCGTTCCGGAGAAAATGAGTATATTAAGTATTCGGATATGATTGACGGTGAGGATAAGCCATGCAGCAATCTTATAAAGATTACGCCTGATGGCACGGTTGAGATTACTAAAAAAGGATATGTTACAACGCATTTTTCTTTTGTTCCCGGGGAGCGAACAACAACATATTACGAGACACCATATGGCGGCATTTATCTTGGAATCAATTCAAAAAATATTGTCATTGAAAGAAGTGATGAAAGGATATATGCAGGGATTGAGTATACGCTTGAACTTAACCATGAAATAATTTCAGAATCAAGTGTTGAGATAGAGATAAGCTCAAAGAAGAATTTTAAGTTGGAGAATTAAAATTCAGGAATTTAAAATATAGAAATTTAAAAGCGTTCAGGCGGATAACTGCTGTCCTGAACGCTTTTTATTAACCCTTTTTTGCAGGGCTTTACAGGTTGTATTTTAGTGAATATGAGGAGTTGAATAAGTATTTAAAAGCTCCTGTTTGCAATCGTATAATTTCTTTGATAAATCGACATGTACTTCCTGTGGATTTATAAGACGTTTTGATTCATCCCATAAAGTAGCAAGTTCATGTTTACAGTATTTCTGTATATCCATGACAGGTGGAGTTGTGTATACACATTCTCCATTTTTGAATACAGGAACGATAATTTCACGAAGAGTGTATTCACCCGGCTGAAGAAGCGTTTTTTTCCATGTCTCTATAGGGTCAAATAAAAGAAGAGGTTCGTTTTCATCGTATGTCTCGTCTGTAAGTGCAATAAGGTCTGCTTTTAACATTCCGTCAGTGTCGTAAACACGGTAAACTGTCTTATTTCCCGGATTAGTAATCTTTTCCGAATTCTCAGAAAGCTTAATCTTTGGAATAAACTTTCCATCATCTCCCATAACAGCGGCAAGCTTGTATACACCACCAAATGCAGGATTGTCTTTTGCTGTAATAAGGTTAGTTCCGACACCCCATGAAGTTATAGCGGCACCCTGTGTTTTTAATGAATCAATAAGGTATTCATCAAGGTCACTTGATGCAGATATAATAGCATCTTCAAAACCGGCATCATCAAGCATTTTACGTGCTTTCTTAGAAAAATAAGCAAGGTCGCCTGAGTCGAGTCTGATACCATATCCTTTAAGTTCAATTCCTGCTTCACGCATTTCTTTAAATACACGGATTGCATTAGGAACGCCTGAGCGTAGTGTATCATATGTGTCTACAAGAAGAATGCATGCATTCGGATAAAGGTCTGCATATGTCTTAAATGCTGTATATTCATCAGGAAAACTCATAATCCAGCTGTGAGCGTGGGTTCCTTTGACCGGAACGTCAAACATCTGACCTGTAAGAACATTACTTGTTCCAACACAACCGGCAATGACAGCAGCTCTTGCACCATATATTCCGGCATCAGGACCCTGGGCACGTCTCAGACCAAATTCCATTATTCCGTCGCCTTTTGCTGCATAGCATACTCTGGCAGCCTTAGTTGCGATAAGGCTCTGGTGATTAATTATATTAAGGATTGCAGTCTCTACAAGCTGAGCTTCAATGATAGGAGCAATTACTTTAACAATTGGTTCTCTTGGAAAAATAAGTGTTCCTTCGGGAATGGCATATATATCGCCTGTAAAGTGGAAGTTTTTTAAATAATCAAGAAAATCATTATCAAAAAGATTAAGGCTGCTAAGGTAAGCGATATCATCATCGGTAAAATGAAGATTATTAATATAATCGATTACCTGGTCAAGACCACATGCAATGGCATATCCGCCGCCGCAAGGGTTATTGCGGTGGAAAGCATCAAATATAACCGTACGGTTATTGACTGTTTTGAAGTAACCCTGCATCATAGTAAGCTCGTATAAATCTGTTAATAATGTTAAATTACGCATAAAAGCTCCTTTCATATATTAAAAGATACCGCCGGCTGGCGATACCTTTTAATATTGCTTTGCGGTTTATTTATTTTATTTGTTACGTTTGAAAAATCCCTTTTTCTTTTTCTTTTCTTCAACGACAATCTTGCCGCCACGAACTGATTTGATGCCTGTGATGTAAATTCCGCTTACTTCAGCCTTGATTTCAGCTTTTACAGGAATCTGTTCAAATACTTTTGGGTCACACATAAGAGTCATGACTCTTGGTCCGATTTTTGCCTTGACAATAGGCATCTTTGAACCCCTTAAATACTTAGGCGTCTGGTCAAGAACCATCTTAGGAAGTCCGGCATCTTTAAGCTTCATCTTCTTTTTGTCAATTACAAGCATTGACATAATCTGTTTTGCAGCGTCAATCTGCTCCTGCTGTGACTCCTGCTTTTTACGCAGCTTATTACCGACAATTATAAGTGCAATAAATACAACTAACAATATAACCAATATTGTTAATAATACAATACTCCATACTGGCATTGATTTTATCCTCCTGATAATTAATGAATTCTAATGTACAATATTGTAGCATATCCCTTATGTTTAAACAAGAGATTTATTCTTTTCGTATATCTGTAACATCAAGTCGTGAACTGTATCCGGCAGGGCTTTTCTTTCATCCCTGTCAAGTGCAGCTGTGTCAATCGGTGTACCAAATTCAAGAACGGTATGAGTTCTTTTGATTGATGGAAAATGAGCTTCCAGAACATTTTCAGTATTATTCTGAACCATAGGGATTATCTTGCAGTTGCTCTTGTCTGCAAGTTTGAAGCTGCCGCCGTGGAAAGGCATAATTCCATCACCTTTGTTCCTGGTTCCTTCAGGGAATATTACAATAGAAATGCCATTATTAATCTGTTCTACACCGGAAAGAATAGTTTTAAGACCTTCTCTCGGATTGGAACGATCCATAAAAAGGCAGTGTAAATATTTCATCCATAATCTTATAAATGGAACTTTTTGCATCTCTTTTTTGGCAATAAAACCTGTAAGACGCGGCATGCGGCTGTAAGATACAACCGTGTCAAAAAACCCGCGGTGGTTGCCTATAAAAACAACAGGTTCGTCTTTTGGAATATTCTCAAGACCTATAACAGTTGTGCTTACCCCCGATAAAAATAAAATCACCTTAAACACAAACTGCACAAAACGAAGTGAGCTTATATCTTTTGCTTTTGGTGAAATCCTGCCTATAAGCCATTCAATTGGAAAAAGAATAAGGCTTAACACAAAAATGATGAGTAAAAATATACACACCAGAATTAATCGTATCATGTAAATAAAAATCCTTTCTTAGTTTATTTCAGATATGAAGAAAATCCGCTCGAATACTTAATAGTTCCGTCAGACATGACAAACATGGCTTCAATGCCGGACAGGCTTTCTATAAGTTTTAATCCTTTATCAGCACCAAGTGCAAAACATGTGGTGCTTAAACAGTCTCCCGTGACTGATGCATCAGATATGATTGTTACATCTGAAAGTCCGTTATCATACGGATATCCTGTGGATGGATTTAGAATATGATGATAAAGCTTGCCATCCTGATAAAAGTATCTTTCGTAGTTGCCGGAAGATACGGCGGATTTATTATTAAGACGCAATGTTACAAGAGGTACTGAATCTTCAGAGAATGGTTTCTTTATTCCTATAAGGAAAGGATTATCTGAAGATTTTTCACCTACACATAATACATTGCCGCCAAGATTAATAATACCACGGTTTATGCTTTTTTCCAAAAGAAAATTGCGTATTTTATCTGCAATATAGCCTTTTGCTATGGCACCGAGGTCAATGATGGTCTTATCCGGCTTGTCTACAGTATATGTTCCGTCATTATTTTCCGTAAGTTTAAGCCTGGTATAATCTACATATGATAATGCATTCTGTATATCACTGTCATCAGGTACAGCCGGATTATCTGATGTGAAATCCCACAAAGATGATATGCTGCCGATTGTTATGTCAAATGCACCATCTGACATATCGGCATATTGGATGCCATATGATATCAGTTCTCCGAGTTCATGCGGCACAGTTGTGATCTGACCATCATTAAGCTTATACAGGGTACTGTCCGGGTTGGTTCTTGAAAACATCAGCTCATATGTGTCACATATTCGCAGAGCTTCGTTAAGAATCTCTTTAAGCTCTGAGGTTTTGTGACCTCCTGTTGTATATGCACTTACAGCAACATAAGTATTGAGCTTGTAACCTGTAACCTGTACAGGGTCGGAAAGTGCAGTGTTCTGGCATCCGTTTAGTAAAAATGACAAAAATATTAAAATGCAGGCTGCTGATGATAAATGCCTTTTTGTGACTGATTTCATAAATTACTTCCTTTATAAAAATGAAAAAAATGTGAAACGCCTTTTATTTTGTCAATAAGTATGCTATAACAGTCTATGTTGTTAAAAATAGTTGACAACTATATGCGTTTGTGGTTATATTATAAATATATTTTATATATTTTGCAATACCTGAATGCAGAAATTTTTATTTTTTGAAAGGAACTTATTATGAAAAAGAAATTTATGAGTGTTATGCTTGCGGCAACACTTGTTGTTTCATTGGTGGGCTGTGGTAAGAAGAATAACAATAATACTGCAACAGATGCTGATGATACATCAAACAAAGCTATTACAGCAGAGGAATATAATGCAACTATTGCATCGAATGCAGCGGTTTATAAGAAGTACATTACACTTCCTGAGTATAAGGGAATTGCAGTGTCAGTTGATAAGTCGTCACTTACCGTATCGGATGATGATGTTGAGACTTACATAAGCAATATTTTATCTTCACATGCTACTTCAGAGCAGGTAACAGAAGGAACAACTGCAAGCGGTGATACTATATCACTTGATTACAGCGGTAAGCTTGACGGTGTTGCATTTTCAGGCGGAACGGCAACAGATGTATCATACACAATCGGTTCAGGCAAGTTCATAACAGACCTTGACCAGGGACTTATAGGACTTAATGTAGGTCAGGAATATGATATTCCATGTACATTCCCTAGTGATTACAGCAGTTCGGATCTTGCAGGAAAGAGCGTTATATTTACAGTAACAGTTCATTCTATTACAAAGAAGACAATTCCTGAACTTACAGATGAGTGGGTTGCAGCTAATGCAGAGAGCATGGGGATTGAAGGAACAACAGTTGAAGCTTTAAGAAAAGAGACAAGAGAATATCTTGAGAATTCAGGAAAGAGTACATATGACAGCAAAAAGTATAGTGCTGTTTACGAAGTAATTAAGAAAGATATAACAGTTAATGGATATCCGCAGGCAGAGTTAGACAGCTTAAAGTCAATTCTTAAACAGAATATGGAAGCAGAATATAATCAGTATCAGTCATATTATTCTGCACAGGGTATCTCAGATTTTTCATCATATCTCTCAAGCGTATACAATCTTTCTGATGATGCAGCATATGATGATTATGCTACACAGACAGCACAGGAGTATCTTCTGGAGAAGATGACTCTTACAATAATTGCAGCTGATAATGGAATTAATGTAAGTGCAGATGATATTAATGAAATCGGTGCTACATATGCAAGCTATTATGGTTATACAGATTATCAGGAGATTCTTGATGCATATGGCAACGAGATGAATGCAGAACTCGGATACGAGAAGCTTAGCGAAAAGGTTCAGAGTTTCTTAAATGATAATTCAGTAGAACAGTAAAAATATAAACAAAAGAACGTTTGTTTTTTGGAAATCTTTGTGATTTTATCAGAGATTTCCCAAAATGTTTGTTATGGCGTTAAAGAACGGAGAGAGAAAAATGAATCAGTTTGTGCCAAAGCTGTTTGACTGTATGAAGAGTTATACAAAAGAGCAGTTTGTAAAAGATGTTATTTCGGGAATTATTGTCGCTATTATAGCCCTTCCACTATCAATAGCCCTTGCCCTTGCATCGGGAGTGGGACCGGAGCAAGGCATATATACAGCGATATTTGCTGGATTTGTTATTTCGTTTTTAGGTGGAAGCAATGTGCAGATTGCCGGTCCAACAGCTGCATTTGCAACGATTGTTGCAGGAATTGTTGCAAGAAACGGAATGTCAGGTCTTGCAGCTGCAACGATTATGGCAGGCATACTTCTTATTATCATGGGCTTTTTAAAGCTTGGCAATCTGATAAGATTTATTCCTTATACAATTACAACAGGATTTACGTTTGGTATTGCTGTGACTATTTTAGTAGGCCAGATAAAGGACTTTCTGGGGCTTACATTTACTAATTCACCTATAGATACAGTTGATAAGGTAAAAGAATGTATAAACTGTATTGGAACTTTTAATTATCAGGCACTTATAGTCGGTGTTGTTGCACTTGCTATTTTAATTATATTTCCTAAGATTACAGAAAAAATTCCACCATCACTTATTGCAGTAATTGTGACAATTGTGATGGTTAAGATGTTAAAAATGGATGTAAAGACAATCGGTGATTTGTATACAATATCCAATAAACTTCCGTCTGTCAGCCTTCCATCAATTAATTTTACTATGATAAGGGAACTTTTCCCTGATGCACTTACAATTGCAGTGCTTGCTGGTATCGAATCACTCTTATCATGTGTTGTTGCAGATGGTATGGTTGGAAGCAGACATAAGCCTAATATGGAGCTTGTTGCACAGGGAGCCGGTAATGTTGTATCGGCACTTTTCGGAGGTATACCGGCAACGGGTGCCATTGCAAGAACAGCGGCAAATATCAAGAGTGGCGGACGAACTCCGGTTGCAGGTATGGTACATTCAGTCACGCTTTTACTTATACTTGTTGTTCTTATGCCATATGCGGCATGGATTCCAATGCCTGCAATTGCGGCGATTCTTTTTATGGTTGCATATAACATGAGCGGCTGGAGAGAATTTGTTTCACTTTGCAAGACATCTCCAAAGAGTGATATTCTTGTTCTTTTGACTACATTTGTCCTTACAGTGGTATTTGACCTTGTAGTTGCTATTGAGGTCGGTGTTGTTATGGCAGCACTTCTTTTCCTTATGAGAATGTCTAACGTAACGGAAGTTAAGAGTTGGAAGTATCTTGGAGAGGATATTAACGAGCACGATGACCCTGACAGCATAAGACTTAAAGTTGTTCCAAAGAATACGGTTGTGTATGAGATAATCGGACCAATGTTTTTTGCGGCAGCAGACAAATTTATGGAGATTTCGTTAGAACCCGGCGTAAAAGTTCTTATAATAAGAATGCGAGGCGTTCCGGCAATGGATGTTACAGCACTTAAATCATTGCAGAAGATACAGGCTGCATGTAAGAAGCGTAATATAACACTTCTTTTATCACATGTTCAAGAGCAGCCAAGACTTATGATGGAAAAGGCTGGATTTGCAGATGCTGTCGGACATGAGAATTTCTGTGCGAATATAGATGCGGCATTAGAGAGAGCAGCATCTCTGTAGGATAGCAGGAATAAAGAGAATATAACAATCTGATAAAATATTTGATAAAAATAACAGAGCGGCACTGGTTTGTAGTCAGTGCCGCTTTGTTTATGTTAATGATGTTTGTTGATAATGAACGGAAATATCAGAAGCTGTGACCGCCGCCACCACCGCCGCCGCCTGACGAACCGCCGCCGCTGGAAGATGAACTGCCCCCTCCGCCTGATGAACCTCCGCTGCTGGAACTTGGTGGAGAATACACTCTTGTCTGGTTTATAAATTGAAATTGTGTATCATTAAAAGCCTGATGAACGAAAGCACCGCTGATAAGCTGCTTTGATTTTGGCTTTTTCTGCTTTGTGAGTAATCGTACAATCCCATAATTGGCAAACAAAGCAATTATAAGAGCCAGTAAAATATTACTTGTGTATTTCATCGGCTGGCGTATTTTTGAACCTTTCAAAAGAGCCAATTCCTGCTCAAATGCCTTACTTGCACAATTATAATATTCTTTTTTACTTGCGTAAGTGTAAATATTATCTGTTATTGTATCAGCGTAACTTTCTGTTATGGTTTTATAAATTGCACCATTGCTGTGAATCCATATTTTTCTTTTTGCCATATCTATAAGAAAGACAGTTCCGCTGTTTTTCTGGAATATTTGTGCATAGTATGCATATGCGTAATCGCCCGTTGTGCTGTACGAATTAGTCAAAATACTCTTAAAGGCGGCATTTCCGTATTGTGTTATATCTTTCATCAAATCCGCAAGCTGCGTTTTTTCATAATCGGTCAGCAGTGCGGCATCATCCTCAATACGTACAACATATCCGGTCTCTGGATTTGTATAATAAATATTTCCTGAGACAGAAGAATTATTGCTTTTATTATCGGCAGAAGTTGTTGCTTCAGTATTAGGGTTGTTATCTGCTGCAGACGCATTTAAAGAGAATAAAAATACTGAAAATAGCATGGTTAAGCAGAAAATACATGTATATACAACTTTGAAAAATCTGCTGTAAAGACTGCTGTTTTTAATCTGCATCATCATCACCTCCGTTATAATTGTCGAATTCGGGAAGTTTTCTTGTTGCAAGCATATTGTAATAATTAATAAGACTTATAAGTGAGAACACAACAGCAATCATGGCACCGATACATCCGCCATAATAGAAAAGGTCTGATACAGGCTTTAATATCGAAATAACTGCTGCAATTATAATAGCTGCAAGTGACGGCAGTGAACCGGGTATAACAAATTTATTTTTCAGTGTCTTCAGAGTCTTTTTATGTGTACAGACAAGTACAATGCCAATAATAATCATTGCAATCCAGAATATTGGTCCGAAATTAAAAAGCAAAAGGCTGCTCATAAGAGCGGCAGTCATTGACATTACATTAAAAGTAATAAAAACAATAAAAAATGCAGTAAACATGCTGAAAAATTTTGAATTATTAACTTTTTTAAAGGAGCGTTTCCGTTTATTTTTTACAGGCTGCTTATTGTCAAAGTTATCATTGCATATAGCATATTTTCCGATGTCATCAAGACCTTCGTCACGCTTTTTGATTTCCTTTAATTCTATTCCGTAAAGAATCATGGAAATAAGTGCTATAAACGCAACAAGCGTTAATGTTGTAGTTGGGCGGAGTGTAAAAAATATGTTTAAAAACAAAAATATAGGAATTGTGAGCAAAAGCGAACCGGTAATAAATTTTCCTATAGATACAGGTAAGTCTGCGGCAATTTTTCCGGTCTGGCCGTTTATTGTAGCATATGCAACTCTGTCTTTTTTTCTATATGACAAAAACCATACAGGAAACATTGCACAGTCGGTTTCCTCAATGTGAGAATCAAGGTGACTGGCTATCTGGCTGTCAGAGTCATCAAGATTATATCTGTGGGCTTCCTTTGAATCTGGAATTACAGAGTTTTTTATGTAATCAACAGATGCGTCTTCCGCTATTGATTTTGCATCATATTCATAAGTGTTTTTTGGCACATCCGCAGTATCGGCATAAAAACCACTCAGAAATGAAGGCGTGAATGTATTCATGTTTTTTGCATCAAAAGGAGCGATAGCCTGGCTTAAAGTGTCATCAAACGAAGATGAGGCATCAAATGACAGACCTTTATAAGATGAATTGTTATATCCGGAAAGCTCATAGTTGTCTGTATAAATATAGTCACCTTTGCGGTGGCTTCTTGAAAAACGGAATCCGCTCATGCCTTTCTGGGTTACATGATATACCCAGTAAGGCATATAAATTCCCCTGAAACCATCTATAAATTCCGGGTCTTTTAATTCTTTAGGTGCAAATATAGCATTTTTAACTCTTTTCTTGTAGGCTTCTTTACAATCCTGCTTAGTCATTTTGAACGGAATGATATATCCCGGACGCTTTTCTTTCGTAAGTCTGCCGGAAAGAATAGTTGACGCACCACAGTAAGAGCAAAAATTAGCAGCGGTATTTTCTGTACTTAAAATCCTGCCGCCGCATTGTGGACATGTAAACTCTGTCACATCAAAATATGTGTTTTCCTCTGCGTCAGTTTCCTTGGAAATATCATATGGATCGAAGTATGAATTACAGTTTGCACAAGCCATTTTTTGTGAAGCGATATCAAACTTGATATTACCGCCACAGTTGGGACATTGATACATTATCTAATTCCTTTCTTTTAAATAAAAATTTAATATAAAATTTACTGAATATTTACAATAACATGATAGCAGATTTCACATAACCAATACAATATTTTATTTTTCATATGATACAAGAATTCCGTGTTTTTCGGCATAATAGCTGCATAGACCACCTGTAGGAATTATTTTGATATTTACAGTCGGGAACTGCTGACGGAGCTGTCCGGCAACATAGTTTGCAGATTCGTCATTAAAACAGTGGCTTATTACTACTTTACCGCCGTTATAGCCATCATTTAACATGCTTTTAATAAGACGGTCATAGATATTGTTGCGTCCGCGGCATTTGTGTACAATATCAATTGTGCCTTCTTTTGAGGCACCAGCCAGAAGCTTAATGCCAAGTTTGCCGATGATATTACCTATAATTTTATTAACTCTTCCGTTTTTTACAAGGTTTTCAATTGATTCAAGGACGAATAAAAGTCCTATATGTTTGTGGTATTCTGTGATTCGTGTGCATATTTCTTCATATGAAAGATTTTCATCAATATATTCAGCGAGTTTTAAAGCGAGTATTGCAAGCCCTGAACCAGCCATCTTGCTGTCTATCGCAAAAATCTTTTTATCAGGATGGTCTTCCAGATACATATCTTTGGCAGATATCAGACTTTGCCAGCTGCCTGAAAGTTTTGAAGAAATTGTTATTGCAAATATAATATCAGCCTGTTCAAATGCATCAATCCAGCTTTGTGGGCTTGGTGCTGCACTTCCTGTTGCTTCTGTGCTTTCCTGCATTTCGTTCATAAAATTTTCTATATCAAGATTTTCATCATCAATAAATTCCTTGTTTCCAATTCTCAAAGAGAGTGGAGCTTGAAGGTAAATTGTGTTATTATGTGAAGAAGGCAGTGATTTTAAATCACAGCTTGAATCAGTAACAATTGCATATTTCATAAAAAATCTCCGTTCTGCCATTTTTGTGTATTAACATATTTTTTACGGCATAAAAATAAGATGTGGTTTTTAAAACTATATTATATTGTATTATATAACGTGATGTGATACAATTTACAAATAAAGGAAATATGTAAATAAGAGTATTGATTTAACTGTTAAATTTATGTTATTTAATCATGCGGAGGTGGAAATTTGCGTAAGATTGTCGGAGAAAAGAAAAAGACCCAAAGAAATCGTTTCACGAGAATGTGTATGGGAGATGCACTTGTAAATATTATGCAGCAGAAAGCATATGACAAGATATCAGTTTCTGATATAGTTAAAAAAGCCGGAGTGTCAAGGATGACATATTACAATTATTATGAAACGAAAGATGAACTGGTTAAAGATTATATAGAGGAAATAACATCGCTATATCTCGAGGAAGAAAAAAATAATTTAAAAGAAAAAAATAATATAATGGATTATGTGCATATACTTTTTTTAATCAAATTTTTCGACAGGTATGGTAAATTTTTTGTAACTCTTGCAGATGCAGGGATGTATTCATTTATTATTGATGCTGCCAATATTATTATGGAAAAGGAATATAAAGATAATTATAGTACAAGCGATGATGCGGATTTTCTGAAGAAAAAAACATATGAATTATATTTTTATTCAGGTGCAATGGTCAACGTTTTTTTACAGTGGCAGAAAAACGGTAAAAACATCACACCTGAAGAACTTGCCGGTATAATCACAGATTATCGTCGGATAAGCTGACTGTACCAGCGAAATGAATCTTTTGGAATCCGTCTGCCTGTTGCATAATCAATGTATACAAGCCCAAATCGTTCATTGTATCCACTGTGCCATTCAAAATTATCAGTAAATGACCAATGGAAATATCCGATTACATCGGTTCCGGCATCAAGGGCTTTTGAAAGTTCATTAATATATCTTGTAAGATAATCAATTCTGTCGGCATCATGTACTTTGCCGTCAAGGAAAATGTGGTCGTTGCAGGAAAATCCGTTTTCGGTTATTATGATTGGAAGTTTGTAACGTTCGTACATGAAAACAGGTCCCCAGCAAAGAACTTCCGGTGTTACAGGCCATTTCAATGCAGTTCTTGCAAATCCAATTCCGTGCTTTACAATTCCATCAGAGTTGACTTCGTGTCCGTTATATATGTTGAGCCCAAGAAAATCAAGTGGTGGGTTGAGTGCTTCAACATCATCCCATGAACGGTTGTATTCACATGTTTTTCCTAGTATTACTGCGTCACAAAAAATCTGGTGGCAGAACAGGAAGTCTTCTTTATTGGTTGAAAAAGTGAGCTTTTTAGCCATTTCAATATCTTCTTTGGAACCGGTCGAAGGATAGCACAGATTGCCTGTGCTTGAAAAACCGATTTTTATTTTTCTTTTTGCACATTTTCTCATGGCACGGACGGCAGCTGCATGTGCTTTTGCAAGTGAATGAAGAATTTCAAGAACTGTGTCGTCCGGGAGAGTAAGCCCGGGAGCATGCTGGCCTGTTGAATATCCCATGCGTGTTATTATCTGTGGCTCATTAATAGTGGAAAAGTATTCAACACGATCTGAAAAATGTTCACAAATCAATTCGGCATATTTTACAAAAGCATTTATTGTGCGTTCTGAAAGCCATCCTCCGTCATCTTCAAGAGTCTGAGGCAAATCCCAGTGAAAAAGTGTTATATGTGGTGTTATGCCATTTTTAAGGCAGCAGTTTACTAGATTGTCGTAGAATTGCAACCCTTTCGCATTAGGAATTTCGTCATCGCCGTCAGGAAAAATCCTTGTCCATGATATTGAAAATCTGTATGCACTTATGCCAAGTTCAGCCATAAGTTTAATGTCATCCTCATATTTGTCATAATGGTCACATGCGATGTCACCGGTTTCGTTATCGTTGATTTTTCCGGGTGTGTGGCAGAAGGTGTCCCATATAGAAACACCTTTGCCGTCGCGGTTATATGCACCCTCAATCTGATAGGCACTTGTTGCAGTGCCCCATATAAAATCTTTTGGAAAATTCATATTGTATCCTCGATTCTTTCTTGATTATATCGAAATATTTTATAAAACAGCTGTTACATCATATTTTTTGATATTTTCATCATATGGAATAATATTTCCTTCAACAGATTTTCCGTTGACGATAAGTGATTTCAGGCCTTTCTGTGAACCGGAAGAGTTGTCAATGTGGATATTATATTCGGCACCACGGAAGGTCCTCTTTACGCTGAATTCTTTCATGTAATCCGGTATGCATGGGTCTATGCACAGACCGTTAAATTCAGGCCGTATTCCAAGAATGTACTGTGAAATGTTGGTGAATGTCCATGCTGCTGTTCCTGTGAGCCAGCTGTTTTTTGCTTCTCCGAAATGAGCAGCATCAATGCCGGCTATCATCTGTGAGTATACATAACTTTCAGTCTTGTGAAGATCACTTACATCCTGAAGATATGCCGGGCAGATTTTCTTGTATACATCAAAAGCACGGTTGCCATGTCCGACAACAGTTTCAGCAATTGAAATCCAAGGGTTGTTGTGACAGAAAATTCCTGCATTTTCTTTGTAACCTTCCGGATAAGAAGTTATTTCACCAAGCTCGGGATGATAAGATGTATAAGCAGGCTGTAAAAGAACAATGCCATATTTTGTGTCAAGTTTTTCTTCGACTGAACGGAGTGCTCTGACTGCAAGACCATTATCAGTTCCTATTCCTGCCATAACACAGAAGCCTTGTGGTTCAATGAAAATCTGGCCTTCTTTACATTCATGGGAACCAACTTTTTCGCCTGCGGCATCATATGCACGTAAAAACCACTCTCCGTCCCAGCCTGATTTGGTAACAGCTTTAATCATGTCATTTACATGATTGTATACAGCATCGGCTTCGTCATCAAGACCTAGATGTCTGCATATTGCTTCGTAATCCCTGCCATATTTAACATACATTCCGGCTATAAACACTGATTCTGCTACAGGCCCTTCTGATGGTCCGGTAGTCTGGAATGATTCGCCCGGAACAGTTGAAAAACAGTTGAGGTTCAGACAGTCGTTCCAGTCGGCACGCCCGATAAGCGGCAGATTGTGAGGACCAAGATGTGTCGTTGTGAAATTAAATGAACGACGCAGATGTTCCATTAAAGGTGCCGTATTTTCTTTGTTACAGTCAAAAGGCGTCATTTCGTCGAGTATAGAATAGTCTCCTGTTTCTTTAAGGTATGCGGCAGTTCCGGCTATAAGCCAGAGAGGGTCGTCATTGAACCCGCTTCCGATATCGGAATTGCCCTGTTTTGTGAGAGGCTGGTACTGGTGATATGCACTTCCGTTTTCAAACTGGGTTGATGCAATATCAAGAATACGCTGCCTTGCAGCATCAGGAATAAGATGCACAAATCCGAGCAGATCCTGGCATGAATCGCGGAAACCCATTCCTCTGCCTGTGCCTGATTCATAATATGAAGCGGAACGTGACATATTGAATGTAACCATGCACTGATACTGGTTCCAGATGTTAACCATACGGCATAATTTGTCATCGGAAGTTTCAAGCGTATATTTTGAAAGAAGATTGTTCCAGTGTTCTTTCAACCGGTTAAATGCATTATCAAAAGCTTCATCAGTCATATATGTGTCAATCATTGCTTTAGCACGTTGTTTGTTTATTTTTTGAGGTGCTTCCCATTTTTCATCATCAGGATTTTCTATATAACCTAACATGTAAATAAAATGACATTTTTCATTTGGTTTAAGTGTTATGTCTTTTCTGAAAGATGCAACAGGGTTCCAACCGCTTGCTTTTGAATTATGTGATGTTTTTGCAGCGACTGCATCAGGCATCTGAGGGCTTCCATACGTTCCAAGGAAACTGTCACGGTCAGTATCAAAACCGTCACAAGATGAATTCATTGCACATAAAGCGTAGTGATTGCGGCGTTCGCGGTACTCGGTCTTATGATAAATACATGAATTCGCTTTGTAAGGTTCAATCTCAACTTCTCCGGTGCTGTATGTACGCTGGAAATTGTTCATATCATCAACGGCATTCCAGAGACAGAATTCAATATATGAATAAACTGAAAATGTCTTAGATTTATCGGAAGTATTATTAAGACTTAAACGTGTAAGCTCACAGTTTGCTCCAATTGGAACAAATGATGCAACATGTGCTTCAATGCCGTTTTTGCTGCCTTTGTATGTTGTATATCCAAGACCATGACGACATTCGTAGCTGTCAAGTTCAGTCTGTACAGGCTGCCATCCCGGATTCCAGATGCATCCGTTATCGTTAATATAAAAATAGTGACCGTTAGAATCAAGCGGAGCATTGTTATAGCGGTATCTTGTAAGCCTTAAAAGTTTTGCGTCTTTATAAAATGCATATCCGCCGCCTGTGTTGCTTATAAGTCTGAAAAAACTTTCACATCCAAGGTAATTAATCCATGGAAGAGGAGTTCTGGGAGTTGTTATAACATATTCTTTATTATCATCATCAAAATATCCCAAATTCATATAAACCTCGTTTCTGCATATTTTATTCATATGCAAGCTGTATTAGATATTACGAAAACGATTAAGAGACAAAAAACAGTAAAACACAGGAGAAATTAAGATAAAACCTGTATATTATATAATATGATTGTCCTAATTAAAAAATTAAGAATATATTTATCTGATTTGAGTATATTTTAATGAAAATGAAAAAGCAATGTTTAATGATAAAAAACAGAAAAATAGTCATATTGCACAAAAATGTATATACAAAATTTGTCATAACTATAAAAATATAAAAAACAGTTGCATTAAAATAGATGTCGTGCTATAGTGAACTTACGAAAACGATTAAGTAATAACAACAAGCACAGGTAAAGGGGTAAGATACGATGGTTTCTATGAGAGATATTGCAGAAAAATGCAGCGTGTCAGTTGCGACAGTAAGCAAGGCACTTAATAATCATAGTGACATCAGTGAAGAGACCAGAAAGAAGATACGTCAGACTGCAAGTGATATGGGTTATTATCCTAACTCAGCAGCCAGAGCATTGAAAACTAATCGTTCATATAACATTGGCGTGTTAATGAACGATAGAGCACACAGTGGTCTGACACATGAATATTTTTCAGCGGTGCTGGAGGGTGTTAAGGTCGAATCCGAAAGTCGTGGATATGATATTACATTTATCAATACCCATAACAGAAAGATGACATACTATGAACATTGCAAATATCGCAATCTTGACGGTGTTGTTATTGCCTGCGCGGATTTTGAAGAACCTGAAGTACAGGAAGTTGTCAATGGTGCTATTCCCTCAGTGACTATTGATTACATATTTAACAACTGTACTTCCGTCAGCTCAGATAATGTAAAGGGGATGAGAGAACTTGTACAGTATGTATATAAGATGGGACATCGTAAGATTGCTTATATACATGGTGAGAGTAATTCAGAAGTAACAAAAGAAAGACTTGCATCATTTTATATGACACTTGAAGAACTGGATGTAGATGTTCCGGATGAATATGTTAAGTCATCTGAATATCTGAATGCAGTTAAAGCAGAGAAGCTTACAAATGAACTTCTTAATATGACGGATGCACCAACATGTATTTTTTATCCTGATGATTTATCTTATTCGGGAGGGTTTAATGCTATAAAAAGCAGAGGCTTAAAAGTGCCGGATGATATTTCAATGGTAGGTTATGACGGCATTAAGCTTTCACAGATATTGAATCCAAAGCTTACGACAGTAGAACAGCAATCAAGAAAGATAGGAATGCTTGCTGCGAGAGAGCTTATAGCATGTATTGAGAATCCCAAGACTGCATTGGTTAAAAGAGTTGTTGTTGATGGCAGATTACTGGAAGGAGAGACAGTAAAGGACATCAGACAAAAGTAAACAGATGTGATGCAACAGGCAAAGAAACAAAGGGTTATGTATTGGTTAAATTTTAGAGGAGGTTTTATTATGATGAAAAGAAAATTAACAAGTCTGTTTCTTGCAACAGCAATGGTAATGACAACGCTTGCCGGATGCGGTAATTCCGGTGGAAAGCCAGCTGCAAAGGTAGATACAAGTGAAGCAGCACAGGGAAAGGTTCTTAATATTTATTGCTGGAATCAGGAATTTCAGGAAAGATTTGAATACTTTAAGAAATCAGGAAAATTACCTTCAGATGTAAAGGTTAATTTCGTTGTTACACCAAATGAGAATAATGCTTATCAGAATGCACTTGATGCAGCACTGTTAAAGCAAAAAGATGCACCGGCAGATGAAAAGGTTGATATTTTCCTTGTAGAAGCCGATTATGCATTAAAATATGTAGACAGTGATTATACACTTGACGTTGTAAATGATATTGGTCTTACAAAAGATGACCTTGCTGACCAGTATCAGTATACAAAGGATATCGTAACTGATTCAAAGGGTGTCCAGAAAGGTACAACATGGCAGGCAACACCGGGACTTTTCGCTTACAGACGTTCTATTGCAAAGGATGTATTAGGAACTGATAATCCGGATAAGGTTCAGGAAGCACTTTCATCATGGGATAAGTTTAATTCTGTTGCTGAAAAAGCAGCTGCCAAAGGTTATAAGATGCTTTCAGGTTATGATGATGCATACAGGGTATTTTCTAACAACGTATCAGCACCTTGGGTTGATTCAAATAACAAGATTGTAATTGATGACAATATTATGAAGTGGGTTGACCAGACAAAGCTTTTCACAGAGAAAGGATATAATAACAAGTCATCTCTCTGGGATAATGTATGGGCAGCAGACCAGGGACCTAAAGGTAAGGTATTTGGTTTCTTCTATTCAACATGGGGCATTAACTTCACACTTCTTGGTAACTCACTTGCAACTCCTGTAAAGGAAGGTGGTAAGGAAGAAGTCGGTAATGGTATCTATGGTGATTATGCAGTATGTCAGGGACCACAGAGTTACTACTGGGGTGGTACATGGATCTGTGCAGCAGCAGGAACAGATAATCCAAACCTCATTAAAGAGATTATGAAGACACTTACATGTGATAAGAGTACAGAAGTTCAGATAACAAAAGATACACAGGATTACACAAACACAATTTCAGGTATGAATGAACTTGCTTCAAGTGATTTCAAGTCAGCATTCCTTGGCGGACAGAATCATATCAAACTGTTTGCACAGGCTGCACCTAAGATTAACATGAAGAATATTTCAGCTTATGATCAGGGTCTTAACGAAGAATTCCAGAAAGCTATGAAGGATTACTTCGATGGAAATGTAACTAAGGATAAAGCACTTGATAACTTCTACAAAGCAGCTATTGAGAAATATCCAAACTTGTCACACTAATAAATATATGTAATTAAGTGATGGAAGCACGTCGGGAAATCAATAATTGGTATTTAATCTGAATCGGTTTCAAGGCGTGCTTTCCTGTCGCTGGAAATGGAGGGCGGCATGAAAAGGAAAAAATCAAAATGTGTGAGTTATGCAAAGTGGGGATATATTTTTTTGATACCATTCTTTTTGGTATATATTATTTTTCAGTTAATTCCGTTGCTTTCCACTTTCTATAACAGTTTTTTTGAAAATTACAGAGTTGGTCTTATGCAGGTAGGACCTACATTTGTTGGATTTAAAAATTATAAAGAAATATTATTTAACAGCGAACTTCCAATGTATTTAAAGAATACATTTATTATATGGATGATGGGATTTATTCCACAGATGTTTTTCTCATTATTACTTGCATCATGGTTTACGGATTTAAGATTAAGATTAAAATGTTCAGGTTTTTTCAAGACAGTTATATATATGCCGAACCTGATTATGGCATCTGCATTTTCAATGTTATTTTATACAATATTCTCAGATGTAGGACCTATTAATAATCTTCTTAATTCAATGGGACTTCCTACATACAGGTTTCTGGCGGAGGTCGCCGGAGCCAGAGGACTTATCGCACTTATGAATTTCCTCATGTGGTTCGGTAATACAACAATTGTCCTGATGGCAGGCATTATGGGAATCGATACAGGAATTATGGAAGCGGCAAGAATTGATGGAGCGAGTTCATTCCAGATATTCAGAAAGATTACACTTCCAATTATAAAACCTATCATGGCTTATACACTTGTAACTTCACTTATCGGTGGTATCCAGATGTTTGATGTTCCTCAGATTCTTACTAATGGTAATGGTAATCCGGACAGAACAAGCATGACTGCCATCATGTATCTGAATAAGCATTTGTATAGTAAGAATTATGGTATGGCTGGTGCTCTTTCAGTTATATTATTTATAATAACAGCAGTGCTTAGTATTTTCGTATTCAAATATGTAACAAAAGATATGGTGGATACAGGTGCAAAAGCATCGAAGAAAGCAAAAAAGTGAAGGGAGGCGTAGATTATGAGTACAGAAACAAATAAGAAAAAAGCAGATAAAAGCGATAAAATTGCATTATATATACAAAGAACTTTGTGCTATATTGTATTAATTCTGTTATCAATTTTATGCCTGTTTTCATTTTATGTATTGCTTATAAATACTACAAGATCTCATCCGGATATACAGAAAGGTTTTTCACTTATTCCGGGAAAATCATTTCTGGTTAACATGAAAAATCTTCTGACAGATAAGCAGCTTCCGGTATTAAGCGGCATGGCAAACAGCCTTCTTGTAGCCAGTGGAACAGCAATTCTTTCAGTATATTTTTCGGCACTTACGGCGTATGCAATACATGCCTATAATTTCAGATTTAAGAAATTGGCATTTACATTTATTATGATTATAATGATGGTGCCTACACAGGTATCAGCACTTGGATTTATCAAGCAGATGAGTGATATGCATCTGATGAATTCATTCATACCGCTTGTTGTTCCTTCAATAGCTTCACCGGTAGTATTTTTCTTTATTAAGCAGTATATGGACAGTGTACTTCCGATTGAACTTGTTGAAGCAGCAAGAATTGATGGTGCACATGAATTCAGAATATTTAATCAGATAGTGCTTCCACTTATGAAGCCGGCAATTGCAGTACAGGCGATATTCACTTTCGTTGCTTCATGGAATAACTATTTTATTCCTTCGCTTCTTCTTAATAAAGATAGTAAGAAAACACTTCCAATACTTATTGCACAGCTTAGAAGTGCAGACTTTTTGAAGTTTGATATGGGTAAGGTTTATATGATGCTTGGATTTGCAATTCTTCCGGTTATTGTAGTTTATCTGTGTCTTTCAAAATTTATTGTAAGAGGTGTTACGCTTGGTGGTGTAAAGGGTTGATTTTAAACTGCTTTTCATAGGCAAAGGCCTCCTTTATAAAACCCCGGTAAAAGTCGCAAAGAGTCTTTTGCCGGGGTTATTTATATAAAAAAATGACCGATAAAATATATATGTGCATTTGATAAAAAATATACAACATAAAGCGGAAAGGAGAGAAATATGAGAGTTACTACACAGATGTTAAATGAGACAGCAAGAAAAGCGAGACTTCCAATTAATAATTCAACATTGCTTGATTATATTAATAATGATAGTTCAGCAGATTCGATGCTTAACAGCATAAATGGCAGCACATCAGCAGCGACACAGATGCTGAAAGCAAAAGTTTCCAAAACAGGATATGAAAATACTGATAAATCATCAGAGGATTTGCAGAATGCTATTGATAAGCTTGCAGGTGAAAAGAGTACAGTATTTAAAGATGCAAGAGAAAGCAAAGATACTTCAAAGGTTACAGCAGCAGCACAGGAACTTATAGATAAATATAATTCGCTTGTTGAAGTTATGTCAAAAACTTCCTCAAGCCTTGACGAATTCTATAAGAAAGCATTAAAGGGACTTCCAGAGAGTATTAAGGAATCACTTGAAAAAGTCGGAATAACTTATAACAGTGACGGAACTCTTGAGGTTGATTCTGATAAGCTTAAAAAGGCAGACGTTGATTCACTTGAAAAAATATTTGGAAGTGATTCTGAATTTATGAAAAAGCTTTCGTTTGTTACAGACAGGATTGAGAGTAATGCTGAAGCTAATTTACAGAGTGTGAGCAGTACATATAGTTCTACAGCAGATATTATGTCTTCATTCAACAGCTCAAAATATGATTTTCTTGGTTGATAATTATTGAATTTACGAAACTTGTAAAGAGTATATATTCTTCATAGGTAGAAACTAAAAAAAGCACCGCTTCCGGATTTCCCGAAAGCGGTGCTTTTAAAGTAATCTAAAGCATATGATATATCGGCATAATGCCTATATATTCATTGTTTATTATAACTGTGGACCTGCTGAAACAAGTGCCTTACCAGCTTCATTTCCTTCGTATTTAGCGAAGTTCTTAATGAATCTGCCAGCTAAGTCTTTAGCTTTAACTTCCCATTCAGAAGCATCAGCATATGTGTCACGAGGATCAAGAATCTCTGTTGCAACACCTGTAAGTTCTGTAGGTACTTCAAAGTTGAAGTAAGGAATCTTCTTTGTAGGAGCCTTGAGGATATCTCCGTTAAGGATTGCGTCGATGATACCACGAGTATCCTTGATTGAGATTCTCTTGCCTGTGCCGTTCCAACCTGTGTTAACGAGGTAAGCCTTAGCACCGCTCATCTTCATCTTCTTAACAAGTTCTTCAGCATACTTTGTTGGGTGAAGCTCAAGGAAAGCCTGACCGAAGCAAGCTGAGAATGTAGGAGTAGGTTCTGTAATACCACGCTCTGTACCAGCAAGCTTAGCTGTGAAACCTGAAAGGAAGTAGTACTGTGTCTGCTCTGGTGTAAGAACAGATACTGGAGGAAGTACGCCGAAAGCATCTGCTGAAAGGAAGATTACGTTCTTTGCAGCTGGTGCTGAAGAAATAGGACGTACAATATTCTTAATGTGGTTAATTGGATAAGATACACGAGTGTTTTCTGTAACGCTCTTATCAGCAAAATCAATCTTACCATTAGCATCAAGTGTTACATTCTCAAGAAGAGCGTTACGCTTGATTGCATTGTAGATATCAGGTTCAGAATCCTTATCAAGATTGATAACCTTAGCATAGCATCCACCTTCAAAGTTGAATACACCGTTATCATCCCAGCCGTGTTCATCATCACCGATGAGGAGACGCTTAGGATCTGTAGAAAGTGTTGTCTTACCTGTACCTGAAAGACCGAAGAAGATAGCTGTGTTCTTGCCATCTAAATCTGTGTTAGCTGAGCAGTGCATTGAAGCAATACCCTTTAATGGGAGATAGTAGTTCATCATAGAGAACATACCCTTCTTCATCTCACCGCCGTACCATGTATTGATAATAACCTGTTCGCGGCTTGTAATATTGAATGCAACGCAAGTCTCTGAGTTAAGACCTAATTCTGCATAATTTTCAACTTTTGCCTTAGAAGCGTTGTATACAACGAAATCTGGCTCAAAGTTCTTGAGTTCTTCTTCTGTTGGCTTGATGAACATATTTGTTACGAAATGTGCCTGCCAAGCAACTTCAACGATGAAACGAACTGCCATTCTTGTGTCTTTGTTAGCACCACAGAATGCATCAACAACGAAAAGTCTCTTGTTGCAAAGCTCTTTCTTAGCGATGTCCTTAACCTTAGCCCATACATCTTCTGGCATTGGGTGGTTATCGTTCTTGTACTCATCGCTTGTCCACCATACAGTGTTCTTTGAGTTTTCGTCAACTACGATATACTTATCTTTAGGAGAACGTCCTGTGTAGATACCTGTCATAACATCAACAGCACCAAGTTCGCTTTCCTTACCAACTTCATAACCTTCGTTCTTAGAAGATGTTTCTTCCTCGAATAATAATTCATAAGAAGGGTTATGAACTATCTCAGTTGTACCTGTGATACCATACTTGCTTAAATCGATTTCTGCCATCTTACATTTAACCTCGTTTCTTTACTTATTGTGCGATAACCGTCTTTAAAGGCGGTTTTATCTTCTTATATTATACATAATCGACCTGTAAAATCAACACAATTTGTGTAATTTTTGACGAAAATGATAAAAATTTAACAACATTTTTATATTTTATATATCTTAATAAACATCGCAGTAATTACCCTGTTAAGCTATTGTAAAATAGAGGATGAAATATTAAAATAAATAAAATAGGTTTTATTACATGATTTTGAGACGCAGCTGCATGCATTTATGGTAACGCAGCTTATTGATATTAAGAAAATTGATGATTAATCAGTTTTGCTAGAAAATAAATATGTGAAAGGAATGTCGGGTATGAAAAACAGAAAATTTTTTGATGAGATTACAGACAGAACAGGTACCCATTCAATAAAGTGGGACAGGGTTAAAGAAGGTGGTCTTGCCATGTGGATTGCGGATATGGATTTTCGTACACCGCATGCGGTAACTGATTCGATAATCAAAAGAGCAGAAAATGGGATTTTTGGATATACTGACATACCGGACGAGTGGTACTGTGCATATCAGAAATGGTGGAAAGACAGATATAATTTTTCTATTAATAAGGAATGGCTTATATTTACAACCGGCGTAATCCCGGCTATATCAAGCATTATCCGCAAAATGACTACACCGGCAGAAAATGTTGTTGTTATGACACCTGTTTATAATATGTTTTTTGATTCAATATTGAATAATGGAAGAAATGTGCTTGAAAGCAGGCTCGTATATAATGATGGAAAATACAGCATAGATTTTGCGGATTTGGAAGAAAAGCTCGCAAATCCACAGACATCTATGATGATATTATGTAATCCGCATAATCCTACAGGAAATATATGGGATAGAGATATTTTAGATAAAATAGGAAAACTTTGCAAAAAATATCATGTGCTCGTTGTGTCTGATGAGATTCATTGTGATATAACAAAACCAGGTATCAGCTATATCCCGTTTGCATCTGTATCAGATGTGTGCAGAGATAATTGTATTACATGTGTTGCACCGACAAAGACATTTAATATTGCCGGAATCCAGACAGCGGCAGTTATCGTGGCTGATGAAAATATCAGACATCGTGTTATCACAGGACTTGAGACAGACCATTTGGCAGAGACTAATGTTTTTGCGGCTGATGCGGCGGCTGCGGCATATAGTGAAGGTGGAGAGTGGCTTGACGACCTTAGAGAATATCTGTGGGAAAACAGGCAGTTTGCAGAAAAATTTATAAAAGAAAGAATTCCGCAGATAAAGCCCGTGGAGTCAGATGCGACATATCTTATGTGGCTTGATTGCACAGATATTGCAAGTGATTCTGATGAATTAAAAGACTTTATATGTGAACGCAGCGGGCTGTATGTAAGCAGCGGCTCTGCTTACAGAAGCAATGGTGGATTTTTAAGATTTAATATTGCATGCCCACAAAAAATGCTTGGAGATGGACTTAAACGCCTTGAAAAATCTGTTAAGGAATGGAAATGTTCATGAAAAACATACATGGCGGAGATATTTATAAATATGAAAATGTGACAGATTTTTCAGCTAATATTAATCCTATGGGAATTCCGGAAAGCGTGCGTGAAGCGGTTGTTAATTCGCTTGAAATGTGTGAAAATTATCCGCAGATGTTTTGCGATGATTTAAGAGAAAAGATTGGCAGAAGATATGGAGTTGACAGTAGCTTCATTATATGCGGAAACGGAGCTTCTGATGTGCTGTACAGATATGTATTTGCCATAAAACCGAAAAATGCGGTTGTTGCAGCTCCATGTTTTGCAGAATATGAAGCCGCACTTGAATGTGTCGGGGCAAAAGTTGAATATTATCAGATCAATCACAACACATTTGAAATAGAAGATGATTTTATGAAAATGTTTGAGTATAAACCTGATATGATTTTTTTATGTAATCCTAATAATCCTACAGGGATACTTATAAATGACCGTTTGCTTGAAAGAATTATAAAGGAATGTGACAGGAACGGAGTGCGTATTTTTCTGGATGAATGTTTTCTTGATTTTACAGGGCAGGAAGATGAACTTTCATACGTTAAAAGTATATTAAGATACAGAGGTTTGTTTGTTCTGAAGGCATTTACCAAAATGTATGCAATACCGGGCATCAGGCTTGGATATGGCATTACATATGATAAAGAGCTTATTGGCAAAATGTATGATGCCGGGCAGCCGTGGAATGTTTCTGTTTTGGCACAAAATGCGGGAATAGCTGCTCTTGATGAGGATAAATTTGCTGCAGACACAGTAAGTTTAATAAGTAAAGAGAGAGAATTTATCTGTACTAATTTTCAAAGAATGAATATTAAGTATTGGGAGAGTGACGCAAATTATATATTTTTTATGCACAAAAAAGGTCTGAAAGAAAAACTTTTAAACAGAGGAATCCTTATAAGAGACTGCAGCAATTATAAGAATCTCACAGACGGGTATTACAGAATTGCCATAAAATCACATAAAGATAATGTAAAATTGATAGACGCTTTAGCTGATATTGATATTATTTAGGAGAACTTATGCTGGCTGGTGCTCTGTCACCTAAAGAGGTTTTTGTTATTTTGAAAAAATATCTTTCATTCTGAGAGGTTACAGTGAACCTGTACTTGCAGGTATATACTCAAATGCATTTGTTCCTGCCAATTTAATGAGTTTGTTTGTGTGAATTTTAATCTATTGGAAATTTCCGGAAATAAAAATGTCGAATCGCATGGTTCGACATTTTTTTTGCGTTGTGGGTAGATTTGTCATGGCGGATAATTTTGCGGAGGCTATAAATAAGTCAATGGAGATTGAGCGGAAGTATCAGGGGATTGTGTGGTGAGAGGTGTGAAAATGTGTGAGGGGTATGGCGGTTGTCATGCTCTCTGTTTTATTGTGGCAATGTAAAGGGAAAAGTAGTATAATTGAGAAAAATTGAATTTATATGAGAGGTATACCTATGAGAAATGATGCAATTGCATATAATGAAAAATATTGGAATAATCATGCAGATTTATGGTTTGGGACAACTGCTCTTCCGCAGTATGGTGTGAAATTTCCAACGGAAGATGAGTTAAAGCTATTTGGAAATGTAACCGGTAAGAAGATGTTGGAAATCTGTTGCGGTAGCGGTCATTCCTTAAAATATCATGCCGAAAGAAACGCCGGTGAGTTATGGGGAATTGATATTTCTCAGAATCAACTTGATAATGCCCAAAAGTATCTTGATGAATGTGGATATGCAGCAAATCTCATATGTAGTTCTATGGAAGAAATGAATCTCCCTCAATGTTATTTTGATTATGTGTACTCTATATATGGTATTGGCTGGACTACCGATTTGCAAGGGACTTTTAATAAAATTGCTTCCTGTTTAAAAAAAGATGGGATATTTATTTTTAGCTGGAATCACACGTTATATCATTGCGTTGCCTTTTGTCGAGAGAATGGAAAGAATATGTTGGATGATGGCAAAATGGTATTTGAATCAAGTTACTTTGATGAATCTTATTATAAAATGCCTGTGCATGATAGTGAAGTTATTTTGTGTAATCGTATGATTTCAACATATGTTAATGCTCTTGCAAAAGCGGGCTTTGTAATTGAGCAAATGATTGAGCAAAATGTTAGTGATATGAATGACACAAGTGATAAGGCAAAAAAGGCAGAGATGATACCTATTTCGGTGTGCTTTAAGGCTAGAAAGTTATAAAAATTACTCTTATTAATGTTCAATTTGTTTGTTTGAATTACGAAATTCCCAATTTTACAGCGAGAATGAAAGTGTGTAAAGATTTAAAGTTAGTAGAAAAAAATGTCGAATCGCAGGATTCGACATTTTTTTTGCGTTGTGGGTGGTATATATAGATAAAGGAATTTTATGGGAAAGGAGGGAAAATGTGGGGGATGAGTATAAATGTAAGTAAAATTATTAAGGAGAAGAATGTATGAAAGAGATAAAGACGAAAGAAGATGTATTTAAAGCAATTTGTAATGCGTCAAGGTTGGGGAATTTAGGTTTTTTTGTTGGCTCGGGTTTTACAAAAGCAATACTGGAAAATAATACCTATTATGAAGCGTATACATGGGCTGAATTATTAAAAGTATGTTGCGAAGAAATGAAAATTAATGAAAATATATTAAAAAATAAAAATTCTTATCCTGAAATTGCAACAAAAATATGTAAGGAATATAGTATTGAAAATAATATTACATATCAAGAAGCTGTTAGAAAAATGAAGTGCATAATTAGTGAAAAAACAAATGTTTATCCAGAAGAGAGTATCAAAGAGGATTATGAAAAATACTTTAGAAATATTCCAGCATCCTGGATTACTACTACTAATTATGATACGGTTTTAGAAAATATTTTGGGTGGTGATTGTATATCTATTTCACCAGATGGTTGTTTTACCAAAATTTCAAATATGATTCCTATTTATCACATTCATGGAGTATGTAATATACCGGATAGTATTGTTATAACAAACGAAGATTATGCATATATGTTTAGACCTAATGATTACAGACAGGCACGATTACCATTTTTGATGAAAGAGTCACTTGTTATTATGATTGGATATGCATTGGGAGATTTGAATGTTATTACAGCAGTCGATTGGGCTAATAATGTTTATACAAATACAAGTGGAGAATACGACTTTCCTATTGTTCAGCTGCTTTATACAGATAATCCTAAACAAGATCCATATGTTGAACAGAATGGGATTGTAATTTTTGAGGTTTCTGATATTAGCAAATTCTTTCTGGAACTTTATGATTTTTCAAAAGACTATAATGTAGAATATGAAAATTATATTTCGTTGGTTAATTCAAATGTAATGTATTTTAATCAATATCAGGATGAAAATGTAATAAATAATTTTATTGGAAATGTAGACGGTGTCAGGGATAATAAAATTAATTTTATTGCAGAACTTCCGCAAGAATTTGGATATGTATATAATTATTTTTTTACATTTATACATTCTGCAATGCTTGCACTTGATGAAATGGCTAAACCTAATGGAGCGTTTTATGCATATGATTGGAAGTTAGAGTTAATAATTGATATTTTAAAAAATGTACCAATAAAAAATATGCCAAATTCATTTTTTGGAATGCTTGCAAATTCATTAAATGATGTAGCTGCTTTTATAGGCTATAGAATTGGTGAGAGTTTTGCGGCAGGACAGAGGTGGGATAATGAAAAGAGCAATTTGTCTGAGGAGGTTATAGATGCTTTATGGCTTTTTGCTAAGTCAAGCCGGCATTTATTTAATTTAAAAATTTTGCTTAAAAATATATAAGAAACATAATTAGAATTGTTTATTTTAAACCACCGGTTCAATGACATATTACATATCATACTATAAAATACGTAATGTGTTAAAGAAATGGAGGTTTGGAAATTGGATACAGAATTTATATTCCACTGAAAAAATTTTCATTAAAATATAAATATTTTTGTTATTTTGATATAAGAGACTATGTAGCAGATAATTTATTTGCAAAAAATAATGTGAGTGTCAAGTATGAAAAAGAGGCATGTAGGCCGGATTCGGATTTTATCATTGTTTTTTGCAAAGTGAAAAAATATGAAGTTGGAAGTTTCCTGAATTCATTATTTGAACTTAATAATAAAATGCTGTTGCTTGGGTACAGTGAGTATCAGAATTTTTGCAAGAATATATATGAAACAATTATGGAAAATTTAGCCGTTGGATGTTAAAATTAAAATAGTTCGGGATAGATTAAGGAGGAACAGAAATGCAGCCTGTTTATTTATCTATTCAACAAAAAGCAACTGGTGAAAGAATTAGGGAATTGTTAAAGAAAAATGGATATACCGTGAAAGATATTCAGAAATTTATGGGATTTGAAAATCCTCAAGCCATATATAAATGGATTTCAGGGCGGTCACTTCCAAGTATAGATAATTTTCTTATTCTAAGTAAAGTGTTACATACCAGTATTGAAGATATCCTCGTCGTTGACGGGGATATTTTTGCGTTAAAATTAAATTTATGGAAAATAACAATTGTGCATAAATTTGAAAAATATATTAATGATAATTAAATTGAAGGTGTAAAATGAGTAATAAAAAATATTATGTAAATAATGTCTGGGATAAAGAGGAATTTCGCCGTTGTGCTTTGGGTAAAAAATTTAAAATGCAGGAAATATTAAAGTATTTAAAAAGATGTATAAAATGGAGTTGTCAGCGTATAGTCAGAGGTTATGCGGAGTGTGACGTCTGGAATATGGATGGTTATCTGCAACGGTTGGTTCCTGATATGCTACAGGATTTAAAGGATAACAGAAATGGTTCGCCATCATATCTTGGGGAAAATTATACGAATGAAGAGGGAATTTTAGTTAATGATACATGCCATGATGAGTGGGATAAGATATTGGATAATATGATTTTTTTATGGAGAGAATCTAACGAAGAGACATGTAAAAGAATAAATCCATATTATGATGAGTATGACAAGGCATTTGAAGAATTTACAGAAAAATACGGCATATTGGGAGATAAATTAAGGACAGAAGCTGAGTTGGAAAATGATAAAAAGTTCAGGGTAAGGACGGGACATTTTATGGATGAACTTCCACAATATAAGGAAATATCAGAAAAATATTTTGCAGAAGAAAAAAAGTTGGAAGAGTACAGAAATAAATGCAAGGATGATGCAATTGATTTATTAAAAGAACATTTTTATGCTTTGTGGGATTGATTTATATAAGTTATTGAATTACAAGTCCAATGACAAATACTTGACTATTGTTTATAGTATATTTATAATAGTATTTATAAAAATAATGCGAAAAAAGTATTTAGGAAAGGAAGATGTGATATGGTACCTGTAATTGATAATATTGAAACCGGCAATAATATAAGAAGAATAATGCAAAACCAGGGATTGACTGTAAAAGATGTGAAAAAGTATCTTGGACTCGGATGTCTGCAGAGCATATACCGATGGATGAACGGTGCTAATGTGCCGTCGATTGACAATTTATATGCATTGAGTAATTTGTTTCAGATGCCAGTTGATGAGATAGTGCGTGGAAACAGACCTAAGATTGAGCCTCGCGATGAACATTATTATAGTATGAGAAAAAGAATGCTTGCGTATTGCAGACTAAGTAAAAAATATTTATCTTATGATTAGGTTTGGATTTGATGGTGTAATCTGCTGAACATGACTGGTACATTAAGGTTAGAGCAGATAATGTGGTAAAGAGTAAAATGGATGTTCCAAACCCACTTGCACAAAAATTATGCGTGAGCTAGATTCTGACAATGGCATCGGATTGATTGAGAAGAAACGGAGAGGGCTTGGTAAACCGGACATTATTTATGTGAAAAACTTTTCTTCTGTTCCAGATGAAAAAGAAGAAAACGAGCCTTCAAACCCTGATGTTTCCACAGAAGTAAAAAGATTTAACTTCAAAAAGCAAAAGAATTTAACTTCTGGAAGTAAAGAAAGTGAACTTCAAGAGGTAAAAGAATCTGCCCTCAAGAGGGAAAGAAAGTTGACTTCTGAAAGTAAAGAAATTGTACCTCAAGAAGTAAACGATTTTTTCCCTAATTATAACAATACTAACCATAACAATTTTAATTATAACGATATGAATTATACCAATCCTATCAATCAATCTGGTAATGAGAGTAAGACGGAAAAAAGAATTGATTTGATGGATGATGTCAATGCATACATAGAACTGATTAAGGAGAACATCGAATATGAGCATCACATGAAGTACGATGACTGGCAGAACAGGGCTTTGTATGAGGAGCTTTTTGAGGTTATCTGTGAGGTAGTGTGTGTAAAACGTACAACAATTCGGATTGCAGGAGAGGACTATCCGTATGAGCTTGCAAAGTCAAAATTCCTAAAACTGAATAGTGGACATTTGGAGTATGTGATTGGCTGTATGCATGATACAAATACGAAAATATCCAATATCAAGGCATATATGGTTACTGCTCTTTATAATGCACCCTCAACGATGAACCATTATTATCGGCAGGAAGTGCAGCACGATATGTACGGAGGTGGCTGGCATGAAAAAGGTATTGTTTAAAATAATTATTCCCTTAGTTGTTCTTGGAGTGTGGGCACTGACGTGTTATCTGGTCTGTAATAAAGCAGGTGGTTTTGATTATTTCCTTTATTGGATTTTGGTCGGCTGTCCTTATGGCATCAGAAAAATGTGTATGTTTCTTGTGCCAAAGAATTTTGGTATTGCAGGAAGTATGGGAATGCTGGCACTGAATTGTATCGTTGGAGGTCTGATTGGTGGTATTATTGTTCTTGTGAGGATTATCGTTATATTTACGGAGATAATAAAAGTAATAGCAGGACACTTCTGGACACAATGTCCAAAGGTGTAAAAGAAAAAGGCAACAAAAAAGGTATTGTCAATCAATCATGAACAATACCTCTACTTGTCATCTGGAACATATTCCATAATATCTTCAATCCGGCAGTCAAGTATCTGACATAGCCTGTTCAGAATAATGGTCTTTACCACCATATTTTGCCGGAGTCGCTGAAGCTGTGCTTTGTCAATGCCGTAATCTTTAATGAGCTGGTACTGACTGATGTTCTTAGCCTTAAGCGTTTGCCAAAGTGGATCATATTTAATCATACAGGCAACTCCTTTCCTACCTTGTATTTTAATGGCAGGGAACTTATAATGA
>NZ_JBBMES010000006.1:0-163768 GCF_040096395.1 Lachnospira hominis (ex Hitch et al. 2025) | reverse complement strand
TCAGGAGATAACATCAAAAGAGAAATTGCTGGAGGTGTTATCGTATTTGTTGCGGATAGGTGATTTCAGGCAGTATGTCGGAAAGACTATCCTAAATAATGTTTATATGAACCTTCGAGGGAAAAAGCCTATATTCAAGCGAACTAGGACAGCAATAGAAAGAAATAATATATTTGCAACAATCAAAAGGTGTGCAAAAAAGCTAAAGCCGGAGTATAATGGAGATGTATATTTGGAAACGGTCAGATGTTATTTCCACATATCGCAAGAAAATCTGGAAAAGTGCCGATATACATATCAGGGGAACGAAACATACGCCTTTCTGATGTCGGACAAGTATATCATGGCATTGTATACGCATTGTCTGGTGGAGAGAAAGGAAGCTGCTTTGCAAGAAGATACAGATAGAGGGCTTTACAGAGAAAGAGTATGGAATGGTAAGGCTGGAGAATGTTTTACTTTGGACATTGCCATTTGATTATGCGATAGAAAAATTTAAGAGAATGTTCAACAGAAAGAGGAGGTAGAAAAATGGAGGAACTTAAGATTAGCTCGAAGGAAACAAAAGATTTCTTTATCCATGCATTTAGGGAAGAAACTTTGGTGCCAATATTAGGGTCAGGATTCACACATGGGGTAAAAACCCGAAGGGGAGGTAGCGTTCCTAGTGGAACTGACTTGAAGGATGCAATGATTGAAAAAATATGCTTGAAGAAAAAAATTAATAATCATGAATTAGAGTCGGAGTCATTTAGTTCAATTTCAGAATTTTTTCAGAATACATTTCCAAATCCGTCCGAAGACGGGGTTATTGATTATTATTTAAAAAACTTCACTGGAGTTAGAATTAATAATCCGCAACAATTACGCTTTTTAAATTATATTAAATGGCCATATATTTATACTTTAAATATTGATACTGGAATTGAGGATTCAAGACCTAAAGAATGGGAAGTGTTCTATCCAAATAGAAAGTTTGACGAGAGAAAAATAAACCCGGATTGTAGAATATTGTATAAAATTCATGGCGATGTTACAATGTTTTGCAAAAGCTCAGACTATAATGAGATGATTCTTACGGAAAGTCAGTATATTGCAAGTCTTCGGCAAAGTGAACAATTTCATGATTTATTATCGGCAGATTGTGGAAATAAGAATTTGTTATATATTGGATGTAGTTTGGATGACGAAATTGATATAAAATATTCTGTTTTAGCAGATAAAAACAGAAATAAAAAAGTCCGAGATATTCGAGGTATATACGTTACATCAGATGATTTATCTGAATTTAAAAAAGATAAATTAGCAGGATTTAATATTTCACATATAATCAAACTTTCATCAAGTGATGACTATGAATACTTTTATGAATTCTTGGTTCAATGCTATGAACAAAGCCAAGCACAAATCGAAAAAAACATAACAAATTTCAAATATATAGAATTAGAAAGACTTGGGAAAGAAAAAAGAATAAATCTTGATTATTTAGCAGACTTATCACCGGATAAAAATAAACTTCCCTTTTATTATGTTTCTTCAGAACGTATTTAAAATATTAAATTGTTACAAGATAAAATTAATGTTGTAATAGGAAGAAGATTTGTGGGTAAAACTATGCTTGCACACGCAATTCTTGAAGCCCATCCTAATTGTCAGCGCTATTTTATTTCAGAGAAAGAGTCTTTATCAGAAAAAGATGTTGTTGATTTACTTCAGGAACATAATGCACTTATTATTTTTGATAGCGAATCACTTGATGATCGTGGGTTTAATAATTTGCTTGTGAATTTTGATCTCTCAAAGAAAAATATTATTTGTATTTTTTTGAATTCATTTGATGATGTGGTCAATTTACTTACATTCAATTCAGAAATAATTAATTATGCCATTGATGGGACATTAACTGGAAAGATATTAAAGAAAGATGTATTAGCTATCAACGAAAAACTGAATTTATTAGGTATTGCTACTTTTAACGAAAAGAATAATTTGTTGGATAATACATTAAGAATTGCGAATGTTTATAATAGAAAACTTGTTAATAGTTATACTATTACATCTTTAGAAGAACTTAAATTAATAATATGGATACTTGTTAAGAATAAAATTTATTTCGAAGAAATTGTGATATTGGGGATGGCTAAGGAATATAAGAAAATTGTCAATCAGTTTTCACCTTTTATACAAGAAGAAAATTGTAAAAAGGGTGAAATCGGGAAGCATTCGGCAATAAAAGTGATATGTAATGGAAAATTAGGATTGTTACAAATTCTAAGTGCATATATTTATCCATCGGCAAGTAGTGAAATTGGTAACAGGATGGCTAAGGAACATCAAAAAAATGTTTGTCAGGCTATATATGAAATATTGTTGAGTTTTAGTAAAATTGATATGGATTATGTTAAGGAATTTTTGCAATTTGATAAGTTGAATGACATTTTTTCTAGAGTGTATTCTGAATTATCTATTACTTCAATGTCGAATCCTAATAGATCTACTTCAATTAAATATGGAGCAGCCAAGTTTATACATAATGTTTATGCAAATGAAAATATAAAGAGACTTAAGGCTAATGATCCGAACTACTGGTTACAACGAGCTAAGAGTATTTATATAACGAACAATTATAGACATGCAGGCTCAAGAGCAGAAATACTTGAGGCAATTGATTGGGCTAAAAAAGCCGAGCAAGATTCAAGAATAAGGGTAGACAATGGTGAAACAAAATATTTTCGTACCGAAAGTAATGCCATTATGCAAATTGCAATGCTTTATGGGAGATTGGCAAAATTATATGGTTATACAAATAATGATGTCAACGAATTGGCATTGGAATATTACTACAAAGTATTTTCTGATACTAATAACATAAGTGCTACAAAGACTTTGCTTAATCATAGTCGAGGAACAGAAGATTTTACAAAATTTGTTAATAGATTGATTTCGAAGACTGATATTGTAGGACCTGAATGGTCTCAAGAAAGAAATTATTTATTGAAAATTGGATTAAATAAGGATGATTACTTTATTTATCACGATAGAAAGTATTGATATAGAAGTAGTCGATAAAACAGCGTCAGGGCAGTTATAAGTCGAGAGATTTGTAGCTGCCCTTTTTTATTGCTTTTGGACACGATGTCCAAAAGCGGAAAGGAGAATTATGAGGTATTTATTACATCGGCTGTATGTTCCGCCTTAGCGGAGCATACGCACATGGAAATGCAGATCGGAGGTACTTATGCAAGAGGAAGTAACGCAGAAAATAATCACTCTTGTAATTAAGACCGCTAAACTGGATGCCAACGTCTTGAAGGCTGCAATGCGGATGTATCTGAACCACCGTAGGCAGAAAGCAGAGAAAACGCATGGTAAAACTTCTGTGAAAAAGCTGGTTGGCGAAGGCGTGGGAGTTTCGTCTATCGAAGTGACGGATGACAATATCAAATCCTTTGAGTGGGTAGCTCGTAAATATAATGTTGATTTCGCCGTCAAGAAAGACAAGACAACGGACCCGCCGAAATATGTGGTATTTTTCAAGGGCAGAGATGCCGATGCAGTAGCACAGGCATTCAAGGAATTTGTTTATGGTAATGAGAAACGGAAGGGCGGGACTTCCGTAAGGGAGAAACTGAAGGAGTCATTGTCTGGCATATCACTTCTGACAAGCAAAATTGCAGATAAAACTTTGGAGCAGTTGGAGAATGAAGGGATATTTGTATTCCCGGAAATTCTTAGAGATGCAGATGATATCACAAAAGACCAGATGATTTTACAGAGTGTAATCATCGAGGATAGAAATGCATCGAAAGTGGAGAAATCTATAGACGGATATAGCGGATTTCTATTTTTCGATGATAATGGAATGCCACTTGTTGCAATGCATTGGCAACACCGCTTTAATCATATGGTCGGCAGATACAATGACATCTACCGGGTACAGTTGCCAAATATCACGCCTCATGTATGCCGACATACCTATTGCTCCAATATGGCAAAATCGGGAAAGAATCCAAAGACGCTGCAGTACCTCATGGGGCATTCGGATATATCGGTTACAATGAATGTGTACACACATATCGGATTCGATGATGCTGAGGAAGAATTGAAACGGATGGAAGAGTTTAGAAAGGCACAGGCGGAGATTGAGCAGAAGAAAGAGAAACCGATGTCGCAGAAGATATTTAAGGTAGTTTAATATGAAAGAAGGATGACGCTCTGGCTTATTGTTGGGGCGTTTTTGGTGGAAAAAATGGATGTTTTTTGATATAATTTAATGAAAATAAAATGATGTTTTTTATTCTCATCAGAAACGAGGGCAAAATGATTATAAAGAGAGATGAAGCGTTTAGGGCGGTTTGCGAGTTAAGAACACAAGTTGGACCTAATGAAATAAGTGTGGGTACTGGAATGTTTGTAAGTTCACCAGTGGGTGATGACCAATTTAGAGGATGGATTGTAACGGCAACACATGTGGCTAGAGAAACAAATAATTTATCTCAAATTGTAATAGCTACAAAAGAAGGAAAAGCTAAAAGTCTTCCACTTGCGACATTTGGAAATATAAGTACATGGATTAATCATTCGATAGCAGATATAAGTGTATTACCAATAGTGTTCACAGATTCAAATATTCGGTTTATGGAAAATAGATTTTTTCCATATGATCATTTTAATCTAGACAGAGTTGCTGTATCTCGTGATTTTGAGTTGACGTCAATAGGATTTCCTCATGGACTTGGTATAGAAGGTTCTTTTTCTCCTTTCACATTTCGTTCTTATGCTTCTTCTGGTTTTGTAACACTTAAACGTGCTGATACAGGAGAAATGTCCGAATTTTTTTGCTTAGAAAATCCAAGTGTTGGTGGTTATTCGGGGTGTCCTGTGTTTGATTTGGGTTATTCTACTAATGGTGTGATGCAAATTACTAAGGAGCGAACTTGGTGTCATGGAATAATGCATGGCACTATGAGTGATACAACAGGTGGGAAAATAGCTTTAGTTACTCCTGCATTTTATCTTAAGGATTTAATAAAAATATAATAGAATGATGATGCCTTTTCTGCGTGGCTAGGGCGTTGTTTTAGTGAAAAATAGTTGATATTTCGATATAGTTTATACTAGAGGTTTGTTATGAGTGAACATAGATATGAAGGTACATGGAAAATACCAAATATAGACAATGAACAAGAAGGAATTCTGTTTATTGATAAGAATAGAGGGCTGATTAGACTTAAACTATTCGTTATGGGGGATGATGGCATTGGCTTCGGACATAGAATTAAAACAATATGTCCAATAATAACAGGAAATCTTATTGGAAATAATAAAATCACATTGGTCAATAATGATGTGATTCATAGACATGAATATTTAGGCTCATATACAGAAATTATTATTGAATCTAAATGGGCTTTTTGGGGGTTTCACTATGAAAGTAAAGATGACATAAAATTTAGTAAGTATTCCGTAGAAATGGATGGACTATTAAATTGGTCTAAGTTGTGTAGTTTTACTTCTACAAATTTTCAATATTATAATTGGGAAAGTAAGGGAAAAATTGAATTAACAATAAATGAAACATTGTCAATTGCTTTTATTCCTATTTGTAAAGGTGGAAAAGGTAGTGCAGTAATAGAGAAAAAGCTAGAGTTAGAACAATACATAGAAATTGTTTTTAGTTATAACACAGAAACAAGTTTAGAAGAATTTATGTTAGATTATAAAAAAATAGAGATGTTAATCACGATTGGCTCAGGTATAATTCCGTACAGAAGAAAAATTTGTTTTTATGATAAAAGAAATTATTTTCATCCAGAACGAAAAGATATTGTTATGCCGAAAGAAATCTATGTGGGAGATAAACCATATTCAAAAGGCGATGAAATAACAAATTTTGATATGTTATTCACACTTGATGATATAGTTACAAATAGTGAAGTTATTCAAAATTGGAGTATGATAATTGATAAAATAAAGCCAGCCTTAAATCTGTACTTTTCAATCATTAGATATGAAGATTTGCCAATTGAAATGCAGTATTTGAATATAGTGCAGGCATTAGAAACTTATCACGCAAGATTTAAGTATAATGATTTGAAGAAATATAAAAAACATGTGGTAAAGTTGTTTGAGGTTGAAGATTTAGATGATATAGATGAGAAAAACAGAAATGCATATTTTGATACGACACAATCTGATGAAAATATTAGTTATATAATTCTGAAGAGTAGATTGGTAGATTTAATGAATGATGATTTTAGACTTAGCTTGTTTCCACTGTTTATAGGTGGGATACAGGTTGAGTTATATGACTTTATTGAAAAGATTGTTGATACTCGTCATTACTATACACATTATGGTAAAACAAAAGAAGAGAAATCTTTAAGAGGTATAGATTTGCAATATGCAATTGCTGTTCTTATGGAAGTATTTGAGTATCATTTTTTGGTTGAATTGGGGTTGCGTAATAGTGGAGCTATTGGCAAGGTAATGAAACGACATGAAAAGTTAAATTATTGGTATAGTCAGCGAAGTGAGTCGCAAAATTCTTAGTAGTAAGAAGTTTCCTTTTACTACCAATTTTACTACTAACAGGTAGTAACAATTTGCTTAATTCTGCTCTGATTTGCCGCAATCTGTAATTTCAGAGCAAACTACACGAATCCCAGCATCCCTCGCAAAACAGGGCATTCCGGGGCAAAACAAGGAGAAACAAAACAATGATAAAAATATTATTTATCTGCCACGGCAGGGTTTTGAGTACAGTTATAAGTGGCGATGAAGTGCGATAAAGCGGGGCAAAGCGTGGTAGAGTGATAGGAGCTGGACTACGGTTTCTATACGAATGAGGATAACAAAATAATGATGAATTGTCTTATGAACCGTGAATAAATGTGAAAGTAGCAGGTGAAAAGTACCTGCTATTTTTATGTTGTAACGTGGCGATTTGTATTGTATATGTTGGACGTAGATGATATAATTTTTTATTCGCAGGGAAAATTGGATGAAATGGAGATTGAATTATGGCAGTTAAGAAAGAGCATATTAGAAAGTTGCTGAAAATGCTTAATTATAGTTTAAAAAATGGCAGAGGAGAGATTTGGACCAAAACATACACTGAATATGACGATTATACTATAAGGTTGGATTTTGATAATGAAAAAATAGAGTATGCAGATAATTCTAAGTCAGAAGATAAGCGTATAACTGTTTCGAATAAAACAACTTCGAATTTTGAGAAGGAAGAGAATTTTGTTGTTCTAGAGTGTGTGAATAGATTACTCGAAAAGGGATATAAACCAGCATCATTGACTTTAGAGTATGGATGGTCAGGAGGACATTCTACTACTGATCGTCTTGACATTATGGTTAAAATGGATGGAAGATCATATTTGATGATTGAATGTAAAACTTGGGATAAAGAGTATAAAAAAGAAAAATCTAATATGTTATTAACAAAAAAAGTGGGGTGTGAGGAACAACCTAAAGGACAGCTTTTAACATATTGTTGGCATGAAAAGACAACGGAATTTTTGTGTTTATATGCGTCTGATTGGTCTTCTGATGAATTAAAGTATGAAAATGCAATTATTCCTGTAGAGAAATCGTGGAGAAATTTATCTAATGCATTAGAATTATATACGTATTGGAATAAATCGTTTAAAAGAAATGGTATTTTTGAAGATACAATAAAACCTTATTGTATTGAACCAAAATCTCTGCTTAGAAAAGATTTGGCAAAAATTACAGATGCTGATAGTAGTAGAATATTTAACCAGTTTCTTGAAATTTTGAGGCATAATTCAGTTTCTGATAAACCCAATGCATTTAACAAAATACTTAATTTGTTCATATGTAAAATTATTGATGAGGATCGCAATGATGATGAGGAACTGCTGTTTCAATGGAAAGACGATTCTACATATATAAGTTTACAATCAAATCTTGAAGACTTATATAAACAGGGGATGGATAGATTCTTAGGAATAGAAGTGACAGATTATTCGGATAAGGAAATTGAAAATAGTTTGGCGATTGTAGATGAAAGCTCAAAAAATATTATAAAACAAATGTTTCAAGAACTACGACTTCAAAAAAATCCTGAATTTGCATTTAAGGAAGTATATAATAAAGAGTCATTTGAAGAAAACGCAAAGGTATTGAAGGAAGTGGTGGAATTATTACAGCCGTATCAATTTAGATACGGACATAAACAACAGTTCTTAGGAAACTTTTTTGAGTTACTTTTAAATACGAGTATTAAACAAGAAGCTGGACAATTCTTTACACCTGTTCCAATTGCTCGTTATATGATTAGTTCTCTTCCGATAAAGGAACGAATTGATAGTAATGTTTCTTCAAATAGGAAGGATATTTTACCATTGGTTATCGACTATGCTTGTGGCTCTGGACATTTTTTGACTGAATATATGGATATTATGCAAGGAATACTCAATAATTATGATACATCAAAATTGAAGCCAAGAATGAGAAACACATTTGATAAGTGGAAGCAAACAGGAAATGATGATGATGTACAAGGAGAATTTGAATGGGCAAAAGATTATGTTTATGGAATTGAGAAGGACTATCGCTTAGTTAAAACGACAAAGATTAGTACATTTTTGAATGGAGATGGAGAGGCAAATATAATTCATGCTGATGGGTTAGATAAGTTTACTTCTGAAAAATATAAAGGAGCACTGTGGACTACAAAAAGGGAAAATGGTAATTTTGATTTTGTAATTGCAAATCCACCATATTCTGTATCTGCGTTTAAACAGACATTACTATCGGGAGACGATGATTTTGAAACATATAAATATTTGACAGAAAATAGTTCTGAAATCGAGTGTCTGTTTGTGGAAAGAACAAAACAGTTGCTAGGTGAAGATGGATGTGCAGCAATTATTCTGCCTGTTTCTATTTTGTCTAATTCAGGTGCGTTGTCAGAAAAGACAAGAGATATTTTGTTAAAAAATTTTTATATAAAAGCAATATCGAACCATTCTGGTGGAAATACTTTTATGGCTACTGATGTAAAAACAATAATTGTTTTCTTGAAAAAGAGGCCTCAGACTGAAATTGCAATTGCTGAAAAAACTGCAAAAGACTTTATCATTAATCATAATGATTTTTCATATAATGGGAAGCCGGATGTTATAAAAAAATATGTATCAGAGGCATTTGATAATATTTCTTTTGAAGACTATATTCAGTTACTTGAAAATAATCCGTCAAGGGAAATGTTAGAAAGTGATTTTTATATTGATTTTGAGAAGCTTGTAAAAAAAACTAAGGAATATAAGGATTTAAAAAAGAATAAAAAATTAGATAAAAACTCTTTTAAAGTGGAATATGATAGAATAAAAATAAAATTGCTGGAGCAACTAGAATTTGAAAAAATAACATATTATTTACTCACATTTGCAAGTAAGACTATATTAATAAAAACAGGTGAAAAACAGGCTGAAAAAGACTTTTTGGGTTATGAATTTGCTACAAGGCGTCGTTATGAGGGGATACATCCATATGCAGATGAGAACGGCTGTATTATTTCAAAGTTATATGATGAAGAAGATTTAAATTCAAATCCAGAAAAAGTTAACTATTATATTCATAGTGCTTTTTTGGACGAATATCCAGAAGTGGATAATACATTGAGAGATAACGTTATTGTTGTAAATACTTCATCCATGTTCAACTTTAAGGAAGCGGATTTTGAAAACAGAATATATATTAGTCCAAGAGAGTTTATTTTGACAAGTCAGTATAAACAGACTAAGTTGGATAGGATTATAAAAATGCCCATTGTTAGGGGAAAGTCTACGCAGTATGGATCATCTGCTGTTCAGGTCATAAAATCAGGTCAGATTCGTGGAGAATATGAATTTGATTTTACTGAAAAGTATTATGCTGCTGATTCATTTGTTTCAGATGATAGAAATTTGCAAAAAGGGGATATATTAATCAATTCAACTGGTGTAGGTACTGCTGGGCGGGTAAATCTGTTTAATTTGGAAGGAGATTTTGTCGTTGATAGTCATGTTGCTATTGTGCGCTTAGATCAAACAGAGATGTTACCTGAATTTTTGTTGTACGTACTTAAAAATATAGGTTTTAAAAATCTAGAATCTTTAGCAACTGGACAAAGTGGGCAGATTGAATTAACACCTACACAAATATCGAATCTAAAAGTTCCAAAACCACCAATAGTTGTGCAAGAACAATTGTGTAAAGAGAATAATAAACTGTATTCTGATATAGCAAAGAAACAGGAAGAAATTGTTGTTATTAAGCAAAATAGGGAAAATATTATTTCGGATATATTTTGTAAAGGGCATAAGGAGTTTTTTCTTGGAGATGAGGAATACGTTACTCTCAGAAGAGGACCTTTTGGAGGTTCATTGAAGAAGGAAATATTTGTAGCATCTGGCTATAAGGTATATGAACAGAAGCATGTAATAAAAAATGATTTTTCAATTGGGAGATATTATATAACAACTGAAAAATTTAATGAAATGAAAGCGTTTGAAGTGTTGCCCAATGATATTCTTATGAGCTGTTCTGGAACAATTGGTAAGTTTGCAATTGTTCCAACAGAAGCAAAACCAGGCATAATAAATCAAGCACTATTAAGATTTAGAACCACAGATAAAATTTTACCAGAATATTTAAAAATGTGTTTGGAATATATTACACTTGAATTTACAAGAAAAAGTCATGGGAAAGGTATTCAAAACGTAACATCAATTGATACACTTAAAGCTATTAAAATTCCTGTACCAGGAGATATGGAGGAACAGAAAAGAATAGTTAAAAGTGTTAGTAAATATGATGATATGATTGACAAATCATTGCATGACATTTATGATATTGAAATGCAACAGGCTAAGCTTATAGACAAATATTTGTAGATGAGGAAGGGATGGTTCAAATCTCTACGACCTTTTAGAATGAAGACCGATGCCCCCTCTCACGCATATTTTCGCGAAATTGCACAGGGGGTATTGTGTTAACTTGGTTTTAGCAACTCGAATGGCTGAAATTAAGTAAAAATATTAAAATGCTGTGCGCGAAAAGTATTGTCGATTTGTGTAAAAGTAGGGCTGCCTTGAAATAGGGCAGCTCTTTTTCAAATATTGTGTTGACTAATTGGCCTGGTAGAGTGATATATGTACATACCAAAAAGGAAAGGCAGGTATGTGCAATGATTACAGAAATTGATTTTAAAGTTACAGGAGAAGAACGTAAGAAGCTGGCTTATGCCATTGGTGAAACACTTGGATTACCTGTAAAGTATACAAGAACACCAAGATTTGATTATATGATTGGTGAGAGTATTCTTGATAAAAAAGGTGTATTTCAGGCATCCAATGAAATTACAGAAAGCCAATTGGACTTGATTATAGAGAGATTTTATACAGGTGAGCCTTTGCAGAATGCGATACAGTCAGAAGATGAGATAATAGAGCAAAATGTATTAAGCATTTCGGTTCCGAGAAGCATGTTTACAGATGACAAACTGGAAAATTTGCAGAAGTTGATAGAAGGAAAGCAAACGCTTATGAAGCATGCATTCCAGGCGGAGCAGTTGGATGTAAAAATTACTGATGACCAGATTTCATTTCCCTGGTTTCCACTTGCGTCTGAGCCGGATGCTGTGAATGCTTATACGGAATTTATATCCAAGTTATGTGACTTGGCAATCAAGCTGAAACGAGTTTCGCTGACAGATAAAGAAGTTGAAAATGAAAAATATGCATTCCGATGTTTCTTATTGCGATTGAGTACCTTACGACTATAATATATGAATCTGAATTATGGTTTATGGATATGGGACGTTGCATTATCCCTAAACCCGAAACACGGTATATTATTGGGAAAGGTTTATTTTACTATTTTTTGAAAGATAGTATGAATGGAAAGTTGAATTCAGTAATTAATCGTAGAAATTATTGTTGTAATAGAAGTGGGATCGAAATTCCAGTAATGTTTTTTGACAATAAAAAAGAATTTGAACAATTTGAAGAATGGTTTGAGAAAAGTGGTTATGAAAATGTTGAACATAAAAGAAAAAAATTAATCAAAAATTCCATAATTCAACACATACTTGAAAAAGAAAATAGGGATGGAAGACCAGAAGTGGGTATACTTGAAATAGCAGCCTGCTATTGGATATATAAGGACTGGAGAATGCAAAAGTATGAGTAGTAATTATTGAGTAGTTCTACTACGTTTTTACTACGATTGACGTCTGTGTATTGCGTAGATTTGCTACAATTTGCATTTTTACACACATTTACAGTAGAGAGAGTTAAAGGTTGAGAGGCCTTGCAAAACCTAGCAAAACTACGCGGTATTTATCAGATTATGAAGGAGAAATTTTATGATTAAAGTACTTTTTATCTGCCACGGCAATATCTGCCGCTCACCGATGTCTGAATTTATTTTAAAAGACATGGTTGAGAAGCGTGGCATAAAAGATAAATTTGATATAGCATCGGCGGCGACATCGACCGAGGAGATATGGAATGGCAAAGGCAATTCTATATATCCGCCGGCACAGGCAGAACTAAAAAAACACGGAATTGGAAAGACTGCGTATACCAATTTCAGCAGCAAGCGGGCACGACAGGTCACAAAGCAGGATTACAATTACTATGATTATCTTTTGTGTGCGGACAGCAGCAATATACGCAATACAATAAGAATTACAGGACCTGACACAGATAACAAAATAAAGCTTCTTCTGGATTATACAGACCGCAAAGGCAGCAGTATTGCTGACCCGTGGTATTCAGGCAATTTCGTTGATACATATAGGGATGTTGTGGAAGGCTGTGAAGGCTTCCTTGCATATCTGGAATCACAGCATGTTATATAAATTTATAAAAATCATCAAACACATAACATTTCAACAGATTAATCAAAATGGAGAAGTATTATGAATCTTGAAAAATATTTTGAAATAATGCATCTGACTGAAAAACTAAAAAATAATACAAGACATTCATGGCTTTCATCTGGAAGACGTGAAAGTGTTGCTGAGCACTGTTACAGGCTTACACTTATGGCTTATTTTATGAAGGATGAGTTTAAAGATGCAGACATAGATAAGGTAATCCGAATGTGTATGTTTCACGATATCGGGGAGGCGTTCACAGGCGACATTCCGACATTTGAAAAGAAAGAAAAAGACAGCCTTAAAGAAGAGAAGATAGTTGAAAATTGGATAGATGAACTGCCAAAGCCGTATAAAAAAGAACTTCATGAACTGTTTAAAGAGATGGAAGAGCAGGTTACAACTGAAGCCAAACTGTATAAGGCACTTGACAGGATGGAGGCGGTTATCCAGCATAACGAGGCTGATATAAGAACATGGCTGCCGTTAGAATATGAGTTGCAGCTCTCTTATGGTGAAAAAGAGGCGGCATTTAGTAAAGTGACTGAAAAACTAAAAGAACATGCAAATAACGATACAATAGAAAAGATAGAAAAAGCAAAATTTGCAGGTTATGTAAAGGAAGATATCAGTGATGTAGTGCTAACAGATAATATCGGCATAATAAGGCTTGTTCTTGGTGCATGTTTTACTAATTGTTATATTGTATACAATATCAGGACGAATAACTGCCTGATTATTGACCCGGCAGATGATGCAGAAAAGATAATTGATAATATCAGTAAAAATGGGCTGAAGCCACAGTATATTCTGGTGACGCATGGGCATACGGACCACATACTTGCACTTGGTGCTTTGAAAGAAAAGTATAATATTCCTGTAGTTATCAGCAGGATTGATGCACCGCGTCTTCTTGATGAAGAACTGATAAATGAAAGACCATATGTTGAAGTGCCGTATAAAGCCGTATATCCATCTGTTTTATTAGGAGAGGGTGATGAAATCTGGCTTGATGATATAAGATTTGAAACCATGATTTTACCGGGGCACACACCGGGTTCTGCTGCATTTAAGATTGATTTTAAAAACAGCACGGGACATAGAATAGATGAAAACAAATATACAGCTGCCAAATATATGGATGCTGAAAATACAATATATCAGGTTGGTGATTCAAATGAACCGGATAATATAAAAGGCATAATTTTTACGGGTGATACCATGCTTGCGGGAGGACACGGAAAGACAAGTCTGCCGGGTGGAAATGAAGAAGATATGATTAAGTCTTTACAGCGTTTAAAAGATATAGACGGAAATTATCTGATTTATCCGGGACATAAGGAAATTACGACATTAAAAAAAGAAAGACAATAAAAACAGCGGATGAAAAACGAATCAGAAGGAAGCCTTCAGTTAGTTATCGTTTTCATCCGCTTAGTTTTACAGGACATTTATTAAATTGGATTATTTAACCAATGTGTATTGTACTGTAATGCTAAAAAATTTTATAAAAATCTATAGAATATTAAAATTCATTTCCGGGAAATTTTGGAATTCCGTCAAAGCCAGGTTTTAAATCTTCATCAGTCGGAATGTAGTCTGTCATTTCGCCGTTGTTGAACTTTTCGTAAGCAACCATGTCGAAGTAACCTGTGCCTGTAAGACCAAATACAATAGTCTTTTCTTCGCCTGTTTCCTTGCATTTGAGAGCTTCGTCGATTGCAACACGGATTGCGTGGCTGCTTTCAGGAGCCGGAAGAATGCCTTCAACTCTTGCGAACTGTTCAGCTGCCTCAAATACAGAAGTCTGTTCTACACTTCTTGCCTCGATAATTCCGTCATGGTAGAGCTGTGAAACAACAGGGCTCATACCATGGTAGCGTAATCCGCCGGCGTGGTTGGCAGAAGGGATAAATCCGCTTCCGAGTGTATACATCTTAGCAAGAGGGCATACCTTTCCTGTATCGCAGAAATCATATGCAAACACGCCTCTTGTAAGACTTGGGCATGATGCAGGTTCAACCGCAATAATCTGATAGTCATGTTCACCGCGGAGCATTTCACCGGCAAATGGAGAAATAAGACCGCCGAGGTTTGAGCCGCCACCGGCACATCCGATGATAATATCAGGAACAATATCATATTTTTCAAGAGCAGCTTTAGTCTCAAGACCTATTACAGTCTGGTGGAGAAGTACCTGATTGAGAACGCTTCCGAGAACATAGCGGTAACCTTCCTGGCGTGATTCGGCTTCGACTGCCTCAGAGATTGCACATCCGAGACTTCCTGTTGTGCCGGGATGTTCAGCAAGAATCTTCTTTCCGACTTCAGTAGTTGTGCTTGGAGAAGGAGTGACTTTTGCTCCGTATGTACGCATAACTTCACGTCTGAATGGCTTCTGTTCGTAAGAAACTTTTACCATATAAACCTGACAGTCAAGTCCGAAATAAGAGCATGCCATAGAAAGTGCAGTACCCCACTGACCGGCACCGGTCTCTGTTGTAACACCTTTAAGCCCCTGCTTTTTTGCATAATAAGCCTGTGCGATAGCAGAGTTAAGCTTGTGGCTTCCACTTGTGTTATTGCCTTCAAATTTATAGTAAATCTTAGCAGGTGTCTGCAATTTTTTCTCAAGACAATATGCACGGACAAGAGGTGACGGACGATACATCTTGTAGAAATCAACGATTTCTTCAGGAATAGGAATATATGCATTAGTTTCGTCAAGTTCCTGTGCGATTAATTCATCACAAAATACAGCTTTCAAATCATCTGCTGTCATTGGCTTTAAAGTTGCTGGATTGAGGAGCGGAGCCGGTTTGTTTTTCATATCGGCACGCACGTTGTACCATGATTTTGGCAGCTCATCCTCGTTAAGATAAATTTTGTACGGAATTTTTTTCTCTGACCCCATAATAATAAATAACTCCTTTTGTTTTTAAAAACTATTTAAAATATCGTATCATAAATAGTGAAAATTAGCAATGATTAAAAGTGTATCAATATTAAATTTATTAAGAAAAAATACTTGCATACTTTGCGATAAAGCGATAATCTATCGGAGACACAAAACAGTAATTAACGAAGACACAAAACAGTAATTAGCGGAGATAAACAATGGCAGGAATGGTGGATATGAAAAACAGAAAAAAAGATGTACTGCGAAAAGTCTTTGGATATGATTCATTCAGGACGGGGCAGGAGGAAATTGTGGATAACATACTTCTGGGACGCGATGTTTGTGGAATAATGCCTACAGGAGCAGGTAAATCAATATGTTACCAGCTTCCGGCGTTATTGCTTCCCGGAATAACAATAGTAGTATCTCCGCTTATTTCACTTATGATAGACCAGGTAAAAGCATTGAATGAGGCAGGGGTTCATGCTGCATATATAAACAGTGCCCTCACTGAAAATCAGATTACGAAAGCACTTTATAATGCGATGTGTGGCAGATACAAAATAGTCTATGTAGCACCGGAAAGACTTGAAACCAACAGATTTCTTGAATTTGTGCTTAATGCCGATATTTCGATGATTACGATAGATGAGGCACATTGCATCTCACAGTGGGGACAGGATTTCAGGCCAAGCTATCTTAAAATAGTGAATCTTATAAAAATGCTGCCTAAAAGACCTGTTGTAAGTGCATTTACAGCAACAGCAACGCAGGCAGTAAAAGATGATATTGTATGCGTGCTGGGACTGAATAATCCTTTTATAAAGGTGACCGGATTTGACAGGAGTAACCTGTATTTTGAAGTGCGTCAGCCGAATAATAAGGATGCAGAAGTGCTTAATTATGTGCTTTCTCACAGGGATGACAGTGGAATAATATATTGTGCTACAAGAAAAAATGTTGACAAAGTATATGCGATGCTTGCTAAAAATGGAATTGCAGTTACAAGGTATCACGCCGGGCTTGATAATGATATGAGAAAAGCCAATCAGGAAGATTTCATATATGATGAAAAACCGGTAATTGTGGCAACAAATGCGTTTGGCATGGGTATAGACAAGTCAAATGTAAGATATGTGCTTCATTATAATATGCCTCAGTGTATAGAAAATTATTATCAGGAAGCGGGAAGAGCCGGCCGTGATGGAGAACCTGCAGAATGTATATTGCTTTTTTCGCCACAGGATGTTATTATCAACGAATTCCTCATCGAAAATAAAGGGGAAAATAACGAATTTACTGAAGAGGAAAGAAAAGCTGTACATGACAATGATATACGCAGATTGAAAAAAATGCGTTACTACTGCAGTACAAAGGAGTGTCTGAGAGAATACATGCTAAACTATTTTGGCGAGTATTCAGGAAAAGATGACTGTGGTAACTGCAGCAACTGTTCTGCAGTATTTGAAGAAAAGGATGTAACAAATACAGCTTCAGTTATTATTAAGACAATAAAAGAGTGTCATGAAAGATTTGGAACATCGGTAATAACAGGGACGATTCGCTGTGAAAATAAGGCAAAACTAAGAAGTTACGGAGTTGACAGGTATTCGACATTTGGAATGTGCCGTCAGATGAGTGAAAGCTTTATAAAAGGCGTTATTGACAAGATGCTGCTTGATGGGTATCTTAGGGAAACGGATGATATGTACAGACTTCTTAAACTTACAGAAACTTCAGATATGCTGATATCAGGTGAAGAGCATCTTATTATGAAATGGTCGGAACGAAAAGAAGAATTCAAAAAAGAAAAGCGTACACCAAAAAGCCTCGATGCAGACGGCCTTATGCTGTTTGAAAGACTGCGTATGTTAAGAATTGATATTGCACGAAATGAAAATGTGCCGCCATATATAGTCTTTTCAGATAAGGCACTTACTGATATGTGCATAAAAAGACCACATACAAAAGCAGAAATGCTTAATGTAAACGGTGTTGGTGAAAATAAATACGAAAGATACGGAAAAGAGTTTCTTAAATGTATAAAAGAACACGAAAATCAGGAGGATACACATGGTTAAAGACATGACAAAAGGTTCGCCGATGAAACTGATTCTTGGATTTGCAATTCCTATGCTTATGGGAATGCTTTTTCAGCAGTTTTACAATCTGGTGGACACAATGATTGTTGGAAAAACATTAGGCGTAGATGCACTTGCGGGCGTTGGAGCTACGGCGTGCATTAACTTTATGATTATTGGTTTCTGCATGGGAGTATGTAACGGATTTGCGATTCCTGTTGCACAGCAGTTTGGAGCAGGCAAATATTCGGAACTCAGAAAGTATGTATATAATGGATATATTTGCAGCATTATATTTTCGGTTGTGCTGATGGTCGCATCAGTTGTGGGCTGCCGCGGTATACTTACACTTTTAAGGACACCTTCCAATATTTATGAGCATGCATATGCATATATTGTTGTAATATTTGCAGGAATACCAACGGTTTTCCTTTATAATATGGTTTCTGGTGTAATCCGTTCACTTGGTGACAGCAAGACACCTGTATATTTCCTTGTCGTTTCGGCGGTTATAAATATAATACTTGATTTTGTATTTATTCTTGTATTTAAAATGGGAGTTGCCGGGGCTGCATGGGCGACAGACATATCACAGCTTATATCAGGTGTGGCATGTTATGTTTATATGAATAAAAAATATGATATACTGAAATTCCAGAAGCAGGAGAAGAAGTTTAAAAAGGTTTATGTTAAGAATCTTTGCATAAATGGAATTCCTATGGGACTGCAGTATTCAATCACGGCAATAGGAAGTGTAATTCTTCAGGCAGCAGTTAATACGCTTGGCTCAGTCTATGTTGCAGCAATGACAGCAGGCTCAAAGATATTTACATTTACATGTTGTCCGTTTGATGCACTCGGTTCGACGATGGCAACATATGGCGGTCAGAACGTAGGAGCCGGCAAAACGGAGCGTCTCGGAAAGGGAATTAAGGCTGCGGGAATAATAGGAATTATATACAGCATTGTTGCATTTGTTCTTTTATATTTCTTTGCAAGTTACATTGCACTTCTGTTTGTGGCAGCATCAGAGACAGAGATAATAAGACTGACACATCAGTTTATTGTATATTCGGCATTGTTCTATATACCGCTTACATTTGTCAATGTAATAAGATTTTGCATACAGGGTATGGGATTTTCAACGTTTGCAATACTTGCGGGAGTGTTTGAGATGGCGGCAAGAACATTTGCGGCAGTTATGCTGGTTCCGGTTATGGGATATAGCGGTGCGTGTCTTGCAAATCCGCTCGCATGGATTGCAGCGGACATATTCCTGTTCCCGGCATTTATGTATTGTAAAAAACGACTTGAGAGAGCAGGAAAAACAGCATAAAGAAAAAATAAAAAGCTTCGCATCCGTGAATAAAGCAATTCTCACGGACAGCGAAGCTTTTTGTAAGCTTTGCATATCAATGCTACAGATGGCATATTTTGTGCAGATGTATATTTAAAAATGCATGATTTCTATTAAGAAAATCCATGCGAGTCCATAGTATGTCACGACGGCAACAAGGTCGTTTACTGTTGTGATAAGCGGACCTGAAGCAACTGCCGGGTCGATATGGATTTTTTTGAAAAACATAGGTATAAGTGTTCCCACAAGGCTTGATATAAGCATTGCAAGCATAAGTGCAGCACCGATACAGAGTGAGATGCTGAATGAAAATAGTATTGATGCACCCTTAAAAAAGTGGATATAGCTGCCAATGCATACAAGTGATAATATGCCGAGAATCAGTCCGTTGATAAGACCAACGCGGCCTTCTTTAAACACAAGTCCGAATTTTTGTCTGGCAGTCAGATCTTCATCCATGAGAACACGGATAGTAACAGCGAGTGACTGCGTACCTACATTTCCGGCCATATCAAGTATAAGTGACTGGAAACACATAACAATAGTAAGCTGGGCAACTACAGTTTCAAACATTCCTACAACAGATGAAACAACAAGTCCGAGACCGAGAAGTATAATCAGCCATGGCAGACGTTTTTTGATACTCTGTTTTAGCGGCTCATGCAAGTCCTCTTCAGAAGTAAGACCGGCAAGCATGGCGTAATCTTCACCCATTTCATCATCAACGACTTTAACAATATCCTGTGCGGTTATAACTCCTAAAAGCCTGTTATTTTCATCGAGTGCAGGAATAGAATCCTCTGAGTAATCTTTAATCCATTCGATACAATCGTCAATATCTTCTTTGGCATAGACGAAAGGATATGACGTTACAATTAAATCTGAGAGCGGCATATCAGCTCTGGCGATGATAAGCTCATTAAGGCTTATGGCACCACAGAAAACATCATTTTCATCTTCAACATAGATTGTAGAAATATTATCATTTTCGGCGGCCTGATTTACAAGCTCACGCATAGCCTGTTTAATTGTAAGTGTAGAGTGGATTAAAACGAAATTTGTTGTCATTTTGCTGCCTATCTGGTCATCGTCAAATGAAGAGATAAGAGCAATGTCACGTCTTGCATCATTACCTATAAGCTCGATTAAATCATCGCGTGTTTTTTTATCAAGGTGCTGGAGAACAAAAACTGCTTTGTCAGCGTCCATTTCGGATACAACAGCAGCTTTCTTCTTGATATCGAGCTCCTTGAAATATGTCGGAATATTGTCTTCGTCAACATATTCAAATATATCTGAAAGCTCGTCAATATTAAGCAGCCTGTATAATCTCTGTCTTTCTGATATGCTCATGCTGTCAAGTGCAGCGGCAATATCATTTTCATGATAATCAAGCAGCTTGTCTTTAATCTGTGCAGGGGATGCGTTGCTTCTGATAATAGAAGCGATTTCCTTTTCGTAGTCAGGTTTTGCTGAAGAAAGTTCCTCAGCAGTTGTGTTTACGATGTCTTTTTCTTCCATCACAATCTCCTTTCATATTCAGTTAGAAATAGTCTGTAGCGACCGGACATGAAAATCATTGCCAGAAAAAGCAGGAGAAAAAAATCCGATGCAGATAACCGGATTTATGAAAGTTTTTCATATTTAGAAATGAAGAAATTTATAGACTTAAAATGAGACCCGCCATGACAAAAGTGCCGGGTTTAAAATCTATATTCTTATATGAATTCTTCTGATTTTTGCAGACAATGATGCTACTTCGCCCGTAACTGTCGTCAGTCATGATCTCACCTCGTTTTCATAAAATAATATTAAAAATAAATATGCGGAAAAATCCCATAAAGAAGATTATAGTTCACTGCAAATAAAAAAGTCAAGAAATAATATAATAAATATTATGAGCTGTTATATAAAAAGACAACCATATATAAGCAGATAAATTTATGGCTTATATAATGGCTGTCTCTATTATTAAAAAATCAAATATTTTTTGACGTATGTAAATTGTGTTCATGAAGATATTTTTCTTTGGTTGCAAGACCACCTCGTATGTGTCGTTCCTGTTTGTTAATGTCAAGAACCTTTCTTGCCTCACTTGCAAGTGAGGGATTAATACGTGCTAATCTTGAAGTGACATCTTTGTGAACAGTGCTTTTGCTGACACCGAATTTTCTTGCCGTCTGACGGACGGTAGCTTTTGTTTCGATAATATATTCAGCAGTTTTTATAGCCCGTTCTTCGATATAACCTTTCAATCAAAACCCCTGCATATTTGTTTGTATATCATATTCAATAATTAAGACAAATATGACCTCAAAGCGTTTTGAAAATATAGATTAAAGAATGGATGTTATAGTTAAATCAGGTGCTGCAGATAAATCAATAAATTTATCTTTGCAACGTATAACCGGTCTGCTTAAACTTCTGTCGTTAATGAGTACAACTTCACCTGTCTCGCCATTTGAAAGTTTGACATTGTTGTGAATGTATGATGATGCAACATTTTTAAAGAATGGAAGTGCAAACTTAGGATCAAGTGTTGAAAAACACTCTTGTTCCATAAGATGTATAACTGTAAAAGGACATACAGCACTTCTGTAAACTCTGTCTGATGTCATTGCGTCATAAATGTCGGCAATTGCAATTATTTTTGCAAAATCAGGAATCTTTTCGCTTGTAAGTCCAAAAGGATAGCCTGTACCATCACATTTTTCATGATGAAGCAGACACGCTTCTTTAACTCTTGAGTCGATATCTTTATCTTTTATAATATCATAACCTTCGTTTACATGGGCTTTCATAACCTCAAATTCAGTAGGTGTAAGCTTGCCTGGTTTTTCAAGAATTTTCCTAGGAATACGGACTTTGCCTATATCATGCAAAAGACCACACAGTGTAAGAACATGCACATCTTCTTCGGAATAACCGAGCCATTCACCTATAATAGATGCAACAAGTGCAACATTTACGCTATGGGCATAAGTAAGGTCATCAAACTGGCGTAAACTGTGCAGCATATCAAACATCTGAAGTTTGTTTGAATATGTATTCATGAGAGAAAGGGGATAAGTAAGAAGTTCATCCACGTCAACATCTGCATTACGGTTTACAATATCATTTAACTGTGATTTTAAATCAGAAATTCCTTCATTGTATTCTTTACAGAAAGCTTTGAATTCTTTACTGTTTCTTACCTTTTCGTAATATGTAGAATTGTCATTCTCGACAGGTCTTACAGGTTCGGTGTAATCTTTATCAATAATCTCAATTTCAAGAATGTGGTTTGCAGAAATCTTTGCAATCATATCCATATCAAGCTTTGTGCCTGATGCAGCAATAAGAGAGCCATCGCTGTTAAGGACATCTTTAGAAAGAGTCATTCCGTCATCGGCATCAAAAATAAACACTGTCTTTGTATGTATGTTATTAGATGATGAATTATTGTCTGACATAATTAAAATACTCCCGTTTAGATATAAAATAATATCGACATTTAAATATGATTTTATTATAGAAAAAATGGGGCAAATTGTCAATTTTATAAAATAAAATATATTTCGATGAAAACACTTGACTAGTAAGTATTAATTGTGTAATATTCATTTGATATAAAAATATAACGAGTGAGTATCATGTAGCGGTATGCTTTATGATATTACATCCCTTATTTAGAGTGGCGGAGACACATAGGGTCTGTGAAGCCCGGCAACCCCGTAGGCAATGGCAGTGATTTGATGATTGAGCAGTTGCAAGGAAGGTGCCAACCTGAGCGAAGATATCCGGATTATACCGGAAGTTCGAACAATAAGAGGATTTCGAGTCTTGATGATTGCGGGTCCTTTTACGAGGGCTCTTTTTTTCGTTATGTTTTAATTAATGTAACCACATATACAATTAATTTTTATGAAGAAAGGAATTATTATGGAAAGAAGATTATTTACATCAGAATCTGTTACTGAAGGACATCCTGATAAAATCTGTGACCAGGTATCAGATGCAATACTTGACGCTTTATATGAGCAGGACCCATATTCAAGAGTAGCCTGCGAGACACTTACAAATACAGGATTTGTAATGGTTATGGGTGAGATTACAACAAAGGCAAATATCGACATTCCTCAGATTGTACGTAACACAGTTACAACAATCGGATATGACAGCTCAGAAAAGGGATTTGACGGAAATACATGTGCAGTTATGGTTGCACTTGACAAGCAGTCTGCAGATATTGCAATGGGTGTTGATAAAGCACTTGAAGCAAAAAATGGTGAAGAAGATGACGCTGCGATTGATGCAATCGGTGCCGGTGACCAGGGCATGATGTTTGGTTATGCAACTAATGAGACACCGGAATATATGCCATATTCAGCTGCACTTGCACAGAAACTTGCAAGACAGCTTACAGCTGTAAGAAAGAACGGACCTCTTTCATATTTAAGACCTGACGGAAAGACACAGGTTACTGTAGAATATGATGAAAATAACAAACCAGTCAAGCTTGATGCTATTGTTGTTTCTTCACAGCATGCACCTGAAATTTCACAGGAACAGATTCATGAAGATATCAAGAAATATGTAATTGATGCGGTTGTTGATCCTGCAATGATAGACGAAAATACAAAGATTTTCATTAATCCTACAGGAAGATTCGTAATCGGCGGACCTAACGGCGACAGCGGTCTTACAGGACGTAAGATTATCGTTGATACTTACGGCGGTGTTGCAAGGCACGGCGGCGGAGCTTTCTCAGGAAAGGACTGCACAAAGGTTGACCGTTCGGCAGCTTATGCAGCACGTTATGTTGCAAAGAATATCGTTGCAGCAGGAATAGCTGACAGATGCGAAATCCAGCTCTCATATGCAATTGGTGTTGCACATCCTACATCAATCATGGTTGATACATTTGGAACCGGCAAGCTTTCAGAAGATAAGATTGTTGAGCTTATAAGAGAAAACTTTGATTTAAGACCGGCAGGAATTATCAAGATGCTTGATTTAAGACGTCCTATCTACAAGCAGACTGCAGCTTATGGTCATTTTGGTCGTCCGGATCTTGATCTTCCATGGGAAAAGACAGATAAAGCAGAATTATTAAAAAAATATTTATAAAAACAATTGTAAAATAACATTACGGTAATGTATAATAATAAGAGCCGGATGTGGGACAGACTTCCTGCATCCGGCTCTTATCAGTTTATTTAAGGAGATTTTGATGGAAGGGTATTATACAATTGAGAGATGGCTGGCATTCTTTTTTATATACAGCTTTCTCGGGTGGTGCATTGAATCAACTATAGTTTCTGTGAGCAAAAGAAAGCTTACAAACAGAGGATTTTTAAAAGGTCCTATGCTTCCATTATATGGTTTTGGGGCTTTGACAATTATAATTTCGACACTGATGGTTGCTGATAATGCAGTTCTTGTATATATATGCGGCATGATTGCGGCTACTGCACTTGAATACGTAACAGGTGCTGCAATGGAAGCTATATTTAATATGAAATATTGGGATTACAGTGACAAAAAGTTTAACATTCATGGATATATATGCCTGAAATCATCGCTTTTCTGGGGGTTTTTGTCAGTTGTGCTTGTTATGGTAATCCATGTGCCTATAGCAGAATTTATTGATTCACTTGATATAAGAATTCTTACGGCAGTTTTGCTGGTTATAATTGTGATTGCTGCGACCGATACAGTATTTGCATTTAAGAAAGCACTTGATTACCAGAAGCTTCTTGCTTATGAGTCTATGATAAAGAAAGAACTTTCAGAAATATCAGAAAGACTTGCGGAAGCAAAAGAAGCATTTACGGAAAAGGCAACTGCAAAGCAGATAGAATATTTTTCTAATCAGGAGCAGAAAGTTGAAAGACTTCGTCTTGAACTTGACGCTGCAAAGGAGAAAGCCGGTAAACTTCACAAATCACTCTTAAAGAGCTTCCCATCTGCTTCATCTAAGAGGTTTGGCGAGGCGTTTGAAGAGATTAAGAAGTATGTAAGCACTAAGAAACAGTAAAGATATTAAAAAAAATTATAAATTTATTTAAAATAAGTCTTTTAAATTTTTTTTTTATTGTATATAATGATATTTAGGCATAAAATCTTTATTGCGTGGTACTTTGGCAGTGGTTTGTGTCGGAAGATTTATGGATGATTGGATATTGAACAGCTTAGTACAAAGTGAAAGGAGTAATTTCATGCTGTCAACAGATATAGGAATTGATTTGGGAACAGCCAGTATTCTGGTTTATATAAAAGGAAAAGGTGTTGTGTTAAAGGAACCTTCAGTTGTTGCTTTTGACAGAGATACTAATAAGATAAAGGCCATTGGTGAAGAGGCACGTCTCATGCTTGGACGTACACCAGGTAATATTGTTGCCGTAAGACCTCTTCGTCAGGGTGTTATTTCAGATTATACAGTAACAGAGAAGATGCTCAAGTATTTTATTCAGAAAGCTATAGGCAGAAGAATGTTAAAGAAGCCTAGAATCAGTGTTTGCGTACCTTCAGGTGTAACTGAGGTTGAAAAGAAAGCCGTTGAGGATGCAACACTTCAGGCAGGAGCAAGAGAAGTTGCAATTATTGAAGAGCCGATAGCAGCAGCAATCGGTGCCGGAATTGATATTTCAAGACCATGTGGTAATATGATTGTTGATATCGGTGGCGGTACTACAGATATAGCAGTTATCTCACTCGGAGGTACTGTTGTAAGTACATCTATTAAGATTGCAGGTGATGATTTTGATGAAGCACTTGTAAGATACATGAGAAAGAAACACAATCTTCTTATCGGTGAGAGAACAGCCGAAGATATTAAGATAAAGATTGGTTCAGCATACCCAAGAGCAGAAGTTACTACTATGAATGTTAGAGGACGTAATCTTGTAACAGGTCTTCCTAAGACAGTAGAAGTGACATCAGAAGAGACAGAAGAAGCATTGAGAGAGGCAACTTCACAGATTGTTGAAGCAGTTCACAGTGTCCTTGAAAAGACACCTCCGGAACTTGCATCAGATATAGCCGACAGAGGAATTGTTCTTACAGGCGGTGGAAGTCTTCTTTCAGGACTTGAAGATTTAATTGAGGCAAAGACAGGTATTAATACAGTTACTGCTGAGGATCCAATGACAGCAGTTGCAATCGGTACAGGTAAGTTCATAGAATTCCTTGCCGGTTACAGAGATGAGAACTAAAAATATCAGGATGGAGGTCAGGTTATGGTAAGAGGCTTATATACTGCCTATACAGGAATGGTAAACAGCCAGCACAGACTTGATGTTGTATCCAACAATCTGGCGAATGCTACAACGACAGGATATAAAAAGGAAGGATGCACAACGCAGTCTTTTGATGCTGTTTATGGCATTAAGATTAAAGATGCGACAGTGGGTCATGTAAATCAGAATATCGGCAAGCTTTCGCTTGGAGCAAAAATCGGTGAAACGTATCGTAATTGGGAGCAGGGTTCTTTTGTTACAACAGATAATACATACGATTTTGCATTGTCAGGAAAGGGATTCTTTACGATTTCCTTTACAAACAAAGCCGGGGAGACATCAACGATGTATACCAGGGATGGGTCTTTTCAGATGAACGCAGATGGTTATCTGGTTACCAAGGATGGTGATTATGTGTTGGGAGAGAGCGGTGAGCCGATTGTTCTTCCGACAGATGCAACTAATATAGCAGTAGAACCTACAGGAGAGATATATGCTGATAATGAGTATGTAGATTCATTTCTTCTTACAGATTTTGAAGATTATAATTATCTCGAAATGTATGGTGAGAATCTTTATCGTGCCATAGATGGTGCAACACAGGCAGATGAGGTTACTGCAACAGTTAATCAGGGATTTAAAGAAGCATCTAATATCAATGTTGTTTCAGAGATGGTTGAGATGATTAGTATCGCAAGAGAGTATGAGAGCGGTCAGAAGGTCATCAATGCCATGGATGAGATGATGAGTAAGATGGTATCAATTTCTGAGTTATAAGTTTAGATGAAAGGTAGACAGAATGGTAAGATCATTATATTCAGCTGCATCAGGAATGATGGCACAGCAGACAAATGTTGATGTAATTGCAAACAATCTTGCAAATGTTAATACAATAGGATATAAGTCACAGAGTGCTGAATTCAAGTCACTTTTATATCAGGATTTACAGGCTAAGACAACTTCTGCTAATGGAGAAAATAAGCCGGTAAGTGCACAGGTTGGACTTGGTTCAAGAATATCATCAATAACATCACATTACACACAGGGTTCAGCAAATGCAACGGATGGTACAACAGATTTCCTTATAAACGGAATGGGATTTTTTGCAATAGAAAATATTGATGGAAATGTATATTATACAAGAAATGGTAATTTCTTCTTATCGGTAGATACTGAGGGAACGGTTCTTTGTACTGCAGAAGGTTATCCGGTTCTTAGTTCAGAGGGACAGCCTATTGTTCTTGACCCACAGTATCAGTCAACTAAGATTACAGTTGATGGAGACGGTAATATATGTTATCCTGACGAATCTAACAATGCACAGCCTATTGGAATAAAGATTGGATTATATCAGTTTCCTAATCCTTCAGGACTTACAAAGGTTGGTAATTCATATCTTGCAGAAAGTGATGCATCAGGCGTAGCAATCAATGAAGAGGATGGAGTTGTAAGCAAGAGTAAATTAAAGCAGGGTTATCTTGAAAGCTCTAATGTTAATGTGGCTACAGAGATGGTTAATCTTATAACAGCACAGAGGGCTTATGAGCTTTGTTCAAAGGCTATTACAACATCTGATACAATGATGGAACAGGCAAACAACTTGAAGAGATAATAAGCGGCAGGGAGAATTATTATGGATAATATTATCAGTAATGTTAATTCCATTTATACTAATGGAACATATGCATCCGGTACAGGTAATTCACTTGAAGATAAAATAAATAATAAAGATTTGTCAAAAGCAACAGATGATGAACTCATGGAAGTCTGCAAAGATTTCGAGAGTTATTTCTTAGAACAGATGTTAAAGTCAATGGTAAAGATGACAAAAGTTGACGGTGATACGGATGATAGTAATCTGTATTCGTCACTTTTTGGAATGACTGATAATTCTGATTCGGGAATGAGTACACTTTCAAGTTATTTTGGTGATGAGATAGTTCAGCAGGTAGCTGACAAGATGACAGAGTCTAATGGTGGAAAAGGTCTTGGACTTGCACAGCAGCTTTACGAACAGATGAAGAGAAACTACGGAGTTAGTGAGGTATAATTATTTTGGAATATGAAGCTGTAAAATACGTTGAGGGATTTGTTGAAAATATTATTTTCCGCAATGAAGATAACGGATATACGGTGTTTGATATTACATATAATGGTGAAGAAGTAACCTGCGTTGGTGTATTAAGTTACATCAGTGCAGGTGAATTTATAGCCGCACAGGGTGAATTTGTCAAACATCCCGTGTATTACATGCAATTTAAAATAAAATCATATGAATTCAGGGCGCCTGACGATGCAAAATCGGTGAAGCGTTATCTTAGTTCCGGTGCGATTAAAGGCATTGGCGAAAAAATGGCCGAAAATATTGTGAATAAATTCGGTGATGATACATTCCGCATTATGGAAGAAGAACCGGAACGTCTTGCTGAGATTAAAGGAATCAGCATCAAAAAGGCAATGGATATTGCCGCACAGCTTATGGACAAAAGAGATGTGCGTCGTGCAATGATGTTTATGCAGGAGTTTGGCATAAGCATGAAGTTGGCTAACAAAATTTACACAAAATACGGACAAAACATATATACAATTCTAAAAGAAAATCCTTACCGTCTTGCTGATGATATTGATGGTATAGGCTTTAAAATTGCAGATGAAATAGCAGCAAAAGCCGGAATAAAAGTGGATTCGGCATTTAGAATTAAAAGCGGAATTTTTTACGTTTTATGTCAGGCAGCAGGGCAGGGACATGTATATCTTCCATTGGATGAGCTTGAAAGCTATGTTAAATCGCTTCTTTTGATAGAGTTTGATAATATGGAAAGTTATATAATGGACCTTGCGGTAGATAAAAAAGTTGTTGTAAAACAGAGTGGCGACAGAAAGCTTGTATACGCTGCGATTTATTATTATATGGAAACGTCTGTTGCAAGAAAACTGTGCGATTTGGATATAAGCTATTCATGTAACGATGAGGAGATGGAAGAATCAATTGAAAAAATTGAACAGCGTCTTAATATTGAGCTTGATGAAATTCAAAAAGAGGCAGTGAAAAAGACTGTTCAAAATGGCCTTGTCGTTATAACAGGTGGTCCGGGAACCGGAAAAACAACAACAATAAATACCATAATCCGATATTTCCAGATGGAAGGGCTTGATATAAGGCTTGCAGCACCGACAGGAAGGGCAGCCAAAAGAATGAGTGAAACCTGTGGAATGGAAGCCCAGACAATACACAGACTGCTTGAGATAAGCGGAGGACCGCAGGAAGATTCCAATGGAAGTTCATTTGCAACTAATTTTGACAGAAATGAAGAAAATCCGCTTGAGACAGATGCTATTATAGTCGATGAAATGTCAATGGTTGATATAAGCATAATGAATTCGCTTTTAAAGGCAGTTGCGGTAGGAACAAGACTTATTCTTGTTGGCGATACCGACCAGCTGCCGAGTGTCGGTGCCGGAAATGTATTAAAAGATATAATAGCATCAGGATGTTTTCCGGTTGTAAGGCTTGAAAAGATTTTCCGACAGGCAGCCGAGAGTGAAATAGTTATAAATGCACATAAAATAAATAAAGGTGAGCCGGTCGTTCTTAATAAATACAGTAAAGATTTTCTTTTTGTAAGACGCGAAACACCTGATGAGATAATAGCTGCAATATGTACACTCGTAAAGAAAAAACTGCCGGATTATGTCGGTGCGGGAATTAATGAAATACAGATACTTACGCCATCTAAAAAATCTGCAACAGGTTCATTAAGACTCAATAAAATCATGCAGGAGTATCTCAATCCGCCACAGGCAGGAAAACAGGAAAAAGTGTATGGCGAAGTCACATTCCGTGAGGGAGATAAAGTTATGCAGATTAAAAATAATTACCAGACGGAATGGGAAAAGAAGAGTAAATACGGAGTGACATACGATGCCGGAAGCGGAGTATTTAACGGTGATACAGGAATAATTACAGAGATTAATACATTCATGGAGCAGATGACTGTAAAGTTTGATGATGAGCGTATTGTGAAATATGATTTTAAACAGCTTGAAGAGCTGGAACTTGCATATGCAATTACGGTACATAAATCGCAGGGAAGTGAATATCCAGCGGTTGTTATTCCGATGTATCCCGGCCCAAGGATGCTTATGAACAAAAATCTTTTGTATACAGCGGTTACAAGGGCAAGAAAATGTGTATGTATGGTTGGAAATGAAAACTGCTTTCATCAGATGGCACAAAATGAGTCTGAACAGAGACGTTATTCGTCTTTAGATGAAAGAATAAAAGAAATATATGAATTGGATAATGTGGTTTAAATGAAAGGGGTAAAAGCATAAATATTCTGGAAAAATTTTGTGGAAAAGCACTGGACTTCATATATCCGCCAGCGTGTCCCATATGTGGGATACCATTGCCGGCGGGATTAAGACAACAGGGAATATGCAGGGAGTGTGTTAAAAAAATTGTGTATATCGGCGATGAAAGCTGCCTGAAATGTGGAAAACCATTAGATGTTGATGACAAAGAATACTGCCACGACTGTGCAAAGACAAAACATATATTTGACAGATCGGCGGCTGTTTTTTCGTATTCAGACGGATTAAAGCAGTCAATATACAGGTTTAAATATAAAGGATGCCGGGAATATGGAAAGTGGTATGCCACGCAGATGGCTGACAAGCTGGGAATGCTTATAAAAATATGGTCGCCTGATGTGATTGTTCCTGTTCCTATGTATGCAAAAAAACAGCGTGCAAGAGGGTACAATCAGGCAGAAATTATTGCGTGTGAACTTGGAAAAATTATACATGTCACGGTTAACACACAGTTTCTTAAAAGAAATAAAAATACAGTTCCGATGAAAGAAATTTCGGGACATGACAGGAGTAAAAATCTTGAAAATGCTTTTATTGCGGACAAAAATGTTGTAAAATATAAGAAAATACTATTGGTAGACGATATATATACTACAGGTGCAACGCTTGATGCGTGTGCTGCGGTATTAAAAAAATACGGGGTAGAAAAGGTATATGGTGCATGCCTTTGTATTGGAAGAGGAATGTCCTAAGAGGTAATGTTGCGATATGCAATATCTGGTATAGGATATTTCCGGTAAAATAACAGCGGTTTGGCGTGATGCCGGAACAGGAGGAAAATTATGGATGTAAGAAATTGTAGAGGATGCGGAAGATTATATAACTATATCGGTGGTTCATATAGGAATCTCTGCCCTGACTGCGTAAGAAAGTTAGAGGAAAAGTTTGATATTGTAAAGGACTATATAGAGGAAAACCATTCGGCAACGATGAATCAGATTTCAGAAGACTGCGATGTGAGTGTAAGACAGCTTGAAAAGTGGGTTCGTGAAGAGAGACTCTGCTTTGCAGATGATTCCCCAATAGGTATTCCATGTGAAAATTGTGGAAAGACAATAAAATCTGGAAGATATTGCGAGGCTTGTAAGAACACGCTTGCAAACCAGCTTGGCAGCATGTATGCCATAAATTACGAAGAAGATGATGAAAAAGATAAGAACTCAAGAGCGAGAATGCGTTATCTTGACAGAAAATAAAAACGTAATTTAAAAAGTTGATTTTTGCTGTTAAGAAAAATAAAATAAACGCCGATACATTTCACATAAGATAAAAGAAAGAGAGGCGGTTAGCATGCGTATAGATGCATATAATGCGGTAAGCCAGATTTACAAGTCGAGCACAAAAGTGAATACTGCTAAGAAAACATCAGGCAGTTCTGAGTTCAGTGATAAACTTGAAATTTCAAATGCGGCTAAAAGCTATCAGACAGCAAAGTCAGCAGTTAATGCGGCAGAAGATGTCCGGATGGATAAAGTAGAAGCCCTCAGGGCACAGTTTGCAAACAGAACATATAATGTCAGTTCAGAAGATGTGGCTGATAAGATAATTGCAGATGCAGAAACATTAGTATTTTAGGCGGTGGAATTAGATGGCGAGTTTGATAGAGACACTTATAGATGTGTTGGATAAAGAAAATACAGAATATCAGGGCCTTTTGAAGCTTTCCGAAGAAAAGACCACCGCCATTGTTAATGGCAATGTTGAAAGATTACAGGAAATTCTTGGACTTGAGCAAAGAAGCATTGATAAGATTAATAAACTTGATGCTTTCAGGGATGAGAATGTGGGAGATATATGCAATGTTCTTAATATTCCTAGAAAAGGAATAAAGATTGAGAATATTGTAGATATGTTGTCAGGACAGCCCAAAGATGCAAAAGCTCTTACGGATGTTCATATGAAACTGAAAAGAACACTTGATCAGTTGATGAAAGTTAATGAGAATAATAAGATGTTATTGCAGGAGTCGATGGATATGATTGAATTTGAGCTTAATCTTGCAAAGAATTCAAAGGTTGCACCACAGACGGGTAATTATAGTAAAGGTGCATACGAGCAGAATAATTCATATCCTACGGCAGGAGGATTTGACGCCAAGCAGTAACGGATTAATATAAATTTATAAAGATTATTTCAAAAGCTGCTTTGCAGCTTTCTTAATTTATGTGGGCAGTAAGCCAGAGTCATTACTTGTATGGGAATGAGAATTTGGCGGATACTGCAGTTCTATATACTCACGGATGAGTATATGCCCGGCTTACGGATAAGCAATACCGGCAGGAGGATATTTATGGCTAATGGAATGGCGAGTCTGTTTGTTGGTGCATCAGGCCTAAAATCAGCACAGACAGCATTAAATACAACGGCACACAACCTTTCTAATATCAATACAGAGGGTTATACAAGACAGCAGATTGCATTCAGGGATACACACTATCTTAGAATCGGTGGAAGCTATGCTTCACCTTCAGCATCTGTATACGGACTTGGTGTTGGGATAAGCGAAATCAGAAGAATAAGAGACGAATTTATAGATAAAGCATATCGGACAGAAAACGGCCGGCTTGGTTATTACTCAAACCAGTACAAGGCTATTGAAGAAGTTGAAGACCAGTTTGGAGAACTTCAGGGCGTAACATTTCAGGACGCATTGAACAATCTGTATACGGCAATTAATGAACTTAGTAAAGAACCAGCAAGTACTGTAAAGCGTTCTTCACTCATACAGAATGCGTCAGCACTTGTGACAAGGTCTGATGCAATTTATTCAGGACTTAAAGATTATCAGGAAACTCTTAACATAGATGTTGCCAATGCAATTAACAAAATCAATGCTTATGGTGAGAAGATTTTTTCACTGAATAAGCAGATTGCAAAGATTGAAGGTACAGGTGTTGAGAATGCCAACGATTTGAGAGACCAGAGAGATAAAGCACTTGATGAACTCAGTGAGTATATTGATATTTCATATTATGAAGTGCAGGGTGGAGAGATATATGTAAATGCCGGTGGAGTTCCATTTGTGACAATGTCGTCATATACGCAGATGTCATCAAGAACGAATGATGATTCGACATTACTTATTCCGACATGGCCGGCATTTGAAAGAGATGTATATCCGGAGACAGAATTGTATTCTGCATTGACAGATAAAGACAAGGGCGGACTTAAAGGCATACTTCTTGCAAGAGGAAGCATTGAAGTCGATTATACAGATATACCGGTAAAGCCTGATAAAGCTGATTATGATCTTACAACAGCGGACGGAAAAGCGGCCTATGATAAAGATTATGCAAAATATCAGGAGAAGCAGGAATATTATAATAAGTACATAGAACCATCGGTTATCCTTAGTGCTCTTGCGGGCGTTGATAAGCTTATGAACGGTATTGTGACAAAGATAAATGATGTTCTTTGCCCGGAGAAAGACATGAAGCTTACAACAGCTTTGACAGATGAAAATGGCAACGAAATTATGCCAAACAGCTACAGTTATACTGTTTCAGATGCTGTTTTATATGATAAATATAAAAATGAAGTAAAAGGTTTTGATAACGGCGACGGAACATACAGCTACGAATCATCAGAGCCTCTTTATACCGATAAAGATTTAAAAAATAAGGCTGACGTAACATCATACAATTATACTGTGCTTGACATGGATAAGACAGATTATGGCATGGATGAAGATAAGACAGTCGGCACAGAAATCTTTGGAAGACTTAATACAAAGCGTTATATAAAGATGAAAGATGCCAATGGTAATGACATGTATGTTCATAATAACCAGAATGAAAAAGGCGACCGTTCAGAATATAAGCTTGGAAATATAATTATGAATTCTGATGCAGAACAGGATATAGCAAAGATTCCAATGACAACGCTTCAGGGAAAAGAAGATATGGCTAAGGGTCAGGAACTTATTGATGCATGGAACGGTGATTTCGCATCAATAAATCCGCAGATGTATGCTGTTGGCAATTTCAGCACATATTACAATAACTTTATCGGAGAATTCTCGACAGTAGGAAAAGTCCTTTATAATTATGTAGACCACCAGCAGACAATGGTTGACGGATACGATGACCAGAGACTTCAGTCAGAAGGCGTTGCATCAGATGAAGAACTTGAAAAAATGATAAAATACCAGCAGGCATACAATGCCTCATCAAGATATGTCAATGTAATAAGCGAGATGCTTGAACATATAGTTACAGCACTTGGTTCATGATAATGGCGGAAAGGAAAAAGTGAGAATATGGCATCAACATTTTTTGGATTAACAATCGCATATTCAGGATTACAGGCGGCAAATACGTCATTAACAATAACAGGCCACAATGTATCTAATATTAATACAAAAGGATACACAAAACAGCAGGCAGGTACACAGGCAGCGGATGCTTTAAGAACACATACAACATACGGTGCTATCGGTTCCGGTGTTGTTGTTACAGAAATAAGTCAGATACGAGACAGTTACTATGATGTAAAATACCGTAATAATATGGCAAATTACGGTCAGTATTCAGTAAAAGAAAGTTATATGGGACAGATTGAAGATTATCTTGATGAGTTTACACTCAACGGATATTCACAGGAATACAAAAATTTCTTTTCTGCCGTAAACCAGCTTACAATTACACCTGGAGATACATCAGCTAAGAACCAGCTTATCAATAATGCAAAGAGCCTTGCAGATTATTTTAACACACTTACAACAAATTTAAGAAATGTTCAGGCTGATGCAAATAACGAGATAAAAGATGCTGTCCAGCAGATTAATTCATATGCAAAAAATATAGCTGCACTTAACAGACAGATTAACCAGATTGAAGCAAATTATGGTAATGCAAATGATCTGCGTGATAAGAGAAATGCCATGATTGATGAACTTTCAGAGATTGTCAATCTTGATACATCAGAAGAAGATATGGGAAATAATGTATCTAATTTTTCAGTAAGAATCAACGGACAGACATTAGTTTCATCATACAGCTATAATACACTTGAAACGGTTGCAAGAACTGATAAAAAGAATTACTCAGACGCAGAAGGCCTTTATGATGTACAGTGGAATTCAGGACAGAAGTTTGATATGTACAGCACATCTTTAAGCGGACATTTAAAAGGTCTAATAGATATAAGAGATGGTAATAATGGTGAGCATGAAAATATAGAAACTGATGATGATGGTAACAATGTTACTGATTCAGATGGCAATCTTGTGCTTACGACAGCACCGGCGGCAGATAAGACAGTTTCATATAAAGGTGTTCCTTATTATCAGGCACAGCTCAATGAATTTGCAAAAATTTTCTCTGATGCAGTTAATAAGATAATGAAGTCAGGTTACACGTCTGATGGAAGCAGCAAGGGAATTTCATTATTTGTAACGCAGCCAAATACAACAGTAATGTCAGCAGGAAATATAACAGTTAATCCTCAACTTCTTAAAAATGCTGATTTGCTTGCAATTAAAAAAGAGCAGAATGACGGTGAGTCAGACGCAAAGATAATGGAAGAATTAAATAAGCTTCAGAGCGAAAAGATATTTGCAGGCGGCACAGGCTCGTATTTCCTTGAAAGTATTGTCAGTGATATGTCAATTGATTCACAGAAGGCTGTTAATCTGTATAAGAATTATACTGATTTGAAGACAAGCATACATAACCAGAGACTTTCAATAATGGGTGTTGATACAGATGAAGAAGCTATGGATATGATAAAGTACCAGCAGGCTTATAATCTTAACTCAAAGATGATGTCAGTCATGAACCAGATTTATGACAAGCTTATCAATCAGACTGGAATATAAAAGAAAGGAAGCGGCATAGATGAGAATAACTAATCAGATGATGGTCAACAGTACGATGGCCAATATCCAGGTAAATAAAAAACAGGTAAATACGCTTGAAACACAGCTTTCTACGCAGAAAAAAATCAATAAGCCGTCTGAGGATCCTGTAATTGCAATCAGAGCCTTACGTCTTCGTTCAAGCCTTGAACAGGTTACACAGTATCTTAATAAAAATATTCCTGATGCTGATTCGTGGCTCAAGACAACAGAGGGGGCTGTAGACGAAGCTGTATCAGTAATAACAGACCTTTATGCTTATTGTGAACAGGGTGCGACAGACTCATATTCACCTTCAGAAAGAAGTACATTGGCAGAGAGCCTTAATAAACTTCGCGATGCATACTATGCGGAAGGTGATGTTGAATATGCCGGAAGATATCTCTTTTCAGGTTATATGACAGATACACCGCTCACATATCAGTCAGATGAGACAGCAGCTAAAGCTGATTTTACAATAACACAGGAGTTTACAAGAGAAAACATAGAATTAAAGACAGTATATACAAATGCTTATTCTAATGATGATATTCTTAATCTTAATGTTAAGACAGATGCAGCGACAGGAAATGTTATAACACCTAATGTTGCAGATGTTCATAGAGTAAGAATCGGATATACAAAAGTTTCTGATGCAGGCACGTTTGAAATCAAGTTAAATGACGGAACTACAATTGCGGCAGCAGCTGTTAATGATTCCAATTATCAGCCGGGAGATGATGAGGCAGCATTTAATGCAGCGACAGGTGAGATTCTTCTTGGAGAAAATGTATATAAGCAGTTATATGCTTCTGACGGATTTTCATTTACATACAGAAAAGATAACTTTGCAAAAGGTGATTTGAATCCTGTAATGTATTATGACTGTGTTGACAACAATCCTGATAATGCAGGTGTTGTATATACAAAGAAAACAGAAGATATTGAATATAATATCAACTTCTCACAGAAGTTAAAAGTTAATACAGAAGCCAACGAAGTATTTAATATGTATCTGGGAAGAGATATTGATGATTTGATTACATCAGTAAATAATGTTATTGATATTGAAGCACAGCTTGAAAAAGTTGAGGGAATGTTAAAACAGGATATTTACAGTGATAAAGATTCACAGAGCAAGTTGAATTCTATAAAGGAAGGTCTTACAAAGCAGAATGAACTTGCAAAAGAAGAGATGAAAAACCGCTTTGAGTATTGTGTCGGTACAATGCAGGGTTATCAGGAACAGGCATCGCTCGCAAAAGCAGATGCAGGTAACAGAATGACAAGACTTAATCTTACAAAGAGCAGACTTACAGAACAGAAAACGAACTTTACAAATCTCAAATCAGAAAATGAAGATATTGACCTTGAAGAAGTTGTAGTTGGATATTCTGCAGCACAGCTTGTATACAATGCTTCTCTTACAGCGGCAAGCAAAGTAATACAGCAGACATTGCTTGATTTCTTATAAAATTAAGGAAAGGTTTGATTTAGCATGAAAATACAGACAAAATGGTTTGGGGAAATTGATACAACAGAAGATAAAATAATAACATTTGAAAAAGGAATAATAGGATTTGAAGATTTCAAAAAGTTCACGATAGTTGTTGATGCCGAAAAGGAATCAGAAAATACAATAATGTGGCTTCAGTCAGCAGAAGAACCTTCGCTTGCACTTCCTATTATCAAACCGGAAATTGTAAAAGAAGATTACGATCCTATAGTGGAAGATGAACTTATAAAATCACTTGGTGAAGATATAGAAAATGCATATCTTGCCGTGTATGTCACAATAACAGTTCCATCGGACCTTACAAAGATGACATGCAATCTTAAAGCACCAATAATAGTAAATATGGATACAATGAAAGGAACGCAGCTCATTGCCGGTAATGAAGATTATCAGGTTAGATTTCCTATTTACGATATACTTGATGCAAAAAAACAGAAGGATGGTGAGTAGGATGCTGGCATTATCAAGAAAAAAAGATGAGGCAGTTATTATCAATGACGACATAGAGATTACTATAATCGAGATAAAAGGCGACCAGGTTAAAATCGGTATATCAGCACCAAAATCAGTTCCAATCTATAGAAAAGAAGTATATATGCAGATTCAGAATGCCAACAAGGAGGCGGCACAGTCTGTAGATATAAAAAATATCAAAGAGTTGTTTGCAAAAAAATAGAAAAACGGGTTAATTATAAAACTCATTTTTCCGATATACAACGTAGCACATAGGAAAATATGATATTATCTATCACACGGAGGTGGATTTAAGATGGGAATGGAATCAATAAGCAGAGTTACAGCAGCACAGAGTTATCAGGCAAACACAGCTGCAAGCCAGCCGGCACCTGTAACTAATGTAGAGACATCTGATGCCGTAGCACAGGATAAGCAGACAGAAGTAAAGTCAAGCCAGCAGTCAGATAACACGGGCAGCAGCCAGACATCTGACAATTCAGAGAAAAATGCGGCAACAATGAAAGACATGAGCGAGATTAATAAGATTATTAACCGCAATACTGTTGCTGAATTCGGCTATAATGAGCCAACTAACAGAATAACAATTAAAATTAAAGACAGGGATACAGATGAAGTTATAAGAGAGATTCCATCTGAAAAGGCATTAAAGATGCTCGAAAAAGCGTGGGAGATAGCCGGAATTCTTGTTGATGAGAAGAGATAAGTATACAATGATTGTTTAAGCACACGGAGGTGCAGATAGGAGTATAATATGCCAATAAGATTATCAGGATTATCATCAGGTCTTGATACTGAATCACTCGTAAGTGCTTTGGTATCATCATATACATTACAGAAGGATAACCTTGTAAAAGCACAAACAAAACTTTCATGGAAGCAGGAAAGCTGGAAGACTATGAATAAAAGTATTTACAGCTTTTACACAGGAAAATTGTCTTCTATGAGATTTTCAAAAAATTATAATTTAAAAACAGCCACAGTTTCAAACAGTTCATATGCCAAAGTTACAGCAAGTTCTTCTGCTGTAAATGGTACACAGACACTTAAAGTCAATAAGCTTGCAGCCACAGGATATCTTACAGGCGGCGAAATAAGCGGAACTGATGACAACGGCAAAGATGCTAAGCTTAGTGGAAGCTCTAAACTCAGCAATGTTAAAGGAATTGGAGATTTGTCAGATGGCAAAGTGACAGTAACTGTTGATGGTAAGACAAGAGATATTGCGGTATCAGGTGATATGACAATTAATAAGTTTGTCACAGAATTAAAGGAAGCAGGTCTTAATGCAAACTTTGATTCAGAAAACCAGAGATTCTTTATCAGTGCAGCAAAGTCAGGTGAAAGCCATGATTTTTCAATAGTTTCTAATAATCAGAATGGTCTTAATGCACTTAAAGGACTTGGAATATATACAACAAAAGACAGCAATGGTAATCTTTCAGCTGATATGGCTGAATATACAAAGTGGGCTAATTATAGCACAGATGAACTTGATGCTATCAAGCAGTCTGCATATGAAAGCAAGAAAATCAATTATGCTGACCGGGCAAAATCATATGCTGATAAGTACAATGCAGCTAAAAAAGTTATAGATACTATGGAAGCTGACGATACATGGGCTGGTATTGATAATGCAAAAGCAAAGTTGTCAAAAGAACAGACAGATTTTACTGATAAATATAAAGATTACGTTAAAAAAGATGATGATGGCAACGATGTAAAAGACAGCAGTGGCAATCTTGTATATGATACAGATAAGCTTGAAAAAGATGGCAAGCTTACAGAATATAATGCTGAAAAGAAATCAATTGATGCGTTAAATAATAATATTACAACATATGAGACTAATAAAAAAACAATGGAAGATACAGCTTCATATGTTACAATAAAAGATGACGGAAGTGCAGCTGCTGCAACGGCAGCTGATACAGATACATCAGCATATAATAAGATTGTCGCGGAAGTTGATACAGATAATGCAAAGATTAAGTCTGACTCAGATGCTGCAATAGATGCAAAGGCAGCATTTGCAAAGCAGATAGTAAGCTCATCAGGTGATGATTCAACAGGTGCGGTAAGAATTACAGGCAGCGATTCAGAGATTGTATTAAATGGTGCAACATTTAAGAATAATACTAATAATTTTTCAATTAATGGTCTTACAATCCAGGCAACAGCACTTACAGGCAATGAAACAGTATCAATTACAACGGATACAGATATAGATGGTATCTATAAGCAGATTAAAGATTTCTTCAAAGATTATAATGAATTGATTAAGGCTATGGATACAGCTTACAATGCAGATAGTTCCAAGGGCTACGAACCTCTTACAAGCGATGAAAAAGAGGCGATGACAGATGATGAAGTCAAAGAGTGGGAGAAGAAGATTAAAGATTCTCTTTTAAGAAAAGATTCAACGCTTGGCAATGCATCTACAGCTATGAAGACGATTATGTCATCATCAATCAGCATTAATGGTAAGAGCTATTCATTAGCTAACTTTGGTATTAAGACACAGGGGTATTTCAGTTCAGGTACTAATGAAAAAGGTGTATTCCATATAGATGGTAATTCAGACGATTCAGTTTCATCAGCTAATGAAGATAAGTTAAAAGCTGCACTTGCAAGTGACCCTGATACAACAATATCATTCTTCTCACAGCTTGCATCAAATCTTTACAGCGATTTGACGAAGAGAATGTCATCTACAAGTATGAGAAGTATCTATACAATATACAATGACAAGCAGATGGCTACAGAGTATTCAACATATACAACTAAGATTTCTGATAAAGAGACAGAGATAAGTACATGGGAAGATTATTATTACAATAAATTCTCTAAGATGGAGTCTGCACTTGCTAAGCTTAATCAGACACAGTCTTCACTTTCAGGATATTTCTCTTAAAAATAATTAGTTTATATGTCTGCACAAAATCTGGTTGTGCAGGCATATGGACGTTAAAGAAAGGTACAGGTTACTAAGGGATGGCATTTAATCAGGCAAATCAGGCATATGCAGAATATAACAGAAATAAAGTTCTTACGGCATCACCGGCGGAACTTACGCTTCTTTTATATGAGGGAGCTATAAAATTCTGCAATATTGCAATTATAGGCTTGGAACAAAATGATATGGAGAAAGTTCATAACAATATCATAAAGGTAGAAAATATAATAGAAGAATTTCAGGCGACGCTTAATCATAAATATCCGGTTGCAGAAGATTTTGATAAGATATATAAGTATATATATAATCTTTTAGTTGAGGCTAACATTAAAAAAGATAAAGAGCTTCTTGAACAGGCATTAAATGAACTTCGAGGCATGCGTGATACATGGAAAGAAGTAATGGCAAAAGCAAAGCAGGGTTAATTACTAAGGCGGTGAATCATGGAAACAGAAAATTATGTTCAGATGATGACAGACAGCCTGATAATGAAAAAAGATATACTTGAAAAAGTTATAGTGCTAAGCGAAGCACAAAATGGTATATTGGCTGCAGCAGAATTTGATGAGAAAGCTTTCCGCGAAAATATTGATGAGAAAGCAGAACTCATAGATAAGATAGAAAGACTTGATGACGGATTTAATTCACTTTTTGCAAGAGTTAAGGAAACTCTTGACGGACATAAAGATGAATACAAATCAGAAATAACCGATATCAAAGAACTGATTAAAAGTGTAACTGAGCTTGCAGTGCGGGTTCAGGCACAGGAGGCAAGAAATAAAGTTCTTGCTGAAAACAGATTTGCCCAGATGAGAAAAGAAGTTTCAAATGCGAAGAGAAACACTCAGGCGGCAAGTACATATTATAACAGCATGAACAAGCTGAATTTTGAGCCACATCTTATGGATCAAAAAAAATAAAAAAAGATTATATTCGGGGGTAAAGTTTAAAACAGAATCACCGATATAATATATAACAGGTTATTAAATAAATAACCTAAACAAAATAATATTAGTGGCAGGGACGCCACTGTAAATTCAAGGAGGAAACAATTATGGTAGTACAGCACAATTTATCAGCAATGAACACTAGCAGACAGATGAACAGTGTATCAAGTGCAATGTCAAAGTCAACAGAAAAGTTATCATCAGGTTACAAGATTAACCGTGCAGGTGATGATGCAGCTGGTCTTTCAATTTCAGAAAAGATGAGAAGCCAGATTAGAGGTCTTAACAAGGCTGCTTCAAATGCACAGGATGGTATCTCTCTTGTACAGGTAGCAGAAGGTGCTCTTAATGAGACACATTCAATCTTACAGAGAATGAACGAACTCGCTACACAGGCAGCTAACGATACTAATACATCTGTTGATAGAACAGCTATCAAGGCTGAGATTGATCAGCTTACAAGCGAAATTGATAGAATCCAGTCTACAACACAGTTCAACTCAATGAACCTCTTAGACGGTACATTCTCATCAAAGCAGCTTAAGCTTCAGGTTGGTGCTTTAAAGGGTCAGTCAATTGGTGTATCAATTGCAAAGATGAGTGCTTCAAAGCTTCAGCTTACAGCAGCTAACATGAAGGTATCATCATTCTCAGCAGCTGGTACAGCAATGAAGACAATTCAGGATGCTATCAAGACAGTATCTGAGACACGTTCAAAACTCGGTGCTATCCAGAACAGACTTGAGCACACAATTAACAACCTTAACACAACAAGTGAGAATACACAGGCAGCTGAATCACGTATCCGTGATACAGATATGGCTAGTGAAATGGTTGAGTACAGCAAGAACAATATCCTTGCTCAGGCAGGTCAGTCAATGCTTGCACAGGCTAACCAGCAGACACAGGGTGTTCTTTCACTCCTCGGCTAATTATAAGCACTACTATAATAAAAAAACCGTTGCCGCAAGGCAGCGGTTTTTTTATGCAAAAAAATTAAAAAATTTAAATTTAGGGGTTAAGGAATAAAAAAAATCTCCGATATATAATACAAATGAGTGATTAATAGTTAATAGGATTAATAGAATCACTTTTATTAATTTTAAAATAAATAATTGGATTGTTTGAATCAAGGAGGATTATAGTTATGGTAGTACAGCATAATTTATCAGCAATGAACACTAGCAGACAGATGGGCACAGTATCAAGTGCAATGTCAAAGTCAACAGAAAAGTTATCATCAGGTTACAAGATTAACAGAGCAGCAGATGATGCAGCTGGTCTTTCAATCTCAGAGAAGATGAGAAGCCAGATTAGAGGTCTTAACAAAGCTGCTTCAAATGCACAGGATGGTATCTCTCTTGTACAGGTAGCAGAAGGTGCTCTTAATGAGACACATTCAATCTTACAGAGAATGAACGAGCTTGCTACACAGGCAGCTAACGATACTAATACATCTGTTGATAGAGAAGCTATCCAGCAGGAAATGAATCAGCTTACAAGTGAGATTGACAGAATTCAGTCTACAACACAGTTCAACTCAATGAACCTCTTAGACGGTACATTCTCATCAAAGGCACTCAAGCTTCAGGTTGGTGCTATGTCTGGCCAGTCAATCAGTGTATCTATTGCAAAGATGAGTGCTTCAAAGCTTCAGCTTACAACAGCTAACATGAAGGTATCATCATTCTCAGCAGCTGGTACAGCAATGAAGACAATTCAGGATGCTATCAAGACAGTATCTGAGACACGTTCAAAACTCGGTGCTATCCAGAACAGACTTGAGCATACTATCAATAACCTTAACACAACAAGTGAGAATACACAGGCAGCTGAATCACGTATCCGTGATACAGATATGGCTAGTGAAATGGTTGAGTACAGCAAGAACAATATCCTTGCTCAGGCAGGTCAGTCAATGCTTTCACAGGCTAATCAGCAGACACAGGGCGTACTTTCACTTCTCCAGTAAAAAGTATATTTTGTTTATTAAAGCTGGCTTATTAAAGCCAGCTTTTTTTACTTTATGAAGACACTGGGGATAGAAGAAGAGAACTAATTAAGACGTGTTAAGAAAATTGATTGTATGGAGTGATAAATATGCGTGTACCTGATAATTTTTTAGAGGGCGAGATCCGCAACAGCTTTTACGTTGAAAGCATGATGAAGAAAGTATGGGCAGCACAGCTTGAAGTGCTGCATGAGATAGATAGGATATGTAAAAAACATAATATAACATATTTTGCTGACTGGGGAACACTGCTTGGTGCAGTAAGGCACAAAGGTTTTATTCCATGGGATGATGATATGGATATAACTATGAAACGTCAGGATTATATTAAGTTTTGTGAAGTATTTCCAAAAGAGACAACAGAACTTGATTTGGTAACTATATATACTGAAGAATGGTGGAATAGTCTCATAACGAGAGTTGTTAATGGCAAAAGAATACGATTTGATGATGAACATCTTCAAAAATACCATGGATGCCCATGGGTGATAGGACTTGATATATTTATTGTTGATTATGTTGCACCAACGCAGGAAGATGATGAATATACATGTGAAATTATAAAAATTGTGTCAGCACTTGTTGCTAATATAGAAGAAAATATTTATGATGATGAAACAATAAAGGCAGCTGCAATTGAAGTAGAGCAGATGCTTAATGTAAAGTTTGACTATAGTAAACCTCTTGAAAATCAGCTGCTGAGACTGATTGACAGACTTAATATGATGTATACAGAAGAAGAGTCAACAAAAATTGCACTTATGCCTGACCATGTGGGTCCCAGACCTTTGGATGTATATCCAAAAGAATATTATAGCGAAGCAATAGAGATGCCTTTTGAATATACAACGATTCCTGTTCCGGTTGGATACGATGCGATATTAAAACAAAAATACGGTGAAAATTATATGACTCCGATAATTGCTAACAGCAGTCATGAATACCCATTTTATAAAAAACAGAAAAGGGAGCTTTACAGCCAGATGGGTATAAAGATATGAAGACAGTAATTACATACGGAACATTCGATTTATTTCATCAGGGACATTATAATCTTTTAAAAAGAGCAAAAGAGTTGGGTGATTACTTAATAGTTGGCGTTACAACTGAGCATTTTGACGAAGCAAGGGGTAAGGTCAATGTTGTTGACCCTATAATTGAGCGTATAGAGAATGTCAAAAAGACAGGTTTTGCCGACATGATTATTGTTGAAGATCATGATGGGCAGAAAATTGAAGATATTCAAAAATACGGTGCGGATATATTTACTGTTGGTTCAGACTGGGTAGGAACATTTGATTATCTTAATGCCTTCTGTAAAGTAGTCTATCTTGAGAGAACGCCCAATATTTCTTCAACATTTCTTAGAAAAAAACAGTTCAAAATTGTAAGAATTGGCATAGTAGGTACGGGAAGAATTGCACCAAGATTTATATCGGAATCAAAATATGTAAGTGGACTTACGATAGAATGTGCTTACAATCCGGTAGAGGAGAGTGCAAAGAGATTTGAAAAACGCGAGAAAATAAAGTGCTATACAGGCGATTATGAAGAATTTCTTGAAAATGTAGATGCCGTGTATATAGCTTCACCTAATGAAACACATTTTGAATATGCAAAAAAAGCGATAGAAGCAGGAAAACATGTGCTTTCGGAAAAACCACTCTCATTTACCAAAAAAGAGAGTGAAGTATTGTATACAAGTGCAAAAGAAAAAGGCGTGGTTCTTATGGAAGCTGTAAAAGCAGCATATTGTCCGGGATTCCAGCAGCTTATCAATGTCGCAAAAAGTGGAAAAATCGGGGATATAGTTGACGTTGAAGCATCATTTACAAGACTTGCAGACCCGCTTTCAAGAGAACGTACAGATGCAGAATATGGCGGTGCATTTCTGGAGTTTGGACCAAGTGTGCTTGTGCCGGTAATTAAGCTGATGGGAAAAGATTACACATCAGCTACTTTTGACAGTATATATGATGGCAATGGAGTTGACCTGTATACAAAGGTTGATATACGCTATGACAACGGATTTGCAACAGTGAAGACAGGCGTTGGCGTAAAAACAGAAGGACAGCTTGTTGTTTCAGGAACAAAAGGATATATAATTGCACAATCTCCGTGGTGGCTTATGAAAAAATTTGATGTAAGATATGAGGATTCATCAAAGATTGAGCATTTTGAGCCTAGATTCCAGGGAGATGGTCTGAGATATGAAATAAGTGATTTTGTTTCCAAGATTAATGGAACAGACAAGAAAGATTATAAGCTTACATCAGGAGAATCAATTATAATGTCTGAATTTGTTGAAAAATTCATGGAGCAGAAGAAAAACAGAAAAAATGGATGATTTCTAGACAGCGGAAAGGGGAAGATAAGTGAAGTCAGGGATTAAGTATGTTGACGGAATGGACTTGCATGGCGTGATTAAAGCCGGATTAGAGGATTTTGAACTGGAATATACTGGTTGTAAAAGTGCAGATATGATTCTTGAAAATGGTGGAAATATTGACGGAATTGCAATCAGTCTGTGTGATTTTACAGATAAAGGATTTTTAAAAGAAAATGCTTCGCAGATATTTAGGGATGCAATGTCTGTTGCAGACAGATACAATGCATATATTGTTATTGATACAGCAAATGTGAAAAAAGCGTCTGTTCTGGAACAGATTATTGATGAATGTGTCAATGAAATTGCTGCATCAGATGTTAATGTTTTTATAGAAAATGGTTATACGAATGATAATGGCAGATTCTATCATAATGATTATTCTGAAGGTTCAAGGCTTGTTGAACTTACAGATAAACTTAATCTGCTTGCAGGCTGTGATAAATTTGGAATCTGTATCAATGTTGGACATGCTAATCTTCTTGGTATAAACGTGAGGGATATGGTTAGAGTGTGCGGTAAAAAGACCGGTATAATGCATATTAACGATAACGACGGAAAAGGCGATTATCATCAGATGCCATATACATTTACGACAGGAAGAGGACTGCTTTCAACAGACTGGGACAATATAATAGGCGATTTGTCAAGAACAGGATTTGACGGAAGATTTGTATTTAATGTTGAAGGCACATTTAAAAGAACACCGGCAAAGCTTCATAAATCAATGGCAGAACTTCTTGAAGCAATGTATGAAGAGTGGATTGAGAGCTGTTTTAAGACTGAAGAATATCTCGCGGCTGACGGAAAGAAAATTATTCTTTTCGGGGCCGGGAGAATGGCACTTAATTATATGCAGAACTGGGGAGACAAGTACCCGCCGGCATTTCTTGTAGATAATAATTCTGAAATCCAGGGTCAGGAAAGATGGGGAATACCTGTTAAATCACCTGATGAAATCCTTAATGTTCCGGAAAGTGAGCGAAATGTGTGGATTTGCAATATGTATTATGATGCTATCGGTGCACAGCTTGACAGCATGGGCGTCGAATACAGATGCTATTGGGACCATTATTATATGTAGTAAGTTGTGAGGTGAAAAATGCTTAAAGTAGGAGTACAGACCAAAGGAATCCTTCCTGATATGCCGGTAGATAAAGGCTTTCAGTTTATTAAAGATGCCGGATTTGAAAAAGTTGACCTGAGTATAGATACATTTTTGAAAAATTCAGATTTATACGCCGGTAATGTTAATAGATTTTTTGATGCTTCAGTAGAAGATTTGCTTGTATATTTCAATGATTACAGGATTGCAATGGAAAAGGCGGGAATTAGTCCGTCACAGATGCACGCACCTTATCCGGTAAATGTTCTTGGAAGAGGAAAACAGAATGAATATATGCAGGGGAATGTAATACCTAAAAATATATTGATAGCGGAATTTTTAGGTGTTCCGTGGATGGTTGTTCATCCGTTTAAAATGCAGTATGTGTATGGAAAAGATGTTGAACGTGCGAAAAATATTGAGTATTTTAAGATGCTCATTCCACTGTTAAAGCAGTGCAATGTCGGAATCTGCTTTGAAAATCTTTATGAGGGTATCGGACAGAGACTTGTTGAGGGTGTGTGTGCTGACCCTGATGATGCCATATGGTATCTTGATACGTTAAATGATTATGCGGGAGAGGAATTATTCGGGTTCTGTCTTGATACGGGACATCTCCAGCTTGTAAAAAGAGATTCATATGAATTCATAACAAAACTTGGCAGCAGGCTGAAAGTTCTTCATATTCATGAAAATGATGCTATTGGTGATTTACATCAGATGCCATATACATTTGGCACGAATGAATCAGAAGGCCAGGTGTGGGACAGAATTTATAAAGGTCTAAAAGATATTAAATTTGATGGAACGCTCAGCTTTGAGACATTTCCTACAATGAACAGTTTTCCGAAGGGAATGTCTGCAAGTGTTTTAAAAACAATATGTTCTATTGGAGAATATATGGCTGAAAGAATAGAAAATGAAGGCTAGAGGTCTTGAAGCGGAAAGGCAGTAGAAACTTATGAGAATCGGAATAATCGGAACAGGAAGAATTGCGTCAAGGTTTGCAGATACGGCATTTGCCGGGATTGAAAGTGCATATGTAAGCTGTGTATATAATCCAAAGGCTGCAAGTGCAGAAAAATTTGCAATACAGCACAGAATAGAAAATTATACAGATAGTCTTGAGGAGCTTACTATGCTTACAGACGCTGTATATATTGCATCTTTGCATGAGACACATTATGAGTATGCAAAATATATGTTAAATAATAAAAAACATGTTCTTTGTGAGAAGCCTGCAGTGCTTAAAAAAGCACAGGCGGAAGAACTGTATAGCCTTGCAAAAGAAAATAATGTTGTATTTATGGAAGCTGTAAAGACTGCTTACTGTCCGGGATTTCATGCCATGATGGCAGCTGCAAAGAGTGGAAAAATAGGAAGAATCATAGATGTTGAGGCGGCATTTTCCAGACTTACTCCTGTTAATACGAGAGAATATATGGCACAGGATTACAACGGAAGTTTCCTTGAGTTTGGTAGTTATGTATGTATGCCGGTGTTTGAACTTCTAGGATGCGATTACGATGACGTAAGATTCCATTCAATGCGGGCTGTAAACGGTGTTGATGCATATACAAAGGCAGTTTTTTCATTTGGCGGTAAATCTGCTGAAGTAAAGACAGGGCTTGGCGTAAAGACAGAAGGCCAGCTTCTCATATCGGGAACAAACGGATATATTCTTGCCAAGTCACCATGGTGGCTTACAAAAGAATTTGAGATAAGATACGAAGACCCGAATAAAAAAGAAGTGTACAAATATGCTTATGAGGGTTCAGGACTGCAATATGAGTTGAAAAAGTTTATAAATAATGTAAATAATATAAAAAAGATAAACAGAGTTAACAGCTCGGATAGCAAGTGCCAGAAGATATCAATATGGACGGGTACAGAAGCCTGCACAAATCGTGAAATTTCAATAGCAACAGCAGATGTTATGGAAAAATTTATCGAGTGGAACAGACCACAGGTTCAGGAAAAACAGAAAGAATTATTTGGCAAGGATATAAAAAAGCCGAGAGTATGGGCATACAGGGGCTGTTGCACGCTTTATCCCGAAAATACGCTCGAAAGCTTCAAGGCTGCGGCCAAGCTTAAAGGAATTACAGGTGTTGAGCTGGATATACAGTTTAGTAAGGATAAGAAAATAGTTGTATTTCATGACGAAAATGCAAGTCGTGTTACGGGAATTGACAAAAATATAAAAGATTGCACACTTGATGAACTCAAAAGTTTCAAGATAACATCAAATGGCGGCAGATATGCACAGATTCCAACTTTGACGGAGGTTCTTGGACTTTTAAAACCATATTGTGAAAACAACGGACTGTTAATTAATATAGAATTAAAAACGAGCAAAGTACGTTATGAGGGAATAGAGGATGAAGCTTATAAGCTTGTAAAATCATATGGAATGGAAAAATATATTGTATGGTCTTCATTTCTGGCAGATTCGGTATCCTGCATCAAAAAGATAGATAAAGATGCAAAAACAGGAGTTTTAGCTGGCTCGTTAGAAGATTGCATAGCAATGGCACAAAAGACAGGTGCGGAAGCACTCCATCCATATATAGGTGGGCTTGTATTTGAACTGCCTGAGCATATGAAAGACATGCCGGTGCGGGCATGGAATGGTGAAGAACCGTTCTTTAAGGATGGAAGACCGTTGAAAGAACCTGACCTTAATAAATACAGGTTTTATGGGGCTACAGATATATTTACAAATATGCCGGAGAGGTATCTTGATGAACAGTGATTTTTTTAAAGAGGAAGTACGTGAAGGCTTTTATATCAGTGCAGAGATGAAAAAAGTCTGGGCGGTCGAAATGAAAGTCCTTTCATTTGTCATAAGTGTATGCAAAAAATATGACATACCCTATTTTGCGGATTACGGGACACTACTTGGGACAGTAAGACACAAAGGCTTCATACCATGGGATGATGACATTGACATATGCCTTAAACGTGCGGATTATATGCGTCTTATTGAAGCGTTTAAGAAAGAAAATAATACAGATTATGTATATAATGGATTTTATTTTTCAGATACAAGCGGTCAGCCGTTTATGAGTGTGTCTGATTATACAGGAGTTCCAATACCGGCTTCAGTGCAGGAAAAGTTCTTTGGATGTCCGTATGTTGCAGGAATCGATATTTATCCGCTTGATTATGTGCCGAGAGATTCAGAACTTGCTGGACTTCAGCTTAATATGTATGTTGCATTGTACGATATTGCGATAAGATTTTATGAGATTTCCAGGCAGGAATTGGAAGATAATTTAGGGCAGATTGAGCAGATTTATAACGTGAAATTTGTTCGTGATAATACTTTAAGAGGTCAGATATGGCGGCTTGCAGACAGTATCGCAGCCATGTTTACCGAAGAAGAAAGCGATAAACTTACATTTCTTGCACGTAATGCACAGGGCGATGTTGGATTTGGATATAACAAAGAATGGTATGATTCATCGGTGGATATGAAGTTTGAGGATATGGATATAGCAGTTCCGTGTGGACATGACGATATTCTTACAATGCTTTACGGTGACTATAAAGTTCCTGTCTGTAACACAAGTTCGCATAACTATCCGTTCTATGCGAAGCAGAAAGAGTTTTTGCTTGAGAATGGGTATGAGGTGTGAAAATAAAAACGAGCAAATCGTAATTAACCCTTGAATATAATTATATAAATGGATATAATGGAAATATAAAAACGAAAAAGTTGTAATTATATATTGGAGGGCTGCATGAAAATATTAAAAATAGTTGTAAATGGTCTGCCTCATGTTAAGGATGAACTTAATATTGATTTTGTGGCACAGCAAAGAGTTGATACTTATGATAAAGAGCATTTGTTTAATGTATTTTCTAATATATATGTAAACAGAGCTATATTATTTATAGGAATTAATGCTTCAGGTAAAACTACAATACTGAAAACAATTTCATTTGTGATGAAATTGCTTAATAATCAGCCAATTAATAATATAGAATCAAAAATTATTATGGATGATTTGAGTAAAGATGAAGATGTTATTATCACATCATTTTTTTATGATGGTAAAAATGTAAATAAACTGGTTACAGTAATAACAAAAAAGATAAACGAGACGGATGGAAGTGAAAAATTAATTATTAAAGATGAAAAACTTTGGTCTAAGAATGCTGATAAAGTAAAAACAAAAAAAACTCTGTTTGTATTTAATGAAAATGATTTGGAAGAAATAAGAAATAAAAATGAACAGTATTTGATGGACGATGTCAGTATTATAGTTGCCCGGAATAAAAAGAATAATAGTGGGATTTTTGTATGTGATATGTTAGAGTGGGCGGATCACAATATATTAAATGTTCTTGGAAGGTTTCCAAAAGAGTTATTGACATTTTTAGATCCGAGCATAGAATACCTTGAATGTAGTCTTAATGATAAAAAGGTGGATATACGCTTAAAATTTTATGGAAAAGAAGAAATTATAATAAATAATACAAGAATTTTGGAGAATTATTTATCTTCTGGAACTATAAAAGGTCTTGGCGTGTTTATGAGTGCGGCGTTTTCCTTTTCTGAGGGCGGTTATATGATAATTGATGAAATAGAGAATCATTTTAATCGCGAGATTGTTGCAACATTAATACGGTTTTTTATGGATGAAAAGGTTAATAAAAAAGGTGCAACAATTTTATTTTCAACGCATTATTCAGAATTGCTGGATGAATTTGAACGTAACGATAGCATCTATATTGTCAGAAATAAGGGCGGAATAGGTGTAGAGAAATTATCTTCAATATTAAAAAGAAATGACATCAAAAAGAGTGAGGTATATGACAGTGGGTATCTGGGAGGAACTGTGCCTGAATATGAAGCATATATGGCATTGAAAAAAGTGTTTGAGAAAAGAATTTGAAGGTAAAATAACGGTTTATCGTATTTTGGATTCTCGTAGAGAAAAATTTAATTTAAGTAAAGCATATGAGGATAAGGTTGATGTGAAAAATGTTATAACAGCTCCGGAAATTGAGAAATTGATAATATGCAATGAGGGAAAAATTAAAGAATATGAGCGAGAATTAAGAAAAAATCACAAATTAAAACCGAGTACATATTGTAAGACTTATTGCCGGTGAAAGTGTTTCTGTAAATACAGATAAGTTCCAGAATGATATGACAACACTTGAGAGTGCTGATGATGTGCTTACGCTTCTTGTGCATCTGGGATATCTTACGTATGATTTTTATAAGCATATTGTTTGGATTTCAAATCAGGAGGCACAGAAAGAGTTTATTAAATATTTAGATGTGAGCAAATAAAAAACAAAGGTTAAGAAAATAGAAAATAAGCCGATATATTAATTATAATTAGGAATTATAGGTGATAAAATTTGCTATTTAAATTATCATCGGTGTGCGAATGGAGTCGCTTGAATAATATATCAAAGAATCGTAGCAATATAGCGATTGGTGTATAAGCCCTGCATTTGTATGCAGGGCTTTAATTTTTTGAATGAGGTTATTACAAATGGAATGCAGACTTACTGATGATTGGGAAAATACAGAAAATATAATTATATATGGATTTGGCAAGGTTGCACATGATAACCTTGATTTTTTTAAAAATAATTTTAACATTGTCTATATTGTTGATAGCGATAAGAGTAAGTGTAATATTGAATACAAGGGTATAGCTGTAAAATATGTCGATGATGTTAAAGATGAGTTGAAAAACTACAAAATCATAATTATGACAGCTAACAGAAATGTTGAATTAGTTGGTAAAGATTTAGAAAAACTGGGATTTATTTCCGGGGAAAACTTCTGTTCAATGGAACAGTTTCTCACAGAATGGTTTTGGAAATATAAGAAGAAAGCTTGTCTGATGGAAGTTCACAGTACAATAACATCAAGATGTACATTGAAATGCAGACATTGCAATATGTTCATGCCATACTATAAAGAACAGATTGACTATACGGCAATTGATATATTAGCTGATCTGGAGCTGCTTTTTAGGCATGTTGATTATATTGTATCATACAGACTTTTGGGCGGAGAGCCTCTTCTTAATAAAGAACTTGCCGATATGATAGAACTTATAGGACAAAAATACGGTGACAGAATCGGAAATATTGGAATTATTACCAATGGCACGTTGTTACCTAGCGAAAAGCTTATTGAAGTGTCAAAGAAGTATGACATAAAGTATGATTTCAGTGACTATACAGATGTTGTTGATTATAAAGAAAGATTTGAAAATGCCGTTCAGATTGTGTCAGATGCGAATTTGAGATATTCGGTTAATCGTTCATTAAGGTGGTGTGATTTTGGATTTCCAGTTAATAACAGAATGTATGATTTTGATAAAGTAAGAGAACATATGCTTTCATGCGGACCAATTTTTCACGGACTTAATGATGGAAAATATTATTATTGCCATGTTTCGTGGAGTGCCGATAAAGCAAAATTGTTAAAAACAGTGCCGGATGACTATTTGGATTTAAGAGTGTTGAATGATGATGAAAATGCAAAGGAAATGATACTTGAACACAGTAAAGGAAATCTTGCAAAAGGCTTTGTCAAGTTATGCAAAATATGCGGCGGATGTGGTAATGATAATACGGAGTTTGTCAAAGCAGCACAGCAGATGTAAAAATATTTTGAATACAAATATTTAGGATAAAATTAACTCAGTTAAAGCTTAATCAGATGGGATTGAATCAGAAGGAAATTCATATGGAACAGAAGTCAAAATATGAAATAGAAATTGAAAATTTCAGAAAAATATTTGATGATAAAAAAAATATGCGTATAGCAATATACGGAATAGGAAGGCGTACGGCTACGTTGCTTCCGGGCATAACAGATTATAATATAACAGGGCTTCTTGACCGCGATAAAAATAATGTTGGCAAAGAGCTTTGTGATATTAAGGTTATTCCTATAGATAATATCGAAGAAAAAGCAGATTTAATAATTATTAATTCGGACCCGTCCAATTATGAAATAATATTCAAAAGAATATCTGGTAAAGTGACAATTCCGGTATATTACGCAGACGGAAGATTAGCGTGTTTGTCTGATAAAGATAAAAGCTATGAACAAAATGAGTATTGGAAAAGTTCATACGAAGAATTAAAAGATAAGATAGATCAGGCGGATATAGTTTCATTTGATATATTTGATACATTAATTATGAGAAAAATATTTTCGCCGGAAGATGTATTCAGGCTTTTGGGTGAAAAGATTAAGGGAGAATTAAAATCAGATTGTAATATCGCTGATATAAGAGCACAGGTAGCAGCCAAATGTGGACCTTTTGCAACTATTAATGAAATATATGAAAAGATAAAGAAACAGATTGATCTTACAGATAAGAATATGTCGGATATTATGCAATTAGAGAAAAAAACAGATATGGACTTGTGTATTGCAAGAAAAGATATTGCTGAGTTGTATGAGTATTGTATAGAGTCTGGAAAAGAAGTTTATCTGATAAGTGATATGTATTACACATTGCAGGATATAAAGAGACTGCTGGATAAATGTGGATTAAGTGTTATTGATGACAGACATATATGGATATCATGTGAGAAAAAGAAAGATAAGATATCGGGTTCGTTGTGGAAAGAATATTCTTCTGTAGTTGGTAAAAATGCCAAATGTATTCATATTGGAGATAATAAAATCGGAGATATTGAAAATTCAAAAAAATATGGAATAAACTCATATTATGTTATGAGTGGAAAAGATATGTTTAGGAATTCGTCATTATCGGAATTGGCAGCAAATATTAATACAGTATCAGATAGCATATGCCTTGGGCTTGTAATTGCAAAGCTGTTTAATAGTCCATTTGCATTATGCAGTACGAATGGTAAAGTATTATTTGATGACAGTGAGATTTATGGATATTGTGTCTATGGTCCATTACTTGAAAAGTTTCTTATATGGTTGTATTACAATTCAAGAAAAGACGGAATAGATAAGTTATTATTCTTTGCAAGAGATGGGTATTTCCTTGAAAAGGATTATAAGATTGCATCAGAGTTATTGTGCGATGGCTATAGGCAGGATTGGTGCTATCTTCCAATATCGAGAAGATTAATATATATGGCTGCAATAGAAAATGAAGAGGATTTTAAGAGAGTTGTAGCATTTCCTTATGTAGGAACATTTGCTGATTATATGAAATCAAGATTTGAAATAATGGTTACAGATGCAACCTCACAATATAATGATAGGCAGATTAACGCAGTTGGAGATAGTCATAACATATTAAAGTGGATTCAGCCTTATAAAGAAAAGATAATGCAAGAAGCAAAGGCAGAAAGAGAAAATTATATTAAATATCTTGAAATTGACGGGGATATGCAAAAAGATCTGACGTATGGAACAGTTGATTTGGGATATTATGGTACTAATCAGTATTATCTGCAACGATTAACTAATATTAAGACAAAAGGATATTGCTTTTATGCATGCTTATCGAAAGATAATATGTATATGAAAGATATATCTGTGGATGCGTGTTTTCAGTATGGCATTGATTATACTGCAGAAAAAAGTCTTGCAAAAAAAAAGAATATGCATATAGAAACTTTTATAACAGCTCCACACGGTATGATTAAGTATATTGATAATCATGGCAGCAGGATATGTGAATCAGATGGAAAAAGCCAGAAATATTTTCATATCAAAGAAAAAGTAAATTGTGGCGTGGTTAATTTTATTAGAGATTATATAAATATTTATAAAGGTGTATTGGCAGTTAACAGTGAGGAATATATAAAATTGATGCATGATAGGAAAGAAAGTCTGGAGGATAATCTGTTTTACAATATGCTAAATGGCATGTGTGATGTATCAAAAGATATTCTTAAAGGATTTTATTTTGATAATGATTTTGTTGGTGGGAAAGAGATAATGTTAGAAATATAGAATTTATAATTTGAAAGGAATTAAAGTGGAACACACAGTTGCAACAGACCCAAAAGAAATTAAATATATAAAGAAAAGATGCAGAAAAGCATTTAGAGAAAAAATATGTTTTTATATATGTAGAATATTTCCGATTAAAAAAAAGCTTATAAGCGTATGTACATTTGAGGGGAAAGGTGGATTTGGATGTAATGCAAAACCACTTGTGAAAAAATTGCATGAGATGAATCCCGAATATGAGTTTGTATGGTTTGTTAATGATATGAGTAAAAAATTTCCACAATATATAAAAAAGGTTCCTAATACATTATGGAGCAGAGCATACTGGCTTACAAGATCAAGCGTGTGGATTGATAACTATAGAAAGCTATTTGGTACATGTAAGCGTAAGGGACAGTATTATCTTAATGTGAATCATTACACAATAGGAATTAAATGTACTGGATTACTAAGAGGTGAAGGATTTTCAGAGATGGCATATCTGGTAAGTAAAAATGATTCGGATATGATAGATGATTTGGTTATTGATTCTGATTGGTGTGAGCAGTGTTTTGATAAAGCACTTGTTTATGAGGGGACATTTCTGAAAACAGGTGCACCGAGATGCGATGTGCTTTACGGAGACAGAAGTTTATTGAAAGAAAGATTCCATGGGAAATATAATCTTCCAGAAGATGCAAAGGTAATAATGTTTGCCCCGACATTCAGAGAAGGTGCAAAGGATGGAATCCGCAGTGTGTATTCAGAAATATGGTCGATAGATTTCAAGAGACTTATAGATAATCTTGAAAAAAAATTCGGCGGAGAATGGTATGTGTGCATAAGAGTTCACCCTCAATTAGCACCGACATTCAGTAAGTATAAGAATCCAGATGTACAAAGCAGACTTATTGATGAAAGTCAGGCTGATGATATGTATGAGATACTTGCAGCAATGGATGCTTACATAACAGACTATTCAAGTGCATGTTTTGAAGCGGGATTTGCACATATTCCTGTGTTTATATATGCTGATGACATACAGAAATATGCAAAAGACAGAGGGGCTTTGATGTGGAATCTGGCGTCTTATCCAAGGGAACGAATTACCAATAATAAGGCGTTTACACCGAAGCTTAATTTAATATTTCCGTTTACGGTTGCAAACAATAACGAGCAGCTCGAAAGCGATATTGCAGGATTTAATCAGGAAACATATAATGAAAAATTAAACGAGTTTTACAAAAAAATCGGGCTTGTTTTTAACGGCAATGCGAGCGAAAAGCTTGCAGGGGAGATAGAGAAAAAGATTAGGGATATTTAATATAGTGTTAAATAAAAGAGAGGAAATGCAGATGCCTGATATATCAATAATAATACCTGTTTACAATGTTAGTTTGTATATTGGAAAATGTATAGAAAGTATTATAAATCAAACATATAAGAATATAGAAATTATATGCGTTGATGATGGTTCAACAGATGGTTCGGCAGAAATATGTGATGGGTACAGGGTACAGGATTCAAGAATTAAGGTTATTCATAAAGTTAATCAAGGACTTGTTTCTGCAAGGCAGGCAGGACTGCAAGTAGCACAGGGAAAATATGTAGGATTTGTCGATGGTGATGATTGGATAGAACCGGAAATGTATCAGTGTATGTTTGAAAATATTGAAAAATATAATGTTGACATGGTAGAAACAGGGGTTATAGACAGTTATGGAGATATGTCATGTAAAGAAAGAAAATATAAATTACAAGAAGGTGTATATAAAGGAGAAAATTTTAAAAATAATATTCTTGATAAATTAATGTATGACGGCGAATTTTACAATTATGGGGTAAATACAATATATATATGGAATAAACTTTTTAAAAGAGAATATATATCCGAATGTTATATGAAATTGGATTTCAGGCAATCAATGTTTGAGGATTTTGTAAGTGTATATCCGTATTTGATAAAACATCAGTCTGTTGCGGTTATAAACAGAGCTTTTTACCATTATAGAGTAGTTAATAATTCATTGAAAAGAACAAAATTAAATAATGCAAAAGAAATATTGGAGTTGCATATTAAAACTATGAATGAGGTTATTAATAATGCCGGTCAATACAGAGAGGAGTTATCAAGACAGTTTGATTATTTTAAAATGTTTTTTTTGCTTTTAAATGATATAAAATCATTTGATATTAGATCAGAAAAAAATTTGATACCGTATGGGGGAATCGATTGCGATACTTCAGTTATAATTTACGGTGCAGGTGTAAATGGTATTAATATTTACAGATACTTAAAAGAAAATAGCAGGTGTAATATTGTAAATTGGGTTGATAAAATGTACAGCATTATAAATCTGGAGGATGCAGGAATACATTATAAAATCAAATCACCTGAGTCTATTGAGTTGGACGGCACAGATAAAATAATAATTACGGCTTTGAATGCAGATGCGGCAACAGATATAAAATCAGGGTTGGTAAGCAGAGGCATTTCTTATGACAGAATTGTTTGGATAAAAAACGAATATATAGCAAATCCTCAATTATTATTAAAAGCTGTGTTGTGATAAGGTTAGAATATGAGGTAAATTTATGGAACAAATAAATACTGTAAAAGAATATGTGAAAGAAATTAAACGTTATGATAAAAAAAATATATATATTTATGGGGCAGGTAAAGTAGGGAAGATTATATATAAAATATGTTGTGATAATAAAATTAATATTAAAGCTTTTTGTGTTACAGATATAAACGGAAATGTTGAGACAATAAATAATGTACCTGTAGTTCAGTTTGATGGGATAAGTGATAACAATGCAGTTTTTTTAATGGCTTTTATAGAACACGGAGAAAAAAGAATAAGTGAAAAACTAAAAGAAAATAACGATAATATTTTTATTGAAATGCCCAATAATATATTGATGATTGACGATTATGAGAAAAAGAGAAGAATAAGACCAACAATGGAAATAACACCTAAAATAGGCTGTGTTGTAAATTGCAGATATTGTCCGCAAAGAAATTTTATTGATGCGTATTACAAGGATAATACTAAAAGAAATTCCAATATGACATTAGAGCAGTTTAAAATATGTCTGAATAAATTGCCTAAAGATACACTGATTGAATTTGCTGGATTTGTAGAACCGTTTTTGAATAAAGAGTCAATAGATATGATGTATTATGCAAATGAAAAAGGTTATGATATGACGCTTTTTACTACATTGGTTGGTCTTAACAAAAATGATTTGGAACGTATAATCAGATTACCGTTTAAACAGGTTGTTTTGCATACAGCGGATAAAGATGGATTTGCAAATATACCTGTTACAAAAGAGTATTTGGAACTTTTAAAAATTATAACAAATACACATAAAAAAGATGGTTCAATGTTCGTTGATGAGGCAAATTGTCAAAGTAAACCACATGAAAAGGTATTAGAAATAACAAAAGGCAAATTTAAAATATATTGTGAGATGTCAGATCGAGCAGGAAATTTGGATAATAAAGATAATAATCTGACAATGGCTGATGTACATGGAAAACTTTATTGCACTCGTTCGGTTAATATTAATCATAATGTATTGCTTCCGGATGGAACGGTGGTTCTGTGTTGTAATGATTTTGGAATGAAACATGTTTTAGGAAATTTATTAACACAAAGTTATGAGAATATTATAAACGGACAAGCAATAAATGAAATAAAAAAAGCTATGAATTTGGAATGTAATATTGATATAATATGCAGAAAATGTATGTTCGCAAAAGTAAGGTAGGGGAAAATGAAAAATCGATATTGTATTTTACAAAAAAAAGAAGGAAGTTTAATTAAAGACTATAGTACGTCTGTAGTTGTAGTATATTTGTATTATTTAGATAAAATTGAAATTTGTTTAAAATATTTAAAAAATATACCTCAAAAAGTTGATGTATATATAATAACATCAAATGTTAAATTAAAAGAATTATTGGAGAAAAATTGTTGCGAATTTAAAAATATTAAAGAAATTAGGATAAAGCAAAACAGGGGAAGAGATATAAGTGCGATGCTTATTTCTGCAAAAGATATATTTATTAATTACAAATATGTATGTTTTATACACGATAAGATGGCAAAAAATAAAGATATGATACCGGATACTGAAAAATGGGTGAGCAATATGTTTGAAAACATGTTGGGAAGCGAAAACTATATTAATAATGTTTTGAATTATATGAAAAATAATAAAAAAGTAGGCTTAATGATTCCGCCTGCACCATATAGTAAAAATATATCAAGGTGGTATACCAACAGTTGGCTCAAAAATTATAATAATACAGTAAAATTATTGGAAATGTTGGGATGTAACAATGTAATTGAATATAAAGATTATCCGCTCGCAATAGGTAATGCTTTTTGGTGTAGGAGTGAAGCTTTAAAAAAGTTATATGAGCATAATTGGAAATATGAAGATTTTGACGATGAGCCGTTAAAAATGGATGGAACTATAAGTCATGCAATAGAAAGAGCATTACCATATGTTGCAGATGATAGCGGATATATTACAAAAGTTGTTATGAATAATGTTTGGGCAGAGTGCTTTTTGGAAGAAATTCAAGATGATATGATAAAAACATTTGATATTTTATCTGATGAGTATGGAATCAGGTCGCTGACGGAGTTAAGAAATTATCCAAAAAGGAAGAAAGAAATTTTAGAATTTGTCGGTAAATCGAAAGAAGTATATATTTACGGTGCGGGTGACAGAGCAAAGGATTGTGTAAAATATTTACAAAAGTTAAATATACATATAAAAGGTTATATAGTGACGGAAAATTTAAATGAACCGGATTGGATAGAATCTGGAAAATTATATAGTGTATCTTCTGTTAAAAATAAAAATATTAGCATAATTATTGCAGTCAGTATCAATTATCAACAGGATATATTACATATATTAAAAGAAAATAAGTTTAGAAGAATATATTTATTTTAACAAAGTATAAATTGTAAAGAGTTAAAAATGAAAATATAGGAAATGTAGACTTGTATTACACATATTATAACGGAACTGATGAATATTCCAATGGTGATATTGAAGATGAATTATTGAATATTGTAAAAAATAACAAAGAGTATGACAAAACAATTAACGAGACGGATTCATTTGCGGTTTTTTATCATTTATCAAAGAATAGGGAATTTATAACAGAAGTTATGGATATAAGTAAAAATGATAGTGTGCTTGAGATAGGGTCTGGCTGTGGAGAAATTACAGGGGCGTTGGCAAGAGAGGCAAAAGAAGTTACTTGTATAGATTTGTCAAAAAGGCGTTCATTAATTAATGCTTATAAAAATAGAGATAATGATAACATAAAAATATATGTGGGAAATTATCAAGATATAAAATTGGATAATAGATTTGATGTAATAACTTTGATAGGAGTATTTGAATATTCTCTTTATTATATGCAGGATAATGATCCATTTGAAAGTATGCTGATAAGCTGTATGGAGAAATTAAATGAAAATGGAAGATTATATATTGCAATAGAAAACAGGCTTGGAGCGAAATACTTTTCTGGTTGCAAGGAAGATCATGTTGGGAAAGAATTTGTCGGAATAGAAGGGTATCCGGGAGCAATAAAGGCAAGAACATTTTCTTGTTATGAAAGATGAATTTAAAATGTTTTCAAATTCATTTTTAGTATGTATAAGAAAGCAGGTATAAGATGAAAAAAGTAGTTATATGGGGAACAGGACAATATGCATCATACATATTTAAAGATATATTGATGGATAAGTGTGCTTTTGAAGGTTTTGTTGATAATAATATCGAGAAACAGAATAAGATTTGGGAAAATCAATATAGAATATATTCATTAGAAAAATCAATAGAGCTTGGCATTGACTATTATCTGATATCAACTATGTATTATAAAGAACAGATATTGTTACAGGCTCAAAGTTTAGGCATTGAGAATAAATTAATATGGTATTGGCATGATGATTTGAGTGAGTATGAATTTATTAATGATACTTCATATTTGAAAGAAAACATACTTCTGAAAATAAAAATAGAAAAATTACAGCGTCAAGTAGATAATGCACCTTATGAATATGGCAATTCTCCTGTAAAGATAAAACCAGCAAAAGATTTATTGGAGAAGATTATTGATAAAAAGTGTTCTTTATGCAGATTTGGAGATGGAGAATTTGGCTTTATTTTAAAACAGAATAGATTGTGGTATCAAAAATATGATAATAAAATGGCACAAAAACTGGAAAACATTTTAAAATCAGATAATGAGAAAATCTTGATAGCAATTGCTGATAATTATGGAAGTTTAGATAAATATAACGATAGGGCAGCAGATGAAATCAGGCAATATATGACTAAGGAAAAAAGACAGGAGCATATGGGGTTGCTGGATTTGTCAAGAGAATATTATGATGCCTATGTATCTAGACCATATATGATATATAAAGATAAAGACAAAAATGCGTTTGAAATCTTTAAATTATATAAAAAACTGTTCTACAATAGAAATATCTTGATTATTGAAGGAAAAAATACAAAGACCGGTGTTAACAATGGGTTATTAGATAGTGCCAAGTCAATTAAGAGGATTTTATGTCCAGATACAAATGCATATAGTGTATATGATAAAATTTTAAATAAGGCAATAGAGTCTGCCTCATCAGATGATTTGATATTAATTACATTGGGACCAACAGCTACTATATTAGCATATGATTTAGCAATGAAAGGATACCAGGCTATAGATTTGGGGCAGATAGATAATGAATATGAGTGGTTCATGAGACATGCTACAGAGAGAATAATAATAGAGGGGAAAAGTGTGTCTGAATTAACATGGTATAGAATACCTGAAACACAGATATATGATGATAAATATGCGATGCAGATTATAGCACAAGTGGAATAATCATATAAAGGAGTGATATATATTGTGGAGAAAGTAATAATATTTGGAACAGGAAAAAGGGCACAGTGGATTTTTAAATATCTGGATAAATATAATGAGTTTGAGGTTGTTGAAATCTGGGATAATAATGAGAAAAAAACAGGTAAGATTTATGAAGTAAATGGAAAGAATGTAGTAGTTAAACAACCACATTATGAAAATCAATATAACATAATTGTTTCATCTGATGTTTATTATGAAGAGATAACACGACAGTTAATTGAAAATTTATCGATAAACCCAATATATATAAAAAAATTCGGATATGTATTTAATAGTTTTAAGACCAAAATTTTAGAGAAATATAAGGACAGTGATAATGCTGGTATAAATAATATATGTAAGTATTTGCGGGCAAATGAATTAGATGTTTTTTGTGGACAGATAAGTAATAATTATCCATTAGATATATTTGAAGTGCATAAGGATAGTGATAATGGATTATTATATTCGTTTTGGCAAGGAAAAAAGATTTATCTAAGTTCTGTATATAAAAATCCTAATGATGCCAAAGCATACCTTTGTACATTATGCAAGGAACAGGATGTTAATTCGCCACATTGCTATAACATAGATAAATTGGATTTTTATAATACAGATATTTTTATTGATGGAGGAGCAGCAGAGGGATTTTTAGCTTTACAAGTTATAGATATGGTAAAGCATGTATATCTGGTGGAATGTGATAAGGAATGGGTTGAAGCACTTAAACTCACATTTGAGCCATATAAGGATAAAGTTACAATTATAGAAAAATGGTTAGATGAGGCAGATTCAGAAAATACTGTATCAATAGACACGCTTGTCCTTAATAATAAAAATATGGATAAAATTATTGTGAAGATGGATATTGAAGGTAAAGAAACAGATGTCATAAAGGGTATGGAAAAACTTATTGATTCTGATATAGATATGACATGTATTATATGTACATATCATAAGTCGGGAGACGAAGATATAATACATGACTTCTTTGAACAGAGAGGTTTTGATATAACATTTGCTAATGGATATATGTTTTTTCCATATGGTGAAATAATTGAACCAGAATTAAGAAAAGCGGTTTTGACTGCAAGAAAAATAATAAAAAATTAGGAGTTATTATTATGAAGTGGACGAGTAAAGGTTATGAAAATATAATTTGTAATAAAAATATAAGTGAAACAACTAAATTTTGTATTTATGGGGCAGGAAAGCTGGGAGGAGATTTATATAAAACATTAAAACACTACGATATGTTTTTTTGTTTTATTGATAATAATCATAGTATTCAGGAAAAAGGCTATAAAAATGAAGCAGTAATATCAGAAAATGAATATTTTAAAAAAGAAATAAAATATCCTGTGATAATATGTGCGTCAGACAAAAACACTTTATTAATAGAAAGTGATTTAAAAAACAGAGGGCTGATTCATAACAAAAATTATTACATATGTAGAGAATTTACCGACAAACTATTGCCGATTATAGCATATAAATTTTTTAATGAGACATTTATGAGTCTGTCGCAGATTTGTGTTACGGAAAGATGTACGCTGCGGTGTAAAAAATGTGCACATGGTTGCTATAATGTTCCGATTACAAAGGACGATATGACATTGGAACAGGTAAAAAAGAGTGCGGACATATTTTTTTCAAAAGTGGATTATATTCAGGAGTTTGTTTTAATAGGCGGAGAACCGTTGTTATATAAGTATTTGACAGATGCCGTTGAATATATAGGAAGCAAATATCGTAATCAGATGAGTGTATTTTCAATAACATCAAACGGAACCATAACACCGTCAAAAGATTTGCTTGAAAAGTGTAAAGAGTATGGTGTCTTGTTTAGAATATCAAATTATTCCGGAACAATATCAAAACTTGAATTACAGTATGAAAAATTAAGAAAATTATTTATAACTAATAATGTTGAATTCAGAATAAGCAGAAAAGAACATGAATGGATGGATTATGGTTTTGATTATTATAAAAGAGAATGTGACAATGAACAGTTGATAAATGTTTTTGATGCTTGTGGTACTCCATGTCATGAAATAAGAGAAAATAAATTTTACTATTGTGTTATGGCAAGAAGTGTAGCTGATAATTTATCTGTTAATGTTGGCAAAGAAGATTATTTGGATTTTGAAAAGCTGTCAGGAGATAACTGGAGAAGAGAATTGTTGGAGTTTATAATGGGATATTCTGAAAAAGGATATTTGGATATGTGCAGATATTGTCATGGAGCAGAAAGTTATGAATATCCGATTCCGGCGGCAGAACAGTTGTAAATATCATATATAGAATAATGTAATCAGTATTGGGGAAATGTTTTTATGAAGAAAAGTAATCCTAAGTTAAGTATAATTGTGCCGATGTATAATGCCGAGAATACCGTATCGGAATGTATAGAAAGTATTTTAAATCAGGAATTTAGAGAATATGAGCTCATATTGGTAGATGATGGTTCGATAGATAATACATTAAATATATGTAAGATATATGCTGAAAAGGATTCGAGAATTATTATTGTGCCATTAGAAAAAAATATGGGATTGATTGCAGCAAGAAAAACAGGAATTGGAATCGCACATGCGGAATTTATAGGTTTTGTTGACAGTGACGATTGGATAGAACATGATATGTACAGCAATTTGATGAATATACAAAAGGAAAATAATTGTGATTTGATTTCCTCAGGAATATATAGGGATTATATTGAAGAAAAATATACAACGGAAGTTGTTGATAATTTTCAAGAGGGAATGTATTACAATCTTCCGCAGGATATTTACGGAACAATGCTGTATGATGATAAAAATAAGACTTTTGGGATCTTTTGTACATTAGTAAATAAATTATATAGAAAAGATATTTTACAAGATGTTTATAAAGATATTGATACAAGAGTTTTTTATGGTGAAGATTGCCTGGCTTTTTTTTCTTATATTATGAAAATATCAAATTTGTATATACTGAAAAAATCGTATTATCATTATAATATCAGAAAAACATCTATGTGCGGCTCTGTTGATGAGCGGTTAAATACAAATACATATTATTTGTATAAGGGCTTGGAAAAAGAGTTTATAAACAAAAAAGAATATAAATATATATTGTTAAGACAGTTAAAAAAATATATTTTGGGAATTGAATTACATACATTGGATAAGTTATATAATATAAGTGCATTTTCGCTCGGAACACATAAATATTCTTATGAAAATTTAAAAAATAAAAAGGTTGTTATATATGGGGCTGGTAACAGTAGCGAGTCGTTATATAATTATTTAACAAAAGAATGTAAGTGTGATATTACCGGATGGGTCGACAAATATCCTGAAGGTAAAGATATGAAGGTGATGCACGAAATATTAGCCGTCAACAGTATTTTAAATATTCAATACGATTATATTGTTATAGCTGTATTAAAAAAAGAACTTGCTGACAGTATAAGAAAAGAATTGATTGAATTATATAATATAGATTCAAAAAAAATTCTATGGAATAAAGTGGAATATGTTAATCTGTTGGATAAAATGTAAATCATTATAGTATACATGGGGTGTTAAATGATAGAGAATCAAATAGTAAGTATAATTGTTCCGGTTTATAATGTACAAGAGTATATAAAAGATTGTATTAACAGTATTATTTGTCAGACTTACAAAGAGTTAGAGATTATATTAGTAGATGATGGTTCTTCTGATAATAGTTTGCAGATATGTAAGGATATGGCACAGAAGGATAACAGAATTGTGGTATTATCACAGTTGAACAGCGGGGTTGTTAATGCAAGAAAAAATGGTGTAAACAGAGCTACAGGAAAATATATTATGTTTGTCGATTCTGATGATTATGTTAATTCGGATTATGTTGAGTCTATGATGAAAATATCAAATGAATTTGAATTAGTTACATCAGGTATATTTGTCGGTAACAGAAAAGTGTTTGATTGTATTAATTCAGGTGAATATGATGTAGACAGGTTGAGTCCTGTTATAAAAAATATGATTTATGCACAGGACAATATATCGCGAGGGATTCTGTCATGTGTTTATGCAAAACGCTTTGAAACAGAATTGACAAAAAAGATTTTTAAAAATTTGGATGAAGATATATATTATGGTGAAGATGGAGAATTTGTTTATAAATATATTATTAATTGCAAAAAAATATGTGTAACAAATAATTGTAATTATAATTACAGAATGAATAATTTGTCTGTAACACATAAAAAACATGATGATTTTTTGATTAATGTAAACAGATTATATATATCATTAAAAAAAGAATTTGAAAAGAGTACATACTCTGCGGATCTTATTCCTCAATTAGAAAAATGGATATTTGAACATATAAGAATAGCACCGGAAAACATGGGATTTGGTCCTGAAAATGTTCCTATAAAATTTGTCTTAAAATGTGATGAAAATTTTGTGGATAAAAAAATTGTTGTATATGGTGCGGGAAAAGTCGGAAAAGACTATATAAGACAAATAAAGAAAGAAAAAATGTGTAAAGAATTTATTTGGGTTGATAAAAATTATGCCTCAAAGGAAACGTATATGGAAGAACACGTATGTTCTCCAGAAAAAATTTTAGCATATGAATTTGATTATATTCTAATAGCAATAAATAATGATGTGATTATAAAAGAAATAAAAAGTGAATTGCAAAAAAAATTTGGAGTAAGCAGTGAAAAAATAATTTCATGTAAGCCGTTATATATTAAAGAATTTTATGCATAGACCCAGGTTATAAAATGCAAGGAGAAAAGTTATGCTGATAAAAAATAGTGCAAATAAAACGGAGTTTTTAGAAGAAATAAAAGGGAAAAAACTGTATTGTTACGGTGCAGGAAAGGTATTTAGGGATTTTTTGAGGCTTTATCCGCATATTGATATATATTCGGTTGTTGACAGAAGTGCGGATATTTTAAAGGATACATTTAAAAATATAAAATTTATAACACCTGAGCGGTTTTTGAAAGAGTGTGAAGATGAAAAATCAGTATTGTTAATAACGTGTTTTGATTATGTTGAAATTGAAAATGAGCTACAAAAAATACAATCTCTTAATGCTTTACCATGTTATGTGTATTATATTATGCAGGAAAAAGATGGTGTTAAGGAGATGTCATATGATTTGAATAAATATCAGTTGACGGAATTCAGATATCAGGATTGTATGGCAGGACAGAAAGCTCCCACAGATGTTACGATTATTGCAGCAAAATCAGGATACAAACCTATAACATTGAACAGGGGAACCGTAACAAGAGGAACAGAACAGACAAGGCTGGCCTGGGAAGATATTGCAGATAATTTAAAAGAAGATTCGTATTTGATACTACAGTTACCGCTTTTGGATGATACAGAGGGGCTGTATAAGATTTTTGATATAAAAAAGAAAAAAAATATAAAGATAATAGGTATTGTACATGATATTAATATCGTTAGGGGAAATCCTACAGAATATGATTTCAGGCAGTATAAAGTTTTAAAAGAAGTGCCTGATGTATTAATTGTACATAATATGTATATGGTGAAAATGCTGGCGGACAGAGGATTTGATTCTGACAGGCTGGTAAAGCTTGAAATTTTTGATTATCTGATTCCAGATTATAAGGAAATAAAAGAATCAGATGGAATTGTAATAGCGGGAAATCTAATGGAATCAAAGGCCGGATATGTATATCAAATTAATAAAATAAACAATGTTACATTTAATTTGTTTGGAGCAAATTATAATGCAAAAACCCCATTTGATAATATAAATTATTTTGGAGCATTTTTGCCTGATGAACTTATAAAAAATTTAACAGGTAAGTATGGTCTTGTATGGGATGGAGATTCTGTAGAGACATGTAGCGGAGGGAAAGGTGAGTATTTAAAAATCAATAATCCTCACAAATTATCATTGTACCTTGCTGTGGGACTTCCTGTTATTATATGGGATGAGGCTGCAGAAGCAGACTTTGTATTAAGAGAAAATGTTGGTTTTACAGTTAGGTCACTATATGAATTACCTGGAAAGATGTCGGATATTAGTAATAATAATTATGAAATAATGAAAAAAAATGCAGAAACAGTGGGGGCACGGCTTCGTAATGGTGAATATTTGACAAGGGCTTTAAAGAAAGCAGAGGAAAAGATACAGGAGATTAGAGATGGAGAACATATATAAACGTGCAATTATTAATTCTAATAAAGTGGTAGAATACATGCAAGATGATTTATCTAGAGATATTTATATGGCACGTGTTATGAATAGTCTTACATATGATTATAATTATATAACACGAATTACTGTGGATAATATAGATGTAATGGATAAATTAAGAAAAGATATTGAATCATATATAAGGGAAGGAAGAAAGCTTATACTTGATGGAGCAGGTTATTATGGAAAAAGTATAAAAATGACTTTGAAGGATGTTAAATTTGAATGTTTTAGTGATAGAAATTCACAAGAGAAGATGATAATGGGAATACCTGTGCTTTCAAGGAAAGAAGCGGTAGAAAAATATCCGGATGCGTTATTTATAGTAGATTCAATGGTTTATGCCAGACCAATAAAAACGGAATTAAAGCAGCTTGGAGTTGAACATATTCTTGATTTTGGAAGTTATCTTGGTAAGTATGGTAACGCACGGGATAATCAATATTATGATGTTTTTAGATTTGGTGATGATGAAGTAATAGCAGATGTTGGATGCTTTGATTGTTATACAATGATACAATACTTTAAATATGGTAATAGTAAGTATAAAAAGATATATTCTTTTGAACCTGAACCACATCAATATGCACATTGTAAAGAAATAATTGAAAAAGGTGGATATCAGAATTGGGACATATATAATTATGGAGTATATGATAATAATTCAAAATTATATTTTAGTTCAAACAGCAGCAGTAGCAAGATAAGTAATGACGGCGATATAGAAGTTGATGTAATAAAACTTGATGATTTCTTCAAGGCACATGAAGCACCCACATTTATAAAGATGGATATAGAGGGAGCTGAGCTGGCTGCATTAAAGGGATGTGCAGAAACAATTAGCAGGTATAAACCTAAGCTGGCTATTTGTGTATATCATAAGCCGGAAGATATATTTGAAATTCCTGAATATATATTATCGCTTAATCCTGATTATAAAATGTATTTAAGACATTATACAAATCTTGTTAATGAAACTGTGCTGTATTGCGAATGACATATTTAATGATAGAGTTATTATAGAATAATTGAAAAAGATATATTTGACTTTGTTAACAAATTGAATTTGTAGTTCAATATATATTATTGCAATATTTATAATTCTGTGATATTTTAATAAAAAGCAGTTTTCTATATTACCTGTACGGTTGCTGTGTGACTTGTATAATTGATGGTATTCTATATTTTGATGGTATCATTTTCAGGCACATGGCAATGGGGCGGTACAGGGTCTGTCTATCTTGGTTTTTGTCTGTATTTCATTGAAATTCTGCTTTTAAAATAAGGTATAAAGCAGGATTATTATATTTACATGGTTTACGACTGGGATTTACAGGATGCAACAGTGTTTAGCCAGCATGGAACGTATTGCATAAGTGTATATTCAATGCTTAAAATATTAGTCATATTCCTGCTTTATCGGATAAGATAAGGAGAAGGAATTATGAATGGTAACAGAGAGTATAAGAGTGATGTGTTCAGCATGCTTATGGAAGACAAGAAGCGTGCACTTCAGCTTTATAATGTAATGAATGGTTCGTCGTATGACAACCCGGATGATGTCGAGATTAAGACGCTTGACGGAGGAATATCCCTAACTGTAAGGAATGATGCAGCATTTGTGGTTGATGCAAGACTAAGCATATATGAGCACCAGTCAACAGTGTGTCCTAATATGCCTGTGAGAAGCCTGATATATTTTACGACAATTTTATCGGATATGCTTAGCGGAAGAGGCGGAGAAGGCAGGGAAAGAAAGATAGGACGCAATTTGTATGGAAGAAAGCTTGTAAAGATTCCGGTACCACAGTTTGTAGTCTTTTATAATGGAGAAGAGAAGCAGCCGGAGGTACAGGAGTTAAAGCTATCAGATGCATATGAGAAGGCAACTGATGATCCAAGACTGGAATTAAAGTGCATGGTGTATAATATCAATAATGGCAGGAATGAGGAGATAAGACATTCTTGCAGATGGCTTGATGAGTACATGATTTTTGTAAATAAGGTAAGGGAATTGCATTATGGAAGAACGGATGAAGACCTGCTTGTTGATATACAAATGGCAATAGATTATTGCATAGAGCATAATATATTAAGGGATTTCCTGATAAAACGAAGGAATGAGGTGACAAAGAGTATGAAGCTTGATTATACGTTTGACAGGCAGCTGGAACTTGAGAGGGAAGATGCGAGAGAGGAAGGATTCGAGGAAGGACTCGAAGAGGGAAGAGAACAAGGACGTGAACAAGGACGTGAAGAAGGACGTGAACAGGGACTCGAACAAGGACGTGAAGAGGGGCGTAGAGAAGAACGAGATATTGTTAATCAGTTGATTACATTGCTGTTATCTGATGGAAGAACAGAAGATTTGAAGAAATCTGCATCTGACAGGGAATATCAGATACAGCTTTTAAAAGAGTATGGATTAATGTAATTTTATAAAATAGAATTAATATTTGCTAATGTAAACGCCTTTAGAGTATAATAGCTTTAAAGGCGTTAGGTTTATACGGAGGCATTAAGATGCAGATTGAAGATATAGTAGCAAAGTTCTCAACAGGAATATTTGTCTGGTACAATTTTAAGGAAAATGCAGCAATTTTATATTTGTATTCGATAAATAAAGACAAAGAAATAGAATCATTTCTTAAAAATAAAGGAAATGTAACATTATGTAACATAAAAAAAGGAAATGAAAATATTGATGATGTTAAAAAATTTGATTACATTGTTGGTGTTGATGTTTTAGAAGAGAGTGAATCGCCGGTAGAATTGCTTACATTTTGCAGGAATCATTTAAAGGATGATGGCAGGCTTCTATTAGGAACAGAGAATAGGCTCGGAATTAAGTATTTTTGCGGGGACAGGGATCCATATACTAATCATAGCTTTGATGGAATTGAAGATTATAGAAGAATAACAGCAGCGGATAAGAAAGATATAGGTGGAAGATGTTATTCCAGAGCAGAACTTAATGATATGTTATGTATGGCAGGGTTTTGTAATGACAAGGTTTATTCAGTTATGCCGAATTTGAAAGAGGCACAGCTTATATATGCTGATGATTATACACCGGTTGAAGATCTGGCAATCAGATATTTCCCTTTTTATAATTATCCTGACAGTGTTTTTCTGGATGAGCGTTTTATGTATAAGGATTTGGCTGATAATGATTTATTTCATACAATGGCTAACTCATATTTTATTGAATGTAGTCCTGATGGAAAGTTTGATGAGACGATGCATGTAACGCTTTCACTTGACCGTGGAGAGGAAAATGCTTTGGTTACAGGAATATATGAGCATGATGGAATAAGGGGCGTTTATAAAAAGGCTGTATATTCCGAAGGAATGAAGAAATTGTATGAAATGCAGGATAATCTTGATGAATTGCGGAGAAGAGGTATTAGTGTCGTTCAATCTAAGATTGAAAACGACAAATTTGTAATGCCATACGTAGACAAGCCTGTTGCATTGGTTGCGTTAAGAGAAATTGCAAAGAAAGATAAAGAAGCATTTTTTGATGCATTGAATGATTTGTATGAATTGATATTATCATCATCCGAGCATACAGATATTGTGAATGAAAAGGACAGGAATAGTGCCAATGGGAAAGATATGGGAGTTATCCTTTCAAAGGGATATATTGATATGGTGGCACTTAACTGTTTTTATGATGAGACGATAGAAGAACCGAAGAAAAGATTTATATTTTATGACCAGGAGTTTTATTTTGAAAACTGTCCGGCTAAAGCTATATTTTATCGTTCAGTATCAGTTATATATGATGGTGCTGATATGGAATTTGAAAGATTGATTCCAAGAAAAGAGGTACTTGAAAGATTCGACCTTGCAGAGCTTGAAGAACTGTGGCAGCGTATATCCTACAGATTTACAAGCGAATTACGTAATGAAAAGGAATTACAGCTTTATAAACAGGAAAGAACGTGTGACGCAAGAGTAATCTACAGTAACAGGGAAAAGATTAATTACAGTGCCTCTGATTATCAGGAAATATTTGTTGATATTTTCAAAGGACTTGACGATAAAACGAAAGTTGGAAATAATAAAAAACTTGTTCTTTTTGGTTCGGGCAATTTTACAAAAAGATTTCTGAATGAATTTGCAGGTTGTTACGATATTTTTTCGATTATAGATAACAATCGGTCGAAATGGGGAACAATGATGGATAATGTACCGGTTAATTCTCCTGATGTTTTAAGAGATATAGATTCTGATGAACTTCATTTGATTATTTGTATAAAAAAATATTATGGTGTTGTAAAGCAGTTAAAGGAAATGGGAATTTCAAAGTATCATATATATGACCCTTCAAATGAATATCCGAATAAAAGAAGAGAGATTGCACAAAAACGTGCGGCAGGCATGATTGCTGAGAATTCAGGAAATACTGGCACTGATGGAGAAAATGAGAAAAAACCGTATAATATAGGTTATATAGCTGGTGTTTTTGACCTTTTTCATATCGGACATCTTAATATGTTTAAAAGAGCAAAAGAACAGTGCAACTATCTGATTGTCGGGGTCGTGTCAGATGAGGGGGTAAGGCTTAATAAGCAGGCTGAGCCGTTTGTTCCGTTTGAAGAAAGAATTGAAATGGTGCGTTCATGCCGTTATGTTGATGAGGCTGTAAAGCTTCCGCTTAATTTTTGTGGAACACAGGATATGTATAAAGTGTATCATTTTGATGTTCAGTTTTCAGGAAGTGATTATGAGCATGATGCGTATTGGATTGCTCAGAAGGAGTTTCTTGAAGAGCATGGTTCAACAATGGTATTTTTCCCATATACACAGAGTACAAGCTCTACGAAGCTGAAGAAAGCTATTAATGCAAAGATAAAAGAGTATGGTTTATACGAGGAGTGATTTTTAAAGTAATGCGTTTTGTTTTATTTTATTCAGATGTAGAGTCGTTTAATTATTTTACAGATAGAATTGTTGAGGAATTAAATAAAAAGAATCATGAATGTTTTGTACTTGATTTGCGTGATATGTCACGATCAGGAGAACATTCATTTGAAAGATTTAATTCGTTCCTTGAAAAAAAAGCTGATGCGGCAATAGCATTTGATGGTTTGGGAATAAAGGACAGGATATTTGTTGAACTGTGGGATTCCATGAATACATTGGCAATTAATATTCTTATGGATCACCCATTAAGATTTCATCCAACAATGTTAAGACATCCTAGGAGGTACATACAGTTTTGCTGTGATAGAAATCATGTGGAATATGTAAAAAAATATTTTGGTGAGAGTGTGGCTGATGTAAGATTTATGCCTCATGCCGGTACATATATGGGTGAGCCTGATTTGGAAAATTACGAAAAAAGACCATATGATGTTTTGTTTTCAGGAACTTTTTATGAACCACATATATATCTTGAACAGATAGATGAGATGTTTAGTGATAATGAACTTATAAAGATGTTTTATCATAATCTTGCAGATTATATGACTGACAGGAATGAAGTGTCTACAGAGCAGGCAGTGGTTGATGTTATGGATTTGATGAGATTGATTATGTCTGAAAAACAGGTGATACAGCTCTTCAGGTTTGCAGAGCCTGTTGACTGGCTTGCGAGAATGTATTATAGAAAGCAGATTGTACAGGTGATTGCAGATTCAGGTATTGATATATGGCTTCTGGGGCGTGGATGGGAGAATCATCCTGCTGCTATGCTTGACAATGTACATATTATCAATGACAGAATACCGTTTAAAGATACACTTCCGGTTATGGCAAAGGCAAAGATTAATCTTAATATTATGCCGTGGTTTAAAGATGGAACACATGACAGAATATTTAATATTTTATTGCAAGGCTCACTTCCTCTTACAGATAAAAGCAAATGGCTCGAAGATAATTTCACTGATAATGAAAATATTGTATTTTATGATTTGAATGAGTTGGACAGCATTCCTGAAATAATAAAAAACTATCTTGATAATCCAGAAAAATCAAAAGAGATTATTAAAAATGGTTTTAATGAAGTTGCTGATAAATATACGTGGACACAGATAACGGAGCAGATTCTTGCGTGTATAGAATAAGTTATGTGATTAATTTTGGAAATTAATCAATAAATATAAAACATGGAGGTTAAAAATCTATATGAATATTCATACAAAACATGAAATTTTAAAAATAATACAGAACGTGAAAAATATTCATATTAATCTGCATGTATTAAATAACAATGAATATATTAATTCTTTAACACAATGTCAGGAATATGCAGTCAATATTGGAAATATCATTGAAAACAGTGATTGCAATGATAAAAATATTGTTCCGCTTCTTGAAAATTATTGTGAAGTTTTGTATGAATTGTCTCTTATTAATCCGGCAAGTGAAAGAATATATAAAATAAAATTAATTGATGATTTAATTAATAATGTTGAGAGTTTAATTGGAAAAATTGCAGGAAAATACAGAATTGTATTTCTTCCATATAAAGCCCAGATGTGGGATGCACTTGAGAGCGTCTGGCTTGCGGCTAAAGATGATGACAGATGTGAGTGTGATGTGATTCCGATACCATATTTTGAATTTGATAAACGTAAAAATGAATGGCATCTTGCGTATGACGGAAATGAATTTCCATCATATGTCCCAATTACGCCGTATCAGACTTATAGCATACGTGAGTTAAAACCGGATGCTGCATACATACATTATCCATATGACGGCAGTAATACAGTAACGAGAATCCACCCGGCATATTATTCTGATGAACTAAAAAAATATGTAAATAAATTAATATATATTCCTTATTATGTAACGGCCGGGGCAATTTCGGAAAATCATAAGTATTTTCCTGTTTATAAAAATATGGACTATTTTATTGTACAGTCTGAATTTTTTAAGCGTTCTTGTACCGGAGTATTTTACTACGATAAAATAATTCCACTTGGTTCCCCTAAGATTGATTCAGTAGTTAATAAGTGTAAAAACGAAAAGAATATTCCTGATGAATGGAAAAAAATATTAAATAATAGAAAAGTTTTAATGCTTAATACAACAATAGGCGACATTTTGTGTTATAAAGGTGTTCTTATAAAAAAATTACAGCATTTTTTTGAACTTGTAGCACAAAGAAAAGATATTGCTTTAATCTGGAGACCGCATCCGCTTACTGAGGCAACGATTAAGTCAATGCGGACAGAGATTTATGAAAGTTATATAGAATTAAAACGATATTTTATGGATAATGAAATTGGTGTGTTTGATACTACACCTGATATTGCATATACGATTGCTGTAAGCGACGGATATATAGGTTCGGATGGAAGCTCGGTTATTAATATGTTCAGTGCTGCCGGAAAGCCGGTGTTTATATTTAATGATTTAATATTTAATGAATTTTCTGAAAATGAAAAAAGAAATCTAAGAATTATTAATATGGTTGTTAAAGAAAATGAATTGTATTTTGTTGCAGATTCATTTAGTGGGATATTCAGATTTGATATTACAAATTTCAAGGATGCAGATAGTAATTATATAGGGGAAGTGATTGATAATTCCGAACACAGATGGCAGCAGCCATATGGATATATATGTACACAGCATGATGATGTATATATAGCATCAGTATACAGTGACTATATTACAAAATATGATGGTACTAATTATAAAACATTTATATGTAATGAAAAATATGATGCGAGAGCATTGGGACAAATGAAATTGTGTGATAATTTTCTTGTGTTTTTGCCTTATGAGGGATTTGATATATGGAAATATGATACTCTGACAGGAGAATGGACGGTTGATAAGATAACAATTTTAAATCTGTATAAAAATCTTGGAACAGCGGCATATGGAAATATAGCTTATAGCTGCGTATATTTTAATGGGTGTTTATGGATAGTAACAGGCTGTTCGGATTATTTATTAAAATATAATGTCAATACCGGTGAGAGTGAATTGCATAAAAATGGCGTAGATAAATATGTATATACCTATATAACAGCAGATGAAAATAGATTGTATCTCCTTGATAATATTAACAATATTATTGCAATAACAAATGATGGAATTGATTGTATGGTAATCAAGATTCAAACATCACTTATAAAAAAATACTGGAATACAGAAAACGGAGAATTGTGTTTATTCAAAGCTGTTTTAAATGTTGGAAACTATATTGTGCTTATTCCGGCATTTTCAGACACATTTATAAAAATAAATAAAATCACTAATGAGCAGAGTGCGATAAACACACATTTTCTTGATAATGCAGACGGCTGTTTTAATGGATATAATCCGGAATATTCTTATAGCACAGGTGCATTTGCGGTACTTAATAGTTATGAATTTATAGTGCAGCGTACATATGATGGAAAAGCAGCAGTTATTAATGTTGATGATATTAGTACTGAAAATGTTGAGGCGGGAAATTGCCGGGAATTTTACATTAAAATTTCAAATGTTGATTTAGAGAAAAAACTGGAAAATTCGGATGGATTCGAGAAAATGTGCAGTAATGGTTATTTCTGCCAGAAAGAGAATATATATCTTTCAACAGAACAATTTCTGGATAGAATGGTGTCCTGTGACTGGGATGGAATTATAGAGCGGCAGCAGGAATATGTGAAATTTCTTGCATTAAATCCTGGAACATGCGGTGAAAAAGTACATGAATTTGTTATGAATTCGTTAATAAAATGTTGATTTTAGAAGGTGGCTTATATGAATTTATCAGTATGTATTATTGCAAAGAATGAAGAAAAACATATAGAAAAATGTATGCAATGTCTGTCTGATAAGGAAGTACAGATAGTTGTGGCAGATACCGGGTCTACAGATAAAACTAAAGAAATTGCAAAAAAATACACAGAGTTCGTATATGATTTTAAATGGATTGATGATTTTGGGGCGGCAAAACAGTTTGCAGTATCAAAAGCGTCCAATGACAATATATTGATTCTTGACTGTGATGAATATTTGCAATCTGACAAAACTGTACTTGAAAAATTAAATAGTATGCTTGAAAATGAACCTCGAAGAGCCGGACGCATAAAATGTATCAATGTATTGGAGGATGATTCAAAAAATACTGATTGGATAACAAGAGCATTTAACAGGAAGTATTACAAGGTAGAAGGAAAAATACATGAGCAGATAGTTAAGACTGATGGAGAACCGGCAGATACGTTCTTGTCCGCTGTTGTTATTAAGCATGTTGGATATGCACTTAATGATGATGAGAAGAAGAAAAAGGCATTACGTAATATAAAACTTCTGAAAAAAAGACTTGCTGAGCTTGAAAAGAATTTTGATAGTGACATAACACAGAATAATGAAAAAGAGATTCCATATATTTATTATCAGTTGGGGAAAAGTTATTATATGGAAAAAGATTATAATAATGCATGTGATTTTTTTTCAAAGGGACTTTCATTCGATTTGGAGCCAAAGCTTGAGTATGTTATAGATATGGTTGAAACATATGGATATGCAATGTTAAACTGTGGAAAAGTTCAGGAAGCATTATCGTACACATCAATTTACGATGTATTTGGAAACAGTGCGGATTTTAAGTTCCTTATGGGGCTTATATATATGAAAAATGCAATGTTTGATGAAGCTGTAAATGAATTTCAAAAAGCAGCAGAATATAAAGAAAGCCGTGTTGAAGGTGCTAATTCTTATCTTGCATATTATAATATCGGGGTAATATATGAATGTCTGGGAAATATAGGAAAAGCACAGGAATATTATAAAAAATGTAATGGCTATTCAAAAGCTGTGGAAAGGCTTAAAAATGGAAGACATGGTAATTTAACGAAATGCAGAAAAACAGGGGTGTAATATGATTAATAATGAAAATACAATGTATATGTATTGTAATGTCCTTGGACAGACAGAGCCGGAGAAGATTCTTGATATAGGCCTGTTCTACAGGCAGATAGGTGGTGTGTCGAGAACAATTCTTAATTCTGATGTTCCAAAGAAGTGTTTTATTACAGGCATTGATTTGGAAAATTCAAAAAATTACGGAGTGTATAATACAATATATGATGAAATAATAAGGACGGAAGATATAGCCGGATTATCCGATGCAGAATATGATTTAGCTGTATTTCTTGATAAAAAAATTAAAGGTTTAGAAAGAAAGAATCTTTTTGATTTTGTAAAATCGAACTGTAAGTGTATTTTTGCTTATGAAACAGATGATGTATATCTGCAAAATTGGGAAAATAAAAGGAAACTTAATGTTAATAATGTGACTGGAATTCTTGCATGGAGGTGACAAAATAATGGATACACAGATGTGGGTGATAACACATAAAAATTATCCGGGTATAAGTGATGACTTATATAGAACTCTTCATGTTGGCAGAGCTTTGTCACAGGACCTTGGATATACAGGTGACGATACAGGAGATAATATTTCATTAAAAAATAGAAATTATTGCGAACTTACGGGACTTTACTGGCTTTGGAAAAATAATCAATGTGATATTATAGGTGTATGCCATTACAGGAGATTTTTTCTTGAAAAAGGACGCATGCTTACAAAAGAATATATAGAGAAGACTTTAAATGATTACGATATAATTGTTCCGACATGTGGAATGGTTAAGGAAGAAAATGTAAGAAAGCAGTATGCGGCTAATCATTATGAAGAAGATTTTGATATATGCAGAGATGTAATAAGCGAAAAGTATCCTGAATATGTGGAAGCATTTGATATAATGGCTGAATCAAAATTACTTAATTTTTGTAATATGATAATTACAAGGAAAAATATTTTTGATGATTATTGTAAATGGCTATTTGATGTTCTTTTTGAAGTTGAAAAAAGAGTAGACATATCCGACAGAGATGACTATCAGAAGCGTATATTTGGATTCTTATCAGAACGTCTTATAAAAGTATGGCTGATAAAAAATGAATATAAAGTAAAAGAACAGAATGTAAAAATGATGGATTCGGACGAGCTTGATAAAAAATCCAGTCTTAATAATGCAATACGGAATGTTTATCAAAAAATAACAGCAGGAATATTAAAAAAATATTTAAGTCCGACAGTTCAGCCGGAAAAGATAAATCAGTCAGTATGTTCTGATGGTCGTATTCCTGTGTGGACATACTGGTGGGATGGAGAGGAGCAATCACCAGAAGCTATAAAGAAATGTATAAAAAGTATCCGTGATAATATTGACAGCAATAAATATAAACTTCATGTTATAACACTTGCTGATTGCCAGCAGTATGTTACATTTTCCAATATAATTATTGATAAGGTCAATTCCGGAAAAATGCCACTTGATATATTGGCACAGAGATTATCAATGGAACTTTTGTACAGATACGGAGGCGTGTGGATAAGCCCGGAGTGTTTTGCTGCTGATGAAAGAGTTAATGATTTTATTGATTCAGGAGAATTTGTTTCATTAAAACATGAAGGAATATGTGATAAATCATTTTTAAAAGGACCGGCGGGATTTCCGTTATTTGGATTTGTAATGGAGTCGATTGATACATATTTTAGCTTTAAAGATGATTTGTTGTCACAGGATATGACGGATGAATTTATTAATATAGCATGTGAACATATGGATTATGTACGTAATGATGTGGATAAATGCCCTGATAATAATAAAAATTGTGAATTCTTCAAAGAAAATGCAGATAGAGTTTATCGCGAAGAAATATGGGATGACGTAGTAAAAGATACTTGGCTGTATAAATTGCAGAGTGACAGACAATATAAACAAAAAAATATTATAGACAAAGATACATTTTACGGAAAAATTATCTGTAGATAGTAAAATGTATATTATGCAGGAGATAATGTGAATTTCATGGATGAAAAAAATTTAAGTATAATTGTTATAAAATCTGAGATGTCATCTTCTTTTTATGAAACATTGATGAGTGTCTGCAGGCAGTTAAATTATAATGATAATATTGAAGTCATACTCGCAGATGCCGTTGATGGGACGGCGTATGAATTATGCAGAAAATATGGGGAGGATGACAATACATTATTGCTGGATAAAGTTAGATTTGTTGATATCAGTTCACAGATTTTTGAAAATATGGCCCAGATAAAAAATGAGTCTGTAAAATATGCAACAAACAGGCGTGTGCTGATTTTGACGGATAGCCAGATTCTTCAGGAAGGTATCATTGAGAAATGTCTGTTGACTGATAGAATCGAAGTTTCAGATGATGAATTGAAAAGTTATTATAATGCAGGAACAGATGCATTTTCATATCTTGTTGCTGACAGGGATACGTTTAGTTCAATAGGTGGATGGAATTCCGGTCTCGCATGCAATGAGGATTATGAATTATTTATACGAGCATGCAATTATAATTGCCCTGATAAATTTTATCCAATATATTCTGATGAATATAAATATCCTGTTTTTAAAGAAACATTTTTGGTATATGCCTATATTCTTGGAAAATATGCTTCAAAACTTCGCAATTCGGGTATGTTTAATGATGTTTTGTCAAACTGGTTTATACAGGCAAAAAACTATGGTATAGAAACATATTTTGAAGATTGTGCAAAGAAAATGATTGGCAGAACAGAATGTTTTAATGCAATTGATAAAAATATGAATCCTGTACTTATGTTTTACGGATTAAAAACATGTAATGGAACATTAAACTCATTTGCATTAGAATTTGCCCAGGCACTCAGAAATAAAAGAATTAATGTTCTGCTTTTAAATATTGATGATGATAATACAACAGAGAATATTGGAAAAATAATTCTGAATGATTACAGATGCGTAATTGGCATGCAGACAGGTCTATATACAGAGAGACTCGAAAATGGTCAGTTACTTGGCAATTTATTTAAATGCCCTAAGTTTAATTATGTATTTGACCATCCTCTTTATGTCAGCTGGAGTCTTATGCTGCCGGTTAATGATTTGTATGTTTTGCAGCAGGATGAGACTTATTCTGAATATATAACAAAATATTATCCATATGTGAAAAAAAGCTGGCACTTTCCACCTGCGGGACTTATTGGCAATCTTACAAAAACAGAAAATGGCAAAACAGAAAAAATATATGATATATCTTTTATTGCAACATATAATGATTACAGAGAGAGACTAGATGTAATAAAAAATCTTCCTGATAATATAAGAAAAATATCATGGCATATGGTTAATCAGCTGAAAAATCATCCTAATCAGCGTGCAGAGGAAGCACTAGAGGCAGTGCTTGAAAAAAAGAAAATAACTTTAACAGAGCATGAATTTGTTGTTACGCTTCACAAATCTCTTGAAGCTGTGAGAACAGTAACTTTTTATATAAGAGAAAAAATTATAAAAACTCTTATAGAATCAGGTATAAATGTTGATGTTTTTGGTGATTCGTGGAAAAAATCTCCGTATGCAGATAATAAAAATCTTATTATTCATGATGATATTGATTTTGAAAAAGGGCTTGACATTATGGCACAAAGCCGTATTTCTCTTAATGTTATGTCATGGCATAAAGGCGGCATGACTGAAAGAATTGCCAATGCGATGCTTAATTATTCTGTCTGTGTTACGGATGAAACCTCTTATATAAACAGGCATTTTGTGGCGGGAGAGAATATAGTTACATTTAATCTTGATAATATTGATAAGCTGCCGGATAAGATAAGAACAGTTTTGCAGGATGAAAATCTTCAGAAATATATTGAGAAAAATGCGTATAAGAAAGCTTTAAGCGAACATACATGGGATAATCGTTCTGATTATTTTATGAACATACTGGGAGAAATTGAAAAATAATGAAGATATTGTATTATACGTGGAATGAGACAATGGCATATGATATTGAAGAGACTCTTGATATTGAAGGACATGATGTTGTCAAGGTGTCATATCCTATAAGCAGTTATGTTGCGGATAAAGGATTTAATGATTATATTGTGAGAATTCTTGATAAAGATAATTTTGATTGTATATTTACAATGAATTATATACCTGCTCTTGCGAAAATATCATTCCTGCGAAAAATAAAATATATTGCATGGATTTCAGATAGTCCTAATTACACGACATATTCAGAAATGATTCACAGTCCGTATAATTATATTTTTCATTTTGATAAAAAAGAAGTGGAGAATCTTAGAAGTACAGGGGCTAAAAATATATTTCATATGCCGCTTGCAGTAAATACTAAGAGAGTGACCAAACAGATAGAAACATCAAAAACACAGAAAAACAAATATAAAGCAGATGTATCTTTTCTGGGAAGCTTATATAGTGACAGGGATTTTTTTGATAAGATAACTGGAATTAATGATTATCAGAAAGGTTTTGTTGATGCTGTAATAAAAGCACAGTTATTATTTCAGGGGTGTGATTTAATTGAAGAAGCATTACCAAAATCATTTATAGAGAGCGTATTGAAGCTGGTTGATTTTAATATGGACAGTGAAATCAAGCTGTCCGATGAAAAAATTCTGCTTGATTTAATAAGAAAAAAAGCTACATCAATTGAAAGAATTGAATTGTTAAATTTTATTGCAAAAAAATATCAGGTTGTTCTTTATACAGGTTCTGCTGATAATATGCTGTATCATGTAGAGAACAGAGGATATCTTGATTACAATACACAGATGCCGGTTATGTTTAATTCTTCAAAGATTAATCTTAATATAACACTTAGAAGCATACAATCGGGAATAAGCCTGAGAGCTCTTGATATAATGGGAGCAGGTGGATTCCTTATTTCAAACTGGCAGCCTGAACTTGCGGAATGTTTTGAAGAGGGAAAAGAGGTTGTAATGTACTATGACAGAAATGATTTGATGTCTAAGATAGAATATTATCTGCAAAATGAAGATGAGAGAATGAAAATTGCGGAAAATGGACAAAAAAAGATAATTGAGCAATTTGATTATTCATGTGCATGGAAAAAAATATTCGGTGTGGTGTTTTAGAACACTACATCGAATATTTCTTTTAATCTGACTTTATATGTATGGAATTCATTTACTTTACCAAAACCATTGGCAGCAATCTGCCGGCGTTCATTATCGTGTTCTAAATAATAGTCACATTTATTTATTAAATCTTCTTTTGATTCAAATACTGCCATATCTTCTCCGGGAACAAAAAAGTCGTAAAAATCTGCCTGATAATTAGACAGAAGAAAACCATTACAGCCCATGATATCCATGGCTCGCAGAGGAATTCCGGAGCGGATTGAACGGAGTGAAATATTTAAGTTTATGCGGCTGTTATTAAATACATATGGCATGTGGTTATAATAGTCTATAGGACCGCAATTGATTATTTCAGGCAGTTCAGGTGTTGCATTAGGAGTGTAAAGGTGTGTGTTGAACTGTTTTGATACTGCACTGAGCAAATCTTTTCTTTCAAGTTCTGCAAGCTTTCTTGCAATAAAATAGTATGCGTAGAGGTAAGAAGCTGTTTCTACGCCGTCTTTATTTGGTTCGGCAGGAACACTTTTTTGCAAAGCATCAATAATATCGGGTTTTAATAATTCTTCAATAAAATAATATCCATATACTTTCAGTTGTGCCTGTATTATTCCATCAAGATATCCGGAAACATAAGGAGTCAGGTTTTTCAGCCTGTCAAATAAATTGTGTTTTTCATTATACATTGAACCGACAAATGCAACATCACATTTATATTTATTACATAAATTTGAAATTGCAGGATTGGTGTCTGCTTCTCTAAGCTGTCTTGTTATCCTGTCGGTATTTACTGCGAGCGGTGCATAGTAGACTGTGTTAATTCCTGCATTTTTGAGCTCAAGATAGAGAGTTTTATCAAAAATAAATATATAATTGCATGGATTTATAACAGTGTATGAATATAAAGATACAAGCGGGCTGTCATATATAAAAGCAATATATGGAATATTAAAACGACGGCAGCAGTTTGAGATTACCGGGCTGTAATTAAATGTAAATACACAGTCGTATTTAATACTCATTTCATTTTCAAAAATATTATCAAATTCTTCATTCTTTCTTTCACGCATTAATTCTGTAGAAATACATTTATATTTAATACCCATATCTTTAAAAGCATCGCAGATATCTTCAATTCCGAAGTTTTTCCATTCAAAAATAAGTACATTCATAGCGTGTTCCTCTATAGTTTAAGTGTTTTGTGTTTATGGTTGTTACTGTTTCTGCATGGTTTTACCATTTCATCTTTATCCCGGAAATGCCATATCAAGCATTTGCAATATTCTTGTGTCATATGTGTGAAGACGTGCTACGGTCTCAAATCCGTGGCGGGCGATTTCCTCACGTTCATTATCGTGTGCAAGGTAATAGCTGCAAAGCTCTTTCAGGCTGTCGAAGCTGTCATATGCAACGAGGTCTTTTCCGACTTCAAAAAATTCTGGAAGTTCTGTCTGATAATTTGTAATCAGAAAGCCTCCGGCGGCAAGAACGTCAAATATTCTTAAAGAAAGCCCGGAACGGATTGATTTTGCTGTTATATTAAGATTGATTTTACTCTGGTTAAATATTATTGGCATTTCTGTGAGAGATTTTGCAAAACCGCGGTTATGTATATGCGGCATGGATGAAGTGTCACTTCCAGTGTAGATGTCTACATTAAAGTTGTCGGATAACATGCGTAAAGCACGAAGGCGTTCCTGTTCGGCGACTTTTACACTTATATACTGCTGTGCAACAAGTGCACGGTTTTTCTGCCTGTAGCTTTCAGGAAAACGATATGAACCGGGTGTTGCTTCAAGAAATCTTGTGGCAAAATCTTCAGTAATCAGTTCTTCGATAAAATTGTAACCATATACTTTAAGCTGTGCTTCAATAATACCATCAGTAAAGCCACGGTCGGCATCATTTAATTCTGACCGGTTGAAAGGACATTTTTCCTGATAAGTGGAGCCGATAAATGAAATATCGCTTGCAAACTTTGCTTTTTCGGATGTAGATGCATTTTTAATAACATTTTGTATTCTGTTGACATCTGCAGCAAGCGGAACGTGGAATATATGTCCTTGGTTGAAAGGCTCAAATTCGTTGTAAAGACACCTGTCAAATAAAAATATGCGGTTGCAGTCATTTTTTAGCGAATAAGAGTAGAGTTCAAGAACAGGACTGTCAACGATAAGTGAAATGTATTTTAAATGCATTATTTCGCATAAGTCCGACAGCCATGGGAAAAAGTTAATTGTGAAGACAAATGTAAACTGACCGTCTATAAGCTTTTTTGATACTGTTTCGACACATTGTGATGGCAGCAGATTTTTATTGTATATTTCCATGTCTTCGTCTATGACTTCAAATCCAAGCCGTCTGAAAGAATCAGATATGTCAGGCTCGCATATGCTTCCGTATTTATAGAAAAATATTTTCATAAATTGTATCATCCATTCATTGTATTATTGCAAAATATAAGTTATTCTGTATATATATTTTAGCAGAACATAAGTGGCGGGGCAACCCACGAGTTGATGTGAAGGTGGTGATATTGTGATTTTGGAGAATATAGATTTTTTAAATGAATTTAATGGCGTGTCGGTATTTGTGCGTCTTATTCTGGCATTGATTCTTGGTGCACTTCTTGGTATTGAGAGGGAACGGAAGCAAAGACCGGCAGGACTTCGTACGTATACGCTTGTCTGTCTGGGTTCGGCTCTTGCAGCAGTAACTAACGAATATATATGTACGATTTATCCGTCTGCCGACCCGGCAAGAATTCCAGCACAGATTGTAAGCGGAATTGGATTCTTGGGTGCCGGAACTATACTTGTGACAAAAGAGCATCAGGTAAAGGGACTCACTACGGCGGCAGGTCTGTGGTGCTGTGCAGCAGTTGGAATTGCGATTGGTTCGGGTTTTTATTATGGTGCAATACTTGCCGGGATTCTTATTGTTGTAAGTCTCAGAGTTTTTTCTATTGTTGATAAGAATTTTCTTAAATACAATAAATATATGAATTTTTATGTTGAATATAATTCAAAAGTTTTTATAAGGGAGCTTATATTTTACGCTAAAAAGAGCGGGTATCAGATATTGGACTTGGAGATTACAAAAGACAGTTCGAGTGGAACGTATTTTGCAACATTTCAGCTAAAGATTACGAATCCTTCATTAAGGACACTTGTGCTTGCATCGGTGCAGGAGCTTTCAGACTGTATTCTGGCGGAAGAAATGTAGCATAAACACATGCATCAGAAAATAGTATCTCTTATATGTTTGCAAAATTACATTGATGTGGGGTATAATAAAATCACTTATTAATGTGATTAATTGTTAATGTAATTAATATACACAGCGAATTTTTAACGTGCAAAAAATGTGCATATAAAGAGAAAGGGGTACAAAGATGGCACAATATAAATCTTTTTATAAGCTTCTTGAAAGCCTTGCAGATAAATATAATGATAAAACAGCTGTTTTATATGATACATTTGAGGTCAGCTATAGAAAATTATTTGATGATTCGGTAAAAAAAGCACTTCATTTGCAGCATTTTGACGGTAATAGAATTGCCATTTACGGACCGGCTTCATACAGATGGATTGTTAATCTGTTCGGAACGGTTCTTGCCGGAAAAGATGCGGCACTTGTCGATTTTTTTATTCCGCATGATATCAGATTTAAAATGATTGAGAAAATAGATGCGGATTATGTGCTTTGTTCTACAAACCAGTATATTTTATCAGACGCCAATGGAATAATTATTAATGGTGCCGAAAATGATAATGTTGATGGACTGACATATAATGCGGATGATGTAAAAGAAGGAAATCTTTTATTATTTACGGCAGGTGAAAACGAGTGTGACAAAGCGGTTGTTCTTACTTCAGATAATATAATGAGTGCCATTGGTTATATAAATGCCCATTGCAACTGCACTGAAGATGACAGGGTTCTGGCACAGATTGAATTAAGTAAAATATTTGGATTGTTATACTGCCTTATATGGCCGCTAAGCTGTGGTGCATGTATATGTGTCGGAAGAGGACTGAGGCATATAGATGCGGACACATACTATTATGATGCAACTATTCTTCCAGCCAATCCATCAATGGCTGAGTATCTGAAGAAGATAAAAGGATTCAATGACAATTTGAAAAATATAATAATAGGTGGTGCACCATGTCCGTATCATTTGTATGAATGCCTCAGAGACAGAGATATTAATGTAAGTTCTGTTTATGGAACATCTGAAAGTACAGGTTGTATTGCAATTAATTATGATGAGGATGGTTCATATGAGCCGTTTGCGGATAATACGCTTAAACTTTCTGATGATGGTGAAATTCTTCTAAGCGGCGGATGTGTCATGAAGGGATATTATAATGATGAGGTACAGACAGAAAGAAAGTTAAAAGGCGGTTATCTTCATACTGGAGATTATGGAAGAATTAACAGCAGTGGAAGACTTATTATTACAAAGAGAAATCCGGCAATTATCAGTCTTCCTACAGGTGAAAAAATATGTAGAAATGTCATAAACAGAGAAATAGAATCAATTAATGGAATTGCAGAAAGCTATATAATGTTTTATGATGAGAAGCTGATTGCGGTAATATCTGCTATCGACAAAAGTGAAAAAGTTGACAGATTTAAGCGTAAGATAGACAAGTATAATGATAAGAAAGGCTACAGATGGGAAATACAAAAGGTTGTTCTTCTTGATAAGAAACTGCCAAGAAAGGATGATGGCAGTGTTGATGAAGAGGCTCTTGAGAAAGTGATAGATGAAGCTTAAGATTTTTCTCTTTTTGCCGATATAACATTCATGTAGATACAATATGACAGTTATTTGTTGTATTTTAAGAAGAATAAAGGAGAGTTATAATCATGGAAGATTTACGTACACAGCAGATAGAAGCACTTGAGGTGGCAGTTCCATATTGTGCAAAGATAAGCAATGCATTAAATAATCTTATGGAAGAGCTTAACGGTCACAGACAGCCGGATACGGATGAATATATGAAGAGCACATTGAACGGGCTTAACTGGATTGTTGAAGTTTATAATGGAACAAAAGATCTTATCAATAAAGACAGTGTAGTAATTAACAAAGAAGAGGTAAATAAGAGCGTTTTAGCACTTAATGCAGCCAATAATGCTAATGATGATGCTGCGAGAGTTGAGGCTCTTAAAGGACTTAAAGCTTTTGTTGATACATTTTCTGCACAGGCTGGGAAAGTTATATCATAAAAATAAAATATAAGCCCTGGCGAATTAAGTCCGCCAGGGCTTTCTTTTATTTAACAATAATCATTAAACATCATTCCGCTGTAAGCAGAAAGATTATATGGGTCGTTAAAAGCATATTTTGGATTTTTGTATGCAACGATTTTGTTGTTTACATAATTCATAGGATTGGTTGAGATATCCTCTGCTTTTTTCATAAGGGCTGCTTTGAAGTTATTAAGCTCATTAAAAATATTATCAATTGTGCCATTGTGTGCAGATTCTATCACAGTCTGTCTGTCAACACTGACAGAGCCGTCATCTTCGACTTTTAAGCCATTATTATTTAAAGTGGTTCTGTATTTCGATGCTATTCTTGAAAATTCCAGCTTTAATCGGTCATTTCCTTCAAAAATTTTATTATTGTCGCTTTCTGTGATTTTGACAAGACCATTGTAACCTGATATTAACTCGTCAATGCTGTCTGCAATGGAATTGTCGTCAGTGCTGAGACTGAGTGTTACAGGTTCGTCGGTTGTCTGTTTTAATTTGACGGAAAATGTTTTGTTGAGCATAAATTCATTGGAAGGTGAATACTGCTCGCTGCCATTGACAGAAAAAATTGCATTATAAGGATAGCTGCTTACCCTGTCCATGCCGAGAGTATTTATAAGCTCACTGTTATCGGATTTTATGCTGAAAATAGTTGAATGAATACCTGATATTCCTGTTGCATCAGATGTTATTACAAGTCCTTTATTCTCAAGGCTGTCAGTCTTTACTTCGCAATTAAGGCCGATGTTGGAACGATTAATGAGACGTGCAATTTTATTTTCAACATCACCATTATTTTCATCTTCTGATACGTTAAATTCAAATTCATATGTAAGGTTATTGATATTTAAATCAAAAGAATATGTTCCCGGCTTTAAAAGCTTCTGGTTAGGCTGCAAAAAATTTCCGGTGTTTACCTGATGGGTTGCAAGCTGGCTGACACTTATTTCAACCGGTTCACAATCAGATGATGAATCTCCTATAAATTCAGCCGAAACAGCTTCCGGGTTGCTTGAAGATGCTGATTTTTTGAATGTCATCTCGCCACTTTTATCATCTGATAAATCTTTTGCAATATAACAAAGCTGTCTTGCATGCTCTTTTAAATCTATGGCATATTTTTGTGCGGCAACGGAGAAATCAACCTTATATGTAGGTGTCTGACTGTTGGTTTTTAAAACTCTGCCATATGAATTCTTTAACTGGTTTTTTGTATGGGTATCATATTTAGAATTAGATTTCCAGCCATATTGGGAAATATAATAGCTGTATGCACTGCTAATCATCAACAGTCACCTCCTTGTCTGCTAATAATAATATATATATGAGATTATGGAAAATCCGTTTTCCAAAAAATTCTTTAATATATTATATAGTATTAATCGGGACAGGGCAACAAAAACTTAATAGTAAATTTTTATTATTTACTTGATTTTTGGGATAATATGATGTATTTTATATGAAGCAGGATGAGAAAACATAAAAAAAGTGTTGACGCACTCTTGAATACTGTGCTATATTAGACTGGCTATGGAAGCGGTCTTTTTTTTATGCCTAAAAAAAGCCAATTGGTGTATTTAATACACCTGCAAAAAAACTAGAAAAAATTGGAGGTGGAAGTTGTGCGCGTTAAGATAACATTGGCATGTACAGAATGTAAACAGCGTAATTACAACATGACAAAGGATAAGAAAACACATCCTGACAGAATGGAAACAAAGAAGTATTGCAAGTTCTGTAAGTCACACACATTACACAAGGAAACAAAGTAAACCAGCACAGTGAGGTAGAGACAATGGGTGAAACTGTTAAAGAGACAAAACAGAAGAAAAACTGGTTCAAAGGTCTTAAAGCAGAGTTTAAAAAAATCATCTGGCCTGACCGTAAGTCCCTTACAAAAGAGACAGTTGCTGTTGTAGCTGCATCCGTATTATTAGGTGTAATAATAGCAATTGTGGATTTTATCGCACGTATTGGTATTGAATTCTTAGTAAAGTAAGGAAAAGGTGATTAAATGGACGAAGCAAAATGGTATGTAGTGCATACTTATTCCGGTTACGAGAATAAAGTCAAGGTAGACATTGAGAAGACTGTGGTAAACAGAAATCTTGAAGACCAGATTCTTGAAGTGGTTGTACCGCTTGAGACTGTTGTTGAAGTTAAGAACGGCTCAAAAAAGTCTGCTCAGAAAAAAATGTTTCCTGGCTATGTTTTAATCAACATGGTTATGAATGATGACAGCTGGTATGTAGTTCGTAACACAAGAGGAGTTACGGGATTTGTTGGTCCCGGATCTAAACCAGTACCACTGACCCCTACAGAGATTAAAGCACTTGGTATTGCACTGCCAGGCAGTGAAAACGAGAACAAACCTGTAGTTAAGTTTGACGGTAAAGTCGGCGACCAGGTTATGATTCTTACAGGTGCCTGGGAAGATACTGTTGGGGAAATCACAGGCATTAATGAAGGTAAGCAGTGTCTTACAATTAATGTTGAGATGTTCGGCCGTGAAACTCCGGTCGAGATTGGTTTTACAGATGTAAAACTGATGTAAGAAGGTTCGCATAACGCGGACGTGGGAGACACTTTGTTTATATTGGCAAGTGTCGCCAATTACCACATTTTTATTTAGGAGGTGCCTAAAATGGCAAAGAAAGTAACAGGTTATATCAAATTACAGATTCCTGCTGGTAAGGCAACACCAGCTCCACCGGTTGGTCCTGCACTCGGACAGCACGGTGTAAATATCGTAGAATTTACAAAGCAGTTTAACGCTAAGACAGCTGATCAGGGTGATTTAATCATCCCTGTTGTTATTACAGTATATGCAGATAGAAGTTTTAGTTTCATTACAAAGACTCCTCCTGCTGCAGTTCTTCTTAAGAAAGCTTGCAACATTAAGTCAGGTTCAGGTGTTCCTAACAAGACAAAGGTTGCTACAATTAAGAGAGCAGAAGTTCAGAAGATTGCTGAACTCAAGATGCCTGATTTAAATGCTGCATCAATCGAAGCTGCAACTTCTATGATTGAAGGAACTGCTAAGAGTATGGGTATCGTTGTAGAAGACTAATTCTGCAATGCTACATTTGCCGGGAATCCGGTAATATTTCATATGTATAGTTAAGAGTTGGATATAACTCTTTGTAATCGTAAAACGTGGGAGGAAAGTCAAACCCTTCCGATAATACCACTAGGAGGTTTTTTTATAATGAAAAGAGGAAAGAAATACGTTGAGGCAGCCAAGAAAATTGACCGCCAGACATTATACGAAGCAACAGATGCTATTGCGTTAGTTAAGCAGAGTGCAGTTGCTAAGTTTGACGAAACTATTGAAGCACATATCAGAACAGGTTGTGACGGACGTCATGCTGAACAGCAGATCAGAGGAGCAGTTGTTCTTCCACACGGAACTGGTAAGAAAGTAAGAGTTCTTGTATTTGCTAAGGGTGCTAAGGCTGATGAAGCTGAAGCAGCTGGTGCAGATTTCGTAGGCGGAGAAGAACTTATTCCAAAGATTCAGAACGAAAACTGGTTTGAGTTCGATGTTGTAGTTGCTACACCTGATATGATGGGCGTTGTAGGTCGTCTTGGACGTGTACTCGGACCTAAGGGCTTAATGCCAAACCCTAAGGCTGGTACAGTTACTATGGATGTAACAAAAGCTGTTAATGATATCAAGGCTGGTAAGATTGAGTACAGACTTGATAAGACTAACATCATTCACGTGCCAATTGGTAAGGCTTCATTCACTGAAGACCAGTTAGCGGACAACTTCCAGGCTATTATGGGTGCAATCGTTAAGGCTAAACCATCATCACTTAAAGGTCAGTATTTAAAGAGCATCGCTCTTTCATCTACAATGGGTCCTAGTGCTAAGGTTAACCCTTCTAAGTATGTTGGCTAAAAAATGATTGACAACCGATATATTTGATAGTATACTATCATACGTATGTGACAGCATAAGCTGTTATATAATAAATATTTTGCCTAAGACAGCATGGTCCCGTAAGGGTTAAAGGTAATACGCCTGCCGAGGATGTATACACATTTTAGATGTGTTGATTATGTTTAATCAGTCCTTCTGTCTTGCAAAAGATGGAAGGACTTTTAGATTTTACTAATTCCTTTTGGGCAGAAAAGTGTGCTTTGTGCATACTTTAAAAATCTAACAGGAGGTAATTATTCATGGCAAAGGTAGAACTTAAACAGCCAATCGTAGACGAGATTTCAGGATACTTAAATGACGCAGCAGGCGTTGTATTAGTAAACTATCGCGGCTTAACTGTAGAGCAGGATACACAGCTTCGTAAGCAGTTAAGAGAAGCAGGTGTCGTATACAAGGTTTATAAGAATACTTTAGTTAAGAGAGCAATTGCTGGTACACAGTTCGAAGGAATGACAGAACAGCTTGACGGACCTAATGCTATCGCTATCTGTGCAACAGATGCAACAGCTCCTGCAAGAATTCTTAGCAACTTCGCTAAGACTGCAGATGCACTTGAATTAAAGTGTGGTGTTGTTGAAGGCACATACTATGATGCAGCAGGAATCAATGCAATCGCAAGCATTCCTTCAAGAGACGAACTTCTTTCAAAGTTACTTGGAAGCATCCAGTCACCTATTACAAACTTTGCTCGTGTTATTAAGCAGATCGCTGAAAAGAACGAAGAAGTTGCTTAATTGATTGCGGACATATTAAATTAAGGTTCATTGAAACCAAAAAACAGAATTAAAAAAAGGAGATTATTACAATGACTACACAGGAAATCATTGAAGTTATTAAGGGTTTATCAGTATTAGAGCTTAACGATTTAGTTAAGGCATGTGAAGAAGAATTCGGCGTTTCTGCAGCAGCAGGCGTTGTAGTTGCAGCAGCAGGTGCTGGTGCAGCAGCAGCTGAGGAGAAGACAGAGTTTGACGTAGAGCTTACAGAAGCTGGTGCAAACAAAGTTAAGGTTATCAAGGTTGTTCGTGAGATTACAGGACTTGGCTTAAAGGAAGCTAAGGAAGTAGTTGATGGTGCTCCTAAGGTTGTTAAAGAAGGTGCTTCTAAGGAAGAAGCTGAAGAAATCCAGAAGAAGCTTGAAGCTGAAGGTGCTAAGGTTACTCTTAAGTAATTATAACCATATTGGATTAATAACTGCATATTGCAGTGCATGTATAGAGGCGGAAGCTCCGGGAAATGCTTGCATTTTCCGGGGCTTTTTCCTTTTTACTAAAATGAAGCATATATACAGCATATCTGCTGCTTAAAAACTTATAAAAAATTATTGAAATATTGTTGACAGTAATACCATGTTATGGTATTATGGACAATGCACTATTGTGGTATGTTGTGCTTAGTCTTAGCCTACATACTTATAATGTGAAAAAATTAGGAAAAATAAGCACAAGGGGTGAAAATGTCAATGGAGAAAAACAGAATACGTCCAGTGAAGTCGGGTAAAAGTTTTAGAATGAGCTATTCAAGACAAAAAGAAGTCCTTGAAATGCCTAACCTCATTGAGGTGCAGAAAGATTCTTACCAGTGGTTTTTGGATGAAGGTTTAAAAGAAGTTTTTGATGACATCTCTCCAATTGCAGACTATAATGGTAGACTTAGTCTGGAATTTGTAGATTTCACATTATGTGAAGATGAAGTCAAGTATTCTATTGAAGAGTGTAAGGAAAGAGATGCTACATATGCGGCACCTCTTAAAGTCAGAGTCAGACTCCACAACAAGGAAAGTGAAGACATTAGCGAACATGAGATTTTCATGGGCGATCTTCCTATTATGACAAAGACTGGTACATTCGTAATTAATGGTGCAGAGAGAGTAATTGTAAGCCAGTTAGTTCGTTCACCTGGTATTTATTATGATATACAGAAAGATAAGTATGGTAAGATTTTCCTTTACAGCAGTCAGGTTATTCCAAACCGTGGTGCATGGCTTGAATATGAGACAGATGCTAATGATGTGTTCTATGTAAAGGTTGACAGAAATAAGAAAGTCCCTATCACAGTATTAATCAGAGCACTTGGCTTTGGCACAAATGCTGAGATTATTGATATATTTGGCGAAGAGCCTAAGCTCCTTGCCACTATGGAGAAAGATACTACTACTAATTATCAGGAGGGTATTCTTGAACTCTATAAGAAATTAAGACCTGGTGAACCATTATCAGTTGATAGTGCAGAGTCACTTATTTCAGGAATGTTCTTTGACCCAAGAAGATATGATCTTGCAAAGGTCGGAAGATATAAGTTTAATAAAAAGCTTTCATTTAAATATAGAATAGCAGGACAGATTCTTGCAGATGATGTTGTTGTAGATGGCAAGGTTATTGCTAAAGCCGGTGACAAGCTTGACAGAGAATCTGCACAGATGATTCAGGATGCAGCTGTTCCGGCAGTATTTTTGTCAGTAGAAGTTAAGGGTAATGATGGCACTATTACAAATAAGCGTGTTAAGATCCTTTCTAATATGGCAGTTGATATTACAAAATGGGTTGATATCAGCGATGAAGAAGCAAAAGAACTCGGCGTTAATGAATATGTATTTTATCCTGTATTAAGCCAGATTTTAGCTGAAAACAGTGATATTGAAGATATTAAGGAAGCAATTTCAAAGAATATCGGCGATTTAATTCCTAAACATATCACAGTTGAAGATATTTTAGCTTCAATTAACTACAATATGCATCTTGAGTATGGCGTTGGTTCAAAGGATGATATTGATCACCTTGGAAACAGACGTATTCGTGCTGTAGGTGAACTTTTACAGAATCAGTTCAGAATTGGTATCTCAAGAATGGAACGTGTAGTTCGTGAGAGAATGTCAACACAGGATTTAAGTGGTGTTTCACCTCAGTCACTTATTAATATCAAGCCTGTAACAGCAGCTATCAAGGAATTCTTCGGAAGTTCACAGCTGTCACAGTTCATGGATCAGAATAACCCTCTCGGTGAGCTTACTCACAAGAGAAGACTTTCAGCACTCGGTCCTGGTGGTCTTTCAAGAGACCGTGCAGGTTTCGAGGTTCGAGATGTACATTACACACATTACGGAAGAATGTGTCCGATTGAGACACCTGAAGGACCTAACATCGGTCTTATCAACTCACTTGCTTCTTATGCAAGAATCAATGAGTATGGCTTTGTAGAAGCACCTTACCGTATTGTAGACAAGTCTGACCCTAAGAATCCTAGAGTTACAGATGAAGTGCGTTACTTTACAGCTGATGAGGAAGATGATTACCATGTAGCACAGGCTAATGCTGAGATTGATGAAAATGGTTATTTCGTTAATAACACAGTTTCAGGACGTTACAGAGAAGAAACTTCAGCATTTGATAAGAGTCTTATTGATTTGATGGATGTTTCGCCTAAGATGGTATTCTCAGTTGCTACATCAATGATTCCGTTCCTTCAGAATGATGATGCCAACCGTGCCCTCATGGGTTCAAACATGCAGCGTCAGGCCGTACCACTTCTTACTACAGAAGCTCCTGTAATCGGAACTGGTATTGAAAATAAGGCAGCAATTGACTCTGGTGTATGTGTTGTTGCGGAAGCTGATGGTGAAGTTATTTCAGCAGAATCTAATAAGATTACAGTAAAAGAAGATGATGGCAAAGTTCGTGAATACAAGCTTACTAAGTTTGCACGAAGCAACCAGAGCAACTGTTACAACCAGCGTCCTATCGTATTTAAGGGAGACAGAGTTGTAAAGGGCGATGTTATTGCAGATGGTCCTTCAACTTCTAATGGTGAAATTGCACTTGGTAAGAATCCGTTAATCGGTTTCATGACATGGGAAGGTTACAACTACGAGGATGCTGTACTTCTCAGTGAAAGACTTGTAAGAGATGACGTATATACATCTATCCATATTGAAGAATATGAGACAGAAGCAAGAGATACTAAGCTCGGACCAGAAGAAATCACAAGAGATATTCCTTCAGTTGCTAATGATGCAATTAAGGATCTTGATGAAGATGGTATTATCCGTATCGGTGCAGAAGTTCGTGCCGGCGATGTACTTGTAGGTAAGGTTACTCCTAAGGGAGAGACAGAACTTACAGCAGAAGAGAGACTTCTTCGTGCTATTTTCGGTGAAAAGGCAAGAGAAGTAAGAGATACATCACTCAAAGTACCTCATGGTGAATATGGTATCGTAGTTGCTGTTAAGACATTTACAAGAGAAAATGGTGATGAGTTAGCACCTGGTGTTAATAAGTCAGTTCGTATTTATATAGCTCAGAAGAGAAAGATTTCAGTTGGTGATAAGATGGCCGGCCGTCATGGTAACAAGGGTGTCGTTTCAAGAGTACTTCCTGTTGAAGATATGCCATTCCTTCCAAATGGACGTCCTTTGGATATCGTCCTTAATCCACTTGGTGTGCCTTCTCGTATGAACATTGGTCAGGTCCTTGAGATTCATTTAAGCCTTGCGGCAAAGGTTCTCGGATTTAATATTTCGACACCTGTATTCGACGGTGCAGACGAGAATGATATCATGGATACACTTGATCTTGCTAATGATTATGCTAACCTTGAATGGGATGAGTTTGCAGCTAAATATAAGAGCCAGCTCGTTCCTGAAGTATTTGATTACCTTGATAAGAATAAGGCTCACAGAGCTGAATGGAAAGGTGTTCAGATTGGACGTGATGGTAAAGTAAGACTTCGTGACGGACGTACAGGTGAATATTTTGATAATCCGGTAACAATCGGATTCATGCATTATCTCAAACTCCATCACCTTGTTGATGATAAGATTCATGCACGTTCAACTGGTCCTTACTCACTTGTTACACAGCAGCCACTCGGTGGTAAAGCACAGTTCGGTGGACAGCGTTTCGGTGAGATGGAGGTTTGGGCCCTCGAGGCTTATGGTGCTTCATATACACTTCAGGAAATTCTTACAGTTAAGTCTGATGACGTCGTAGGACGTGTTAAGACATATGAAGCAATCATTAAGGGTGAAAATATCCCTGAGCCAGGTATTCCTGAATCATTCAAGGTGCTTCTGAAAGAACTTCAGTCTCTTGCACTTGATGTTCGTGTACTTGACCATGACAATAACGAAGTTAAACTTCTCGAGAGTGCAGATTATGAAGTTACAGATTTTAAGAAAGTTCTTGATGACGGTGGATACCACAGAAACAGCAAAGATGATGAGAACGAACTCAAGAGTTCAGGATATATGACTCAGACTGTCGATGATAATGGTGAAGCTCAGTACGAAGAGAGCGATGATGATATCGATGAACTTTTCGATGCTGATGAGGATTATGGCGACGGTAATTCAGAGCAGTATTAATTTTAGAAGGGAGCACGAAAATGACAGAAGAATCAAACAAGCAGCCATCAAACAATTCTATGAAGTTTGATAAGATTCAGATAAAACTTGCTTCTCCAGAAAATATCTTAGAATGGTCTCACGGCGAGGTTACCAAGCCGGAGACTATCAACTACAGAACTTTAAAACCGGAACGTGACGGTTTATTCTGTGAAAGAATTTTTGGACCTAGTAAGGACTGGGAATGTCACTGCGGTAAATATAAGAAAATCAAAGATAAAGGTATTGTCTGCGATAAGTGTGGCGTTGAAGTAACAAAGGCAAGTGTGCGTAGAGACCGTATGGGACATATTCACCTTGCAGCTCCTGTTTCACATATCTGGTATTTCAAGGGAATTCCAAGCCGTATGGATTTAATTCTTGATATCGGTCCTAAGAACCTTGAAAAGGTACTGTATTTTGCAGCTTATATTGTGCTTGATCCAGGAACAACAGATATTCCGTTCAAGAAGATTCTTACAGAGCAGGAATACAGAGAACTTTACGACCAGTACGGAAATACATTCCGTGTCGGTATGGGTGCTGAAGCAATTCTTGAACTTTTAAAGAATGTTAATCTTGAAGAAGAGGCAGCAAAACTTAAAGAAGAATTAAGTAATACAACATCTCAGAAGGCAGCAAGACTTATTAAGCGTATTGAGGTTATGGAGGCATTTATCAATGCCGGAACAAAGCCTGAGTGGATGATTCTTACAGAAGTACCTGTAATTCCACCGGATTTAAGACCTATGGTACAGCTTGATGGTGGTAGATTTGCTACATCCGACCTTAATGATTTATATAGAAGAATTATCAACAGAAATAATCGTCTTGCACGTCTTATGGAACTTGGTGCACCGGAGATTATTGTAAGAAACGAAAAGAGAATGCTTCAGGAGGCTGTAGATGCCCTTATTGATAACGGCAGAAGAAATGGTCGTCCTGTAACAGGACCTGGTAACAGAGCATTAAAGTCACTTTCTGACCTGCTTAAAGGTAAGCAGGGACGTTTCCGTCAGAACCTTCTCGGTAAGCGAGTTGACTATTCAGGACGTTCAGTTATCGTAGTAGGACCTGAACTCAAGATTTACCAGTGTGGTCTTCCAAAGGAAATGGCAATCGAGCTTTTCAAGCCGTTTGTTATGAGAGAGCTTGTAAGACGCGGTCTTGCAGAAAATATCAAGAAGGCTAAGAAGAGCGTAGAACATCTTGAAAATGATGTTTGGGATGTACTTGAGGATGTAATTAAAGAACATCCGGTTATGCTTAACCGTGCTCCTACACTTCACAGACTTGGTATTCAGGCATTTGAGCCAATCCTTGTAGAAGGTAAGGCTATTAAGCTTCATCCATTGGTTTGTACAGCGTTCAACGCCGATTTCGATGGTGACCAGATGGCCGTGCATCTTCCATTGTCAGTTGAAGCACAGGCAGAGTGTCGTTTTATGCTTTTATCACCAAATAACCTTTTAAAGCCATCTGATGGTGGTCCGGTTGCCGTTCCTTCACAGGATATGGTACTTGGTATTTATTACCTTACACAGGAAAGACCGGGTGCTAAAGGTGAAGGCAAGTATTTTAAGGATATAAGTGAGGCTATTCTTGCATATGAAAATGGAGTAATTACACTTCATTCAAAGATTATGGTTCATGTAACAAGAGAAATCAACGGCGAGAAGGTTTCAGGTAACGTTGAATCAACACTCGGAAGATTTATCTTCAATGAAATTCTTCCACAGGATTTAGGTTATGTTGACAGAACAAAGCCTGAAAACGCACTTGTTCTTGAAGTTGATTTCCATGTAGGTAAGAAGCAGTTAAAGGATATTTTACAGCATGTAATTAACACACACGGAACTACTACAACAGCAGAAGTTCTTGATGATATTAAAGCAACAGGTTATAAGTATTCTACAAGAGCAGCAATGACAGTTTCTATTTCAGAGATGACAGTGCCACCTATTAAGAAAGAACTTATTGCCAATGCAGAAAAGAAAGTTGAACAGATTACACAGAACTATTACAGAGGCCGTTCTACTGATGAAGAACGTCATAAGAATGTAATCAAGGTATGGCAGGAAACTGATGAACGTCTTAAGGATGCTCTTCTTGCCGGTCTTGATAAGTATAACAACATCTTCATGATGGCCGATTCTGGTGCCCGTGGTTCTAACCAGCAGATTAAACAGCTTGCAGGTATGCGTGGTTTGATGGCAGATACATCAGGTAACACTATCGAACTTCCAATCAAGTCAAACTTCCGTGAAGGTCTTGATGTTCTGGAATACTTTATTTCAGCTCATGGTGCCCGTAAAGGTCTTTCAGATACAGCCCTTCGTACAGCCGATTCAGGTTACCTTACACGACGTCTTGTTGACGTTTCACAGGATCTCGTTATTCGTGAAAATGATTGCAGCGTAGGCAGAGCAATACCTGGTATGTACGTTTATGAGTTTGTAAATGAGAAAGCAACAGCAGACAGCGATGCAAAGGCTGATGTCCTTGAATCACTTCAGGAAAGAATTACAGGACGTTTCCTTGCAGAAGATATTGTTGATCCAAAGACAGGTGAGCTTATACTTGGTGCTAACCACCTTGTAACATCTAAGCGTGCAGAAGAAATCATTAAGACAGGTGTTGAACATGTTAAGATAAGAACAATTCTTACATGCCGTTCACATATCGGTGTATGTGCTAAGTGTTATGGTTCTAACATGGCAACAGGTCAGACAGTACAGGTTGGTGAAGCTGTTGGTATTATTGCAGCACAGTCAATCGGTGAACCTGGTACACAGCTTACTATGAGAACTTTCCATACTGGTGGTGTTGCCGGTGATAATATTACACAGGGTCTTCCTAGAGTAGAAGAACTTTTCGAGGCAAGAAAGCCAAAGACACTTGCTGTACTTGCAGAGTTCGGTGGTGTTGTAAGTTTTGCAAAGACTGATAAGAAGACAGATATTGTTATCACAGATGACGAAGGCAATTCAAAAGCTTATCCAGTATCAAGAGATACAAGAGTAAAAGTTACAGAAGGCCAGATTGTTGCAAAGGGTGAGGAAATTACAGAAGGTTCTGAAAATCCTCATGATATAGTAAGAATTCTTGGTGTACGTGCAGTTCAGGATTACATGATTCGTGAAGTTCAGAAAGTTTACCGTATTCAGGGTGTTGAAATCAACGATAAACATATCGAACTTATTGTACGCCAGATGTTGAAGAAGATTGTTATTGAATCAGCAGGAGATTCAGATTTCCTTCCTGGTTCACAGGTTGATACAATCGAATTTACAGAGGTTAATGAAAGACTTGAAGAAGAAGGTAAGCAGCCAGCAACAGGAACACCAATTATTCTTGGTATTACTAAGGCATCGCTTGCAACTAATTCATTCATGTCAGCAGCCTCATTCCAGGAGACAACAAAGGTTCTTACTGATGCCGCTATTAATGGCAAGGTTGACCCACTTATCGGTCTCAAGGAAAATGTTATCATCGGTAAACTTATCCCTGCCGGTACAGGAATGAAGAGATATCAGGATATCAAACTTGATACAGGTCTTGTATATGATGAGGAGCAGGAAGCATTAGACGAGCAGGAAGAAGAGCTTGAAAATGCAGCCGCAGTTGATACAGATGACAACGAAGAAATCAATATCACAGAAGAAACTGTTACAGAGACAGAAGAATAATAAATAATGACATTGGCAGCCGGGCATGATATGTGTCCGGCTGTTTGTTAGTCTGCCTATATAAAATATTAAAAAATGCTTGACACTTATCATATCAGATTATATAATAATAAAGCGTGCGAATGTGACATGCTGTTTTTTTGTGTGTCAGATTAGCATTTTTTATTCAGACTATACTGAATATGCAACCAACAATTATTCTAATTCCGGGAGGTGAAAAAGGAATGCCTACATTTAACCAGTTAGTAAGACAGGGAAGAAAATCTGCTGTTAAGAAGTCTACAGCACCAGCTCTTCAGAAGGGTTACAACTCTCTTCAGAAGAAGGCTACAGATGTATCTGCACCACAGAAGAGAGGTGTATGTACAGCTGTTAAGACTGCAACACCAAAGAAGCCTAACTCAGCTCTTAGAAAGATTGCCAGAGTTCGTCTTTCAAATGGTATCGAAGTTACATCTTATATTCCAGGTGAAGGCCACAATCTTCAGGAACATAGCGTTGTTCTTATCAGAGGTGGTAGAGTAAAGGATTTACCAGGTACAAGATATCACATCATCAGAGGTACACTTGATACTGCAGGTGTAGCTAAGAGAAGACAGGCCCGTTCTAAGTACGGTGCTAAGAGACCTAAGGACGCTAAGTAATTAGAATCCTATAATTTGCTTTGTAAAAGCACAGATTTATTCACATTAATATTTAAATTTAGTGCCGGAGTTAGATTAATCCGAAGGTTGCAGGTTTAATATATACTTAAGCACGAACACATAAAATATTTGTGAGTACCGATGAATTAATGAAAAGCTGCAAAATAGCTTTATAATGGCAATATTTGTTATTATAATGACTGTTTTTGGCAACACTATGTTAAGGAGGGAAGAACCGTGCCACGTAAAGGACATACTCAGAAAAGAGATGTATTAGCAGATCCTATTTACAATAATAAAGTGGTTACTAAGCTTATCAACAACATTATGCTTGATGGTAAGAGAGGAGTAGCACAGAAGATTGTATACGGAGCATTTGACAGAGTCGCAGCTAAGACTGAAAGACCTGCTATTGAAGTATTTGAAGAGGCTATGAACAACATCATGCCAGTTCTCGAAGTAAAGGCTAGACGTATCGGTGGTGCCACATATCAGGTACCTATCGAAGTAAAGCCAGATAGAAGACAGGCTTTAGCTCTTCGTTGGATGACTTCATACTCTCGTGCAAGAGGCGAGAAGACTATGGAAGAAAGACTCGCTAACGAGATTCTTGATGCTGCTAATAATACAGGAGCTTCTGTAAAGAAGAAAGAAGATATGCACAAGATGGCAGAAGCAAACAAGGCTTTTGCTCATTACAGATTCTAATAATAATAGGAGGAATTACCGATGGCTGGAAGAGAATATCCATTGGAGAGAACCAGAAATATTGGTATTATGGCTCATATTGATGCTGGTAAGACAACATTAACAGAGCGTATCCTTTATTATACTGGTGTAAACCACAAGATTGGTGATACTCATGAAGGTACTGCTACTATGGACTGGATGGCCCAGGAGCAGGAAAGAGGTATTACAATCACTTCAGCTGCTACAACATGTCACTGGACACCTGAAAAAGAAGGTAAGCCAGATAAGACACAGCCAGAATATCGTATTAACATTATCGATACTCCGGGTCACGTTGACTTCACTGTAGAAGTTGAGCGTTCTCTTAGAGTACTTGATGGTGCTGTAGGTGTATTCGATGCCCAGAACGGCGTTGAACCACAGTCAGAGAACGTATGGCGTCAGGCTGATAAGTATAATGTTCCACGTATGGCTTTCATGAACAAGATGGATAAGATGGGTGCAGATTTCTTTGGATCATGCAATCAGCTTATTACAAAACTTGGAAAGAATCCAGTTCTTGTACAGATTCCTATCGGAAAAGAAGATGATTTCCAGGGAATCATCGACTTATTCGAGATGAAAGCATACATTTTCAACGGAGATAAGGGTGATGATATTCAGGTAGGCGAGATTCCTGCAGATTTACAGGATCAGGCTCAGGAATATCATGACAAGCTCGTAGAGCAGTGTGCTGAACTTGATGAAGACCTTATGGAGAAGTTCTTTAATGATGAGGAACTTACAATTCCAGAGTTAAAGGCTGCTTTAAGAAAAGGTACAATTGAAGGTACAGCTATTCCTTGTCTTTGCGGTACAGCTTACAAGAATAAGGGTGTTCAGAAACTTCTTGATGCAGTTATCGAATATATGCCAGCTCCTACAGATATCCCAGATATCACAGGTGTTGACGAGGACGGTAACGAAGTTACAAGAAAGTCTTCAGATGAAGAGCCATTCTCAGCTCTTGCATTCAAGATTATGACAGACCCATTCGTTGGTAAGTTAGCATTCTTCAGAGTTTATTCAGGTACATTAAACGCAGGTTCATATGTACTTAACTCTAATAAGAATAAGAAAGAAAGAGTTGGCCGTATCCTTCAGATGCATGCCAACCAGAGAAAAGAAATTGAAAAGGTTTACTCAGGAGATATTGCTGCTGCAGTAGGTCTTAAAGTTACAGTAACAGGTGATACTATCTGTGATGAAGCACATCCAGTTATCTTAGAGTCTATGGAGTTCCCAGAGCCAGTTATCGAGCTTGCTATCGAACCTAAGACAAAGAATGACCAGGGTAAGATGGGTGAAGCTTTAGCAAAGCTTGCTGAAGAAGATCCTACATTCCGTGCTCATACAGATCAGGAGACAGGTCAGACAATCATCGCTGGTATGGGTGAGCTTCACCTTGATATCATCGTTGACAGACTTCTTCGTGAGTTTAAGGTAGAGGCTAACGTAGGTGCACCTCAGGTTGCTTACAGAGAATGCTTTACTAAGGCAGTTGATGTTGATAGTAAGTATGCTAAGCAGTCAGGTGGTCGTGGTCAGTATGGTCACTGTAAAGTACGTTTCTCACCACTTGAAGCTAACGTTGATAAGTTTGATGTTGAGACTAAGAATACAGTATTAATTAATGAACCTCCAGTACTCTTCTGCGAGTCTTCAGTAGTTGGTGGTGCTATTCCTAAGGAATATATCCCTTCAGTTGCTGATGGTATCAGAGAAGCTGCTAATTCAGGTATCTTAGCTGGATTCCCAGTTCTCGGACTTAGAGCAGATATCTACGATGGTTCATACCATGAAGTCGATTCTTCAGAAATGGCATTCCATATCGCTGGTTCTATGGCATTCAAGGATGCTATGGCTAAGGCAGCTCCAGCTCTTCTTGAGCCTATCATGAAGGTTGAAGTTACAATGCCAGAAGAATACATGGGTGATGTAATCGGTGATATCAACTCACGTAGAGGACGTATCGAAGGTATGGAAGATATCAGTGGTGGTAAGATGATTAAAGCATTTGTTCCACTTTCAGAGATGTTTGGTTATGCTACAGACCTTCGTTCTAAGACACAGGGTCGTGGTAACTACTCTATGTTCTTCGATAAATATGAACAGGCTCCTAAGTCAGTTCAGGATAAAGTTATTGCTTCAAGAAGCAAGTAATCAAGCTTTATATAGTTAATATAAAAATATAGTTGAAAAATATTTCAAAATGAAATATAATAGATTTCAGCTATGAGAAAACCATTAAGGTTATAAATTTAAGGAGGATTTTAAACAATGGCAAAGGCTAAATTTGAAAGAACTAAACCACATTGTAACATTGGTACTATTGGTCACGTAGATCATGGTAAGACAACACTTACAGCTGCAATCACAAAGACTCTTCATGAGAGACTTGGTACAGGTGAAGCTGTTGCTTTCGAGAATATTGATAAGGCACCAGAAGAAAGAGAAAGAGGTATCACAATCTCTACAGCTCACGTTGAGTATGAGACAGAGAAGAGACACTATGCACACGTTGACTGTCCAGGACATGCTGACTACGTTAAGAACATGATCACTGGTGCAGCTCAGATGGATGCTGGTATCCTCGTTGTTGCTGCTACTGATGGTGTTATGGCTCAGACAAGAGAACATATCCTTCTTGCTCGTCAGGTAGGTGTTCCATATATCGTTGTATTCATGAACAAGTGTGATATGGTTGACGATCCAGAACTTCTTGAACTCGTTGATATGGAAATCAGAGAACTCCTTAACGAGTATGGTTTCCCAGGAGATGATACACCAATCATCCAGGGTTCAGCTCTTAAGGCTCTTGAAGATCCTAACAGCGAATGGGGTGACAAGATTCTTGAACTTATGCATACAATTGATGAGTATGTTCCAGATCCAGAAAGAGATACAGATAAGCCATTCCTTATGCCAGTAGAAGACGTATTCTCTATCACAGGCCGTGGTACAGTTGCTACAGGTAGAGTAGAGAGAGGTGTTCTCCACATTAATGAGGAAGTTGAAATCGTTGGTATTACAGATGAAATCCGTAAGGTAGTTGTTACAGGTATCGAAATGTTCCGTAAGCTCCTTGACGAGGCTATGCCTGGTGATAACATCGGTGCTCTTCTTAGAGGTGTTCAGAGAGATGAAATCGAAAGAGGACAGGTTCTTTGTAAACCAGGTTCAGTTACACCACACAAGAAGTTTACAGCTCAGGTTTACGTATTAACAAAGGACGAAGGTGGTCGTCATACACCATTCTTCAACAACTACAGACCACAGTTCTACTTCAGAACAACTGATGTTACTGGTGTTTGTGAACTTCCAGCTGGTACAGAAATGTGCATGCCTGGTGATAACGTAGAAATGACAGTTGAACTTATCCACAGAGTAGCTATGGAGCAGGGTCTCCGTTTCGCTATCCGTGAAGGTGGACGTACAGTAGGTTCAGGTGCTGTTGCTACAATCATTGAGTAATCATAGCTTGATATAATTAATTGCCCGGAAGGCTTTGCCTTCCGGGTTTTTTATATTTAATAATATATATTTTATATATTGAAAATAACATTGCTATGATGTATAATGCAGTTACTATAAAAAGTGAGTATAAAAATATAGTAACGGAGGTGCTTATGAAGATAAGTTCAGAAGCCAGATTTACTACATTTGAGGCAGTCAGCATGATTGTTGGAAACAGTATCGGAACGGGAATAATTGCAGTTCCGTATCTTGCGACAAAGAATAGCATGCTTGATGTTGTGTGGATGGTGGTAATCGCATATTGTATCAATGTTATTCTTCATTTAATAATAGCGGAGCTTTCATACAATAATGGAGGTGTCCAGCTTGTAAAGAGCTTTGAAGGTGAACTTTTTCACGGAAAGATGAAAAAGGTATTCAGCTGGATTATATTTGCAGTATACGGGATTGCAATTATGATAGGCATAAGCGGCAATATTAACGGCGGTGCACAGATTTTTGTCAACTGGTTTGGTATTCCGTTTGCGGCTGCACAGGTTATATATTATGTAATTGCAGGAATAGTAGTTTTTATCGGAATGAAAGCAGTCGGAATAGCACAGAAGTATGCAGTAATTATTCTTATGGGAATAGTTGCAGTTATGACAGTGGCAACTTTTATGCGTCCTGTCAATTCATTTTATACAGCTGATTTTCATTGGAATAATCTTTTGGCATTATACAGCATGGTTGTGTTTGCAACATCAGCCAATCAGGCAGTTATACAGGTCGTAAAGGGGCTTGATGGTGATGCAAAAAAGATTCGCAAATCTATTTTTATAGGATTTGCACTTTCATCTGTTTTTGTACTTGTTGTAACCATGTCTGTACTTATGGGAACAAAAGGAACACTTGACAAAGAACTTGCATATATGCAGCTTGGAGAAAGTATTGGCAGCTGGGCTATGATTCTTGCGGGAATATTTTCATTATTTGCACTTCTGACTACTTTCTGGTCTAATACACTGGCATTAAGAGATGTTGTGCATGAGCAGACAGGCATAGGCAACAGAGTGAGCTGGCTTGCAGCTACTATTCCTTGTATTTTATTTGCGATATTTGGCGTTAACAGTTTTATTATTTTGACGAGAATTATGAGCGGCGTTGTGGTACTTGTAAGTATCATGCTCGTTCTTACATACGGAAAGTCAAGAAAGAAAGCAGGAAGCAGCCCTATCTGCGGTGTAGTTGGAACAGTTCCGTTTCAGGTGCTTATGGTTGTATCAACTGTTATTTCAGCAATAGGTGCTTTGATTCCGTTAAGTTAAGGGAGGAATAAGATATGTTTTGCGGTGATGGATTCAGACAGAAAGACGAAGAGACTTTTTTGCTGGAAATTCCTGAAAACAGGGATTATAAGATATTGCAGCTTACAGATTTGCATCTCGGATTTGGATTATTTTCGCATAAAAAAGATAAGATGGCACTTGATGCCGTAACAAAGATAATTAATAGAACTTCACCTGACCTTATTGTTTTTACGGGAGATATAATATTTCCGTTTTTACCAAAGGCGGGTACTATGAACAATAAAAAGCAGGCGGAGAGATTTATAAGGTTTATAGATAGGTTTAAGATTCCTTATACACTTGTGTTTGGCAATCATGACTGTGAGATGGGTGCAAAATGTGGTCGTGAGCAGCTTGCAGATATTTTTACAAAAGGAAAATATTGTATATTTTCAAAAGGAAGAAAAGATATATTTGGCGTTGGCAATTTCTTTATAAATCTTACTGACAAACAGAAAAATGTGCTTATGCCGCTTGTTATGCTTGACTCCAATATGTATGGCGACGGCTGGTTTTTCAGCGGATTTGACTGTATACATGAGGACCAGACTGAGTGGTGCATGAACAGATTAAGCAAACTGAAAAAAATAAATCCGGATATAAAAGCGATGGCATTTTTCCATATGCCTGTGAGGGAATTTAAGGAAGCTTACGAGAAGATGAAGCTTGGAGATAAAAGTGTAGTCTATGAGCACGGAAGCATAGCCGAAAAAGATGAATATTTTGGTATATCATATAAAAAGGGTGACTTTTTTAAAAAGGCTGTGGAAAACGGCATCATAAAATGGATGTTTTGTGGACATGACCACCTTAATACACTGTCGTTGACATATAAAGGTATACGGCTGACATATGGAATGTCTATAGATTGTCTTGGCTATAATGGCATATCAAAAAGCTATATACAGCGTGGAGGAACACTTATTACAAGAAAAACTGACGGAAGCATTGGGATAAAGATGATTCCTCTTACAAGAACAGTTTCAACAAGAGTCAGAGGGGAAAGTAAAAATCAACAACATTAAAAATAATAAAGGAGTAGTCATGAAAAGTACATTAATAAAAGACACAACAAAATCAGAAAGAATCCAGCTTGTGAAGCAGTGGGAAGAGACAGAAGGATGCGAGAGCAGCGGGATTGATCTGCTTGAATTTTTCAGGGATTATATAGACGGAGTTAAAGAAATCGCGGAAGTTAATGCGGAGTTTAACGCAAGATATATATCTGAGATTCCTGATGAAGATTCAGGTATGAGTTGTGGAATGGGAATGAGAAGATGATATATGTAAGAGATTTATTAAAACTTGATACATTCAAAGACTTTGAGCTTGTAAGCGGTGAGAATGGTCTTGACAGAGGCGTTTCATGGCCAAATGTTGCACAGACTGTAAGTATAAGAGAATGGCTTGTCGGAGGAGATGTTATTCTTATGAGTGGCGTAGGCTTAAAGATAACAGATGAATTTCTTACGGATATAGTAATACAGGCGGCGGATGGAAGAGCAGCATGTATTATTATGCTTATTAATTCTGAGCATATAGCATCAATTCCACAGGCTGCGATAGACGAGGCTGTGAAAAGAGGCCTTGCGGTTTTTGCGGCACCGTGGGAGACAAAGCTTTCAAGGGTTATAGGAAGTGTATCTATGCTTGTATCCAATGACAGGCTTGAAGAACGCATGCATAGTGAATTTCTTGACAGACTTTTATCAGGTGAGATAAATCATGACGATTCGGCATATCGCCAATCTATGGAAAAATATGGATTGCTTGGAAAAAAAGCCGTGGCAGTTATTGATTATAAATTTGATGAAAAATATCTACAGACAGAGAATCAGGCATATCATAATGACCGTGTTATGCGGAAAATGATAAGTCTTTTTGAGCGGTATTTTGGAAAGATTAACTATCTTAATCAATATAACCGGCAGGCTTTTATTATCTCCGCTGATAATACAGAAGAAAAAGATATTGTAAATACTATACGTACAATATATAACATATTTATAAAGGAAAATAAACATGTACATATGCGTATAGGCATAGGTGAGATTGCACAGGGGTTAGAAGGATTAAAGAAAAGTTATGACCAGTCAAGAATTGCAAGAAAGACAATAAACAAAAGCGGAGTAATGTTTTATAAAGAACTTGGGATATATCAGCTTTTATTTTACATTGATGACACATCAAAAATAGATGATTATGTAAAAGAAATTCTTAATCCGCTTCTTATTTATGATAAGAAGAACAATCAGAATCTTATAGATACGCTGAGAGAATATTTAAAGTGCGGACAGAATGTTTCGCAGGCATCACAGAATCTTTATATACACAGAAATACTATGATAAAAAGAGTTGAAAAAATTGAAGAGCTGCTTGGCTGCTCTATAAAGAATGCTGAAGTTACCAATCAGCTTTATAATGCAGTAAAGATATATGATTTATTTCTAAAAAAATAGAGTCATAAAAACACAAATGATAAAGAAGATAATGATGAATGTGCATATTGTGCATTAAAAGAGGCAAAATATATGCAGTATGCACATTGAAAATTACTATATAAAATAGTATTATTCAGACATCAAGAGACAACGGAGTCCCTATAAAGGACACGTTGTCTCTTTTTTTACGCAGGCAACGAGCCAAAGTCCGTAATTGCACGGAAATTTGGCGAATGCAGCGATAGCCAGAGAGATTCGTTTTATCATAAAAAGTATTCAAGCCGGCAAGAACTTGATGATTTAACGGATTCAGATTAATTGAGGAGATGAATTAAAATGGAAAATGAAAAATCACCATTGACGGTAGGCATTAACCAGAAGATGTCGGTTGGCGAACTTTTATTATTCGCAGTACAGCATCTTATGGGTATAACATTTTTACTTGCAGTTCCGGGAATTATCGGTGCTGCGTGCGGACTTACATCTGCTGATATTGGATATATGGTTCAGTCATGTTTCATAACAGCAGGTCTTGTGACAATACTTCAGTCAATATTTATATTAAAACTTCCGGCAGTTCACGGACCAACGGCGGTATTTATGTCAGCAATACTTACAACAGGTGCTGCATATGGACTTGGAACAGCTTATGGCTCAATGTTAATTGCAGGCATAGTAGTTGCAGTATTATCAATACCTATTGGTAATATTGGTGTAATTGGTAAACTTACAAAAATACTTACATCACCACTTGTATTTGGTACATTAATGTTAATTATTGGTACACAGCTTGCAGAGATTGCAATACCGGGATGTTTCGGAACAGCAGGAACTGCTTATTATCCTTGGGTAAATCTTCTTTCAGCAGTTATAACAATTGTAGTTGCAGCAGGATTTATGCTTTTTGGAAAGAAAGGTCTTATGAAGAGAGGTGCTCTTTTATGGGCAATCATAGTAGGAACAATCTTTTATGCAATATTCGGACACATTGATTTCAGTTCAGTTGCACAGGCAAAATTTGTAGGACTTCCAAAGATTATGCCATATGGTTTTGGTGTGAATGTCGGTGTTGTAATACTTATGCTTCTTGCATATCTTCATTCAGTATCAGAGGCACTTGGAATGTACAGCCTTATCGCAGGCTGGGATGGACAGCAGGTTGATGAACACAGGGCAAACGGTGGTATATTCGGACTTGCAGTCGGCAATATTGTCGGTACACTTGTTGGTGGATGTCCGACAACAACATATCCTGAAAATGTAGGTATTATAAGAGCAACAGGCGTGGGCAGCCGTTTTGCAACACTTGTTATGGGTATAATAGCAATTTTACTTGGTTTCTTCCCTAAGCTTGGTATGCTTATCGCTGTAATACCATCACCTGTATTAAATGGTGCAACAGTAATTCTTTTCGGTATGATTGCATTCAGTGGAGTACAGCATCTTAAAGATGTTGAGTGGGATGATATGAACGTAATTACAGCAGCAGTTCCTTATATAATTGCAATTGGATGTATGTTCCTTCCTGCAGATTTTACAGCAATGCTTCCATCGGCAGTTCAGAGTATTGTAACACAGCCAATGCTTGTCGGTATTATTTTACTTATAATATTAAATCTTTTAAATAATACACTTCTTCGTCCACTTTTTGAGAAGTCTGAACAATAATGAAGTAATAAAAAAGTTACTGCATAAATATAGAAAATAAAGGAGATTAACAATTATGAAAGCTTATTTTGATAATGTAAGAAAAGATGTTCCAGAGAATATTCATGATATATTTCTTGAAAAGGAGGGAACAGCAGTTATAACAATAGATATGCACGAAGGTCATCTTTCAACAGACCCTGATTGTCCATGCCCTTCTCCAAGAGGAAGACAGATTATAGAACCACTTAACAAATTCATGGAAGAGGCAAGAGCACTTAACATTCCTATAATTCATGTGCGTTCAGTATTAAGAAAAGGCGGAGTTGATGAAAAACTTAATCCATCAGCATGGAGACTTGTATTTCCTATTACAGTCGGTGAAATTCCTAATATAGCAGAGCATGCAATTGAGGGTACAAAGTGGAATAAATTCTCTATAGATGTACATGACGAAGATTTGATTGTAAGTACAAAAAAGAGACTGAGTGCATTTTATCCTACTGATCTTGAAATGCTTTTAAGAAATATGGGAATAAAAAGAATTGTCCTCACAGGCTGTATGACAGACTGCTGTGTATTAAATACGGCATTTGATGGTGCAAACAGAGATTTCAGAATAGTAGTTCCAAGAGATCTTACAAGAGGTAGTGAACATCTTGAAGAAGCAGCTTTAAGAATCATATCACTTCATCTTGGACTTGTTGTTGATTCAGCAGAACTTCTTGAAGACTGGAAGGACCAGACAAAATAAAAAGTTTATAAATATTAAGACAAAGGAGTCTGCATAAATATATGCAGGCTTTTTTGTCATATAGGAGGACAAATTAGCCAGAATCCCTGGCAGAAATGGAGAGAATATGAAAAAAATTAATATTTTAATATTTATCATGCTTATATTTGCATTTATCCTGACCGGATGTTCAGGCAGCAAGGCATCGGGGGTGACAGAGGGTGTAAAAGTAAATAAAGAAGATTTAAAAATTGGTTTTGTACATTATTCCGACCCAAGTGACCAGGGATACACATATACGCATGATAGTTCAACATGGAAAATGGCAGCAGCATTAGGGATAGACAAATCCCAGATTATAAATAAATATAATGTACCTGATACAGCGGAGGCTGCAACTGCATTTCGTGAGCTTGCTGAGGATGGATGTCAGATTATATTTTCAACGTCGCATGGACATGAAGATTACCTGTTAGAGGTTGCTTTCGAGTATCCGAATGTAGTTTTCTGTCATTTCAGCGGCGTTAAAGCTGCATCAAGCGGACTTTCAAATGTTCACAATTATTTTGGTGACATTGCACAGGTGCGTTATCTGTCAGGAGTAGTTGCAGGTCTTACTACAAAAACAAACAAAATCGGATATGTCTGTGCAATGGATTACACAGAAGTAAATAATGGACTTGATGCATATTATCTCGGAGCAAAAAGTGTTAATCCGGATATTGAAGTAAGTGCGACATATCTTAATAAATGGTATGCCCCTGCACTTGAAGGTCAGGCAACAAAATCGCTTATAGATTCAGGATGTGATGTTATAAGCCACCATGCAGATTCAACGGCTGGTGCCGTTACATGTCAGGAAAATGGTGCATTTTTCATACCATACAACAGTGATATGAGCAGTGCAGCATCGAATGCTGTTCTTACTTCTGTAAGATGGGATACATCATCTTATCTGATAATGGCGGTCCAGAATATACTTGACGGAACGCCGTCAAAGATTCCTGTTGACTATACAGGAACGCTTGAAAATGGAATGATTTATCTTGCAGATATAAATTATTCGCTGCTTGATTCTGATACGGCAGAAAAAGTAAAAAATGCAGTGGCGGATGCGGCAGCAGGCTTTGAAAACGGTACTAAACATGTATTTTGTGGTCCACTTTATAATCAAAGTGGAAAAAAGCTTGTAAAAGCAGGAGAAGTCTATATAGAACCCAAATCATCACCTACATTTGGAGAGGTTTTGCAGGGGATAGATATTAAAAAATAAAATTATTACTTTGCAAAGAAAGGCAGAATGGCTATGGAAGTTGTATTAGAGACAAAAAATTTATGCAAATCATTTGGAGCCGTAATGGTTAATGACAAAATAAATCTTACACTTCACAGAGGTGAAATAATGGCGGTTCTGGGTGAAAACGGTTCTGGAAAGACAACGCTTATAAATATGATTGGCGGAATATATTATCCTGACAGCGGTTCAATTTATTATGAAAATAAAAGAGTTGAAATACGTTCACCAAAAGATGCAGACAGGCTTGGAATTGGAGTTGTGCATCAGCATTTTAAGTTAGTTTCTTCTATGGATGCAGTAGAAAATATTGAGATTGCCCTTTCGGATAAAGAATATAAAAATAAAGCAGATATCCGTAAGAGAATAACTGATGTGGCAAAAAAGTATGGATTTACGGTAAATCCGGACAAAAAAATATGCGATATGTCAGTTTCCGAAAAACAGACAGTAGAAATAATAAAAGCAATAATAAAAGGTGCTAAGATTCTAATACTTGATGAGCCAACGGCAGTTCTTACACCACAAGAGAGCAGCAGTCTTTTTAATGTAATCCGCTCAATGAAAAAAGACGGCAAATCAATAATAATCATTACACATAAATTGCAGGAAGTTCTTGATATTTCTGATAATGTATACATTATGCGTAAAGGACATTACATAGATACATTAAAGACAAGTGAAACAGACGAAAATGAGCTTGCCTGTAAAATGGTAGGAAAAACAGTCACATTGCAGATTGCACGTACATCTTACGAAAAGAAAAAAACAGTTCTTTCAGTGCACAACATAAGCTGTCTTTCTGATGATAAAACGGTTGGTCTTTCAGATGTTTCATTTGATTTAAAATCAGGAGAAATACTTGGAATTGCGGGAATATCAGGAAGCGGACAGAAAGAACTTTGTGAGTGTATAGACGGCATACGTGAAGTTACATCAGGAAAAATAAAATATTATGCCGAAGAAGGAAATTTTGATATAACCAATAAAAAACCGGAATGGCGAAGAAAAAATAAAACAGGATTTGGATTTGTTCCGGAAGACAGGCTTGGAATGGGACTTATCGCTTCATCGGATATGGTAGATAATATGGTGTTAAAATCATATAAAGATGAAGCCGGTGCATTTTTGCATAGGAAAAAAGCTGCTGATATAGCAAAATATCTTATTAAAAAGCTTGATATTGCAACTCCCGGTATTCATACGCCGGTGAGAATGTTATCCGGGGGCAATGTCCAGAAGGTGCTTCTTGGAAGAGAAATTGAGGCAGGGCGAGATGTGCTTATAGTTTCATATCCGGTGCGTGGTCTTGATATTAATTCATCATATATGATTTACACCCTTCTTGATGAAGAAAGAAAAAGAGGAACAGCAATAATATTTGTAGGAGAAGACCTGGATGTTTTAATGGCATTGTCAGACAGAATCATGGTTATGGCTGACCATAGGATAGCCGGAATTACTGATGCAAGAACAGTTACAAAAGATTATCTGGGTTCACTAATGACAGATACGAAAGGGCAGGTGATATAAAATGGAAAATAAAAAAGAAAAACAACGATTTGCAAGAATAATAAAAAGACCATATATATCGGATGTTCATTCATTGATTATACGTGTGATTGCATTTGTGTTTTCTTTTATTGTGGTAAGTATTCTGCTTTTATGCATGCATTTTAATCCGTTTAATGTATTTGCTGTAATGTTAAAAGGTGCATTTGGAAAAGAATTTCTTATAAGAGAAACAGTAAAGGGAACTATTCCGCTAGTTATAACAGCGACAGGTCTGTCACTTGCATTTAGAATGAAATTCTGGAATATAGGTGGAGAGGGACAGATACTTATAGGTGGCATAGCTGCTACAGCTGTGTCATTTATTTTTGGCAGGTCAATTCCGCAGTGGGTTTTATTATCGCTTATGGCAGCAGCTTCAATTATTATGGCAGGACTGTATGGCATGATACCCGCAGTATTTAAGGCAAAATTTAAGACAAATGAGACACTGCTTACACTTATGTTTAATTATATTGCAACACAGCTGATAGTCATGCTTCAGAATACAAGGAGCTGGCAGGATGCTGCAAATAATTTTCCAAAGGTAAGAATGCTTGACTTTTATAGCAGGCTTCCAAGAGTGTTTGGAGTACATATTGGCTGGATAATTGCACTTGTCATGCTCGTTCTCTATTATTTTTATATACAGAAAACAAAGCATGGATATGAGATTAAAGTTATAGGCGATTCAATGGAGACAGCACGATATGCAGGCATTAACGCATCAAAAGTCATGATACGGACGATGTTTTTGTCGGCAGCGTTATGTGGACTGGCAGGATTTCTTCAGGTTGCAGGAGCAGACGGAACATTATCAGAATCAACAGCCGGAGGAGTCGGATTTACAGCAATTATGGTTGCTTGGATGGCAGATATGAAACCGGTAAGAATTCTTATAATGTCGGCGTTTATAGCAATTCTTAACCGTGGTGCCGGAAATCTTCAGACGGTATATCTTATTCCGTCATCATTTGCCAATATAATGATAGGTATAATACTTTTGCTTATGTTAGGCTGTGAATTTTTCATAAAATACAAAGTTTCATTTTCATTTATGTCAGGAAGGAAATCATCCGCGATAAATGATAAAGGAGGCAGATATGATTATTAATTTTCTTATTGCGGCAGTTCTTGCCGGTGCACCGCTTGTTCTTGCAACAGTTGGCGAAATAATTACAGAAAAATCGGGAAATATTAATCTTGGTGTGGAAGGCACAATGTATATTGGTGCCGTTGCCTCGCTGGCTGGTGCCGTTGCTGCAGAAAAATTAGGTCTGTCAGGTTTTGTGGCGGCAGCAGTATCATTTATTGCAGGAGCGTTAAGCGGTATGATAACATCAGCACTTTTTGGATTTATGACAATATCGTTGAGAGTAAACCAGAATGTTGTCGGACTTATCATAACAATTATGGGAACAGGCATTGGCAACTTTTTTGGTGAACTTATGGGTCAGGGAGCAGGCGGATATATCAGCGTTACAGATGAAACAAAAGCTGTATTTTCGGGAATACATATTCCGGGTTTATCTTCTGTTCCGGTTATTGGTGAATTACTGTTTTCATACAATGGAATGGTATATTTCTCACTTGCAGCAGCTTTGGCGGCTTTTTTCATAATTAAAAAGACAAAAATTGGATTAAAGCTGACAGCAGTGGGCGAGAACCCATATGCAGCTGATGCGGCAGGTGTTTCAGTGACAAAATACCGCTATATTGCCTCTGTTATTGGAGGTGCTTTATGTGGACTCGCCGGAATGTATATGTGTATGGTAACAAATTCGGGAGTATGGGTTCATGGCTGCATAAGCGGATATGGCTGGCTTGCTGTTGCTCTTGTGATTTTTTCAGCATGGAATCCGTTAAAATCAATTTTTTGCAGCATAATATTCGGTGCACTTATGATAATGAGGCTTTATATTGCAATTCCGGGGCTTAATCCATTTATATATGATATGTGTCCATATATTGTAACAAGCATAGTTATTATAATTACAAGCATAAGAAAAACAGGAAAAGATCATATTCCTGAATCACTTGGTGAAAATTATTACAGGGAAGAAAGGTGACTGGTCTGGTTTAAAAAAATATAAAAAAAAGAAGCTTGACATCTAAAATTATTGACAATACAATAGTTGCATATACAACAATTGGAGGTGCAACTAATGTTAAGAAGAATTTTTTCTTACATGAAACAATATAAAAAATATGCTTATCTGGCATTGTTTTGTATTGCTGTTGAAGTGGTACTTGAACTTATGGTTCCGCTTATAATGGCAGATTTAATAGACACCGGAGTGGCTAATGCAGACGAGATGTATATCTATAAGAAAGGTATACAGATGGTCTGCTGTGCTGCTGCGGCTTTATTTTTTGGAATAGGGAGCTCAAGATTTTCTGCACTTGCGGGTCAGGGACTTGGTGCTAATTTAAGAAAGGCTGAATATGAGAAATTACAGTCATATTCATTTACAAATATAGACCATTTCAGGGTATCATCACTTGTTACAAGGCTTACAAGTGATGTTACAAATATTCAGAATTCAGTGTCAACAGGTATGAGACCATTTGGACGAAGCCCTGTTATGCTTATATTTGCCACAGGAATTGCATTCAGCATTAATTCAAAGCTGGCACTTGTGTTTTTTGTCGCACTGCCGGTTCTTGCAATTCTGCTTGTTGCAATAATATTGAATGTCCGTCCGCTATATTCAAAGATGCAGTCGGCAATAGATTTGCTTAACAGAACGATTCAGGAAAATCTTACAGCAGTAAGAGTAGTTAAATCATACGTCCGTGGAGATTATGAGACAGCTAAATTTGAAGAGGCGAATCTTAATCTTAAAAATGAATCCGAAAAAGCATTTGGAATTTCAGTACTAAATATGCCATCATTTCAATTTGTAATGTATGGTACAATTCTGGCACTTCTCTTATTCGGAGGCCATCTTGTAAATATGGGACAGTTAAAAATCGGTGAACTTACAGGGTTTTTAAGTTATGTACTGCTTATACTCAATTCACTTATGATGATGTCCAATGTATTTCTTATGATGACACGTTCCCTTGCGTCTGGTGCAAGAATCGTTGAGGTAATAGATGAAAAAATTGATATGACTGATGAGTCTGCCGAGGATATAAGCGTTGAAAAGGGTGGAATCGAATTTGAAAATGTATGGTTTAAATATAAAAAAGAAGCAAAAGAGTATGTACTTTCTGATGTTTCTTTTAAAATAGAGCCGGGGCAGACAGTCGGAATTATAGGTCAGACAGGTTCTGCGAAGACAACGCTTGTACAGCTTATCCCCAGACTTTATGATGCAACACAAGGAACTGTAAAAATAGATGGTGTTGATGTCAGGAAATATCCTATGAAGCATTTGCGTGATGCAGTTTCAGTTGTTCTTCAGAAAAATACTCTGTTTTCAGGAACAGTGCTTTCAAATTTAAAATGGGGTGATGATAATGCTTCTATGGAAGAAATTGACAAAGCGTGCCACATTGCGTGTGTAGATGAATTCCTTGACAGACTGCATGATGGATACATGACAAAGATTGAACAGGGTGGTGTTAATGTTTCAGGTGGACAGAAACAGAGACTTTGTATTGCAAGAGCAATACTTAAAAAACCTAAGGTGCTTATTCTTGATGATTCAACGAGTGCGGTTGATACTGCGACAGAAGCAAAAATCAGGGATGGACTTGCTAAGGAACTTCCTGACATGACAAAGATTATAATTGCACAGCGAATTTCATCAGTACGTCATGCAGACCAGATTATTATTCTTGATAAAGGCAGGGTAAACGGAATCGGAACACATGAAAGCCTGCTTGCAGAAAATACGATTTATCAGGAAATATATGAATCCCAGAAGGAAGGAGCTGATTTATAATGGCAAAATATGTAGGATATAAAAGACCAAAAGATACAAAGAAAACGTTAAAACATCTTTTTGCATATCTTGGAATGCACAAATGGGCATTTCTATCCGTAGCGGTCCTTGTGTTTATAAGTGCAGGTGCTAATATAATGGGTACATATCTTATAAAACCAGTTGTCAATAAATTCATTACTCCGGGAGATATGCATGGGCTTTTTAAAGCTGTGGCAGGAATGGGTATCATGTATCTTTGTGGTGCAATGGCGACGCTTTTTTATAATAGGCTCATGGTAAAGACATCTCAGAAAGTAATTCAGGAAATCAGAAAGGATTTATTTAATCATACACAAAAGCTTCCTCTGAAATATTTTGACGCACATACACATGGTGAACTTATGAGCCGTTTCACCAATGATGTGGATACAGTACAGGAGGCTATGAATAATAGTTTTGCAATGATTATCCAGAGTTTCATGATGCTTTTTGGAACAATTACCATGATGATGGTTTTAAGTATAAGACTTTCAATGATAGTAGTTATATTTCTAATCATTATGTTTATCTTTATAAAATACAACGGAAAGCACAGTAAAAAATATTTTAACAGACAGCAGGAAGAACTTGGTAAAATAAATGGTTTTGTTCAGGAAATGACTGCCGGACAAAAAGTGGAAAAAGTATTTAACCATGAAGAAAAAGATTTTGAGGAATTTTGCAGATTAAATGAAAATTTCAGGAAAGAATCAACAAGTGCATTGACATATGCAGGTTTTATGATACCTGTTATAGTCAGTCTTTCATATCTTAATTATGCAGTATCAGCGTGCGTCGGAGGAATATTTACAATAAAAGGAATTATGGATCTTGGAAGTCTTTCTGCATATCTTGTATATGTAAGACAGTCTGCCATGCCGCTTAACCAGTTTACACAGCAGATAAATTTTCTGTTGTCAGCATTGTCAGGTGCTGAGCGTATATTTGACATGATGGATGAAGAACCTGAGATTGATGAGGGAAATATCACATTGTGTAATGTCAGACGTAATGAGGATAATTCATTTAGTGAATGTGAAGAAAAAACAGGAATATTTGCATGGAAAGTGCCTGAAAATAACACATATAAATATGTCGAATTAAAGGGTGATGTACGTTTTGATAATGTTGTATTTGGATATACACCCGAAAAAACGATACTTAATAAAATATCGCTTTATGCAAAGCCGGGGCAGAAGATTGCTTTTGTCGGCTCGACAGGTGCAGGAAAGACTACGATTGTCAATCTTATTAACAGATTTTATGAAATATCATCAGGAACAATTTATTATGACGGAATAGATATAAGGCGGATAAAAAAAGATGATTTACGTCATTCACTTTCAATGGTAATACAGGATACACATCTTTTTACAGGCACAATTGCTGATAATATAAGATATGGAAATCTTTCTGCGACAGATGAAGAAGTAAGACAGGCAGCAATAATTGCCAATGCAGATTCATTTATAAAAAGACTGCCTGATGGATACGATACAATGCTTTATTCAGATGGAAGCAATCTTTCACAGGGACAGAGACAGCTCCTTGCGATTGCAAGAGCCGCTGTGTCAAAGCCGCCTGTACTTATTCTTGATGAGGCAACAAGTTCAATTGATACGAGAACAGAGAGACTTATCGAAAAAGGCATGGATGCCATTATGGAGGGTAGGACAGTCTTTGTAATAGCACACAGGCTTTCTACAGTAAGGAATTCCAAGGCAATTATGGTGCTTGAAAAAGGTGAAATTATTGAGCGTGGAAGCCATGAGGAACTGTTGGAGCAAAAAGGAAGATATTACAGATTGTATACAGGGCAGTTTGAACTTGAATAAAATAAGTTATATAATAATGTGGATATAGACAATTGGGTATTGAAGATGCAAGATATTAAATATAAAAAGAGGTTTTTACTTTATGAAACATGAAGATATCAAAAATATATTATTTAAAATAGAGCTTTCAAGAAGAAATTTTTTAAGACCGTATTTTATAGAAATAGGTCTTACAGTCGGTCAGGGACAGCCGAGAATTTTAAGGGAGTTATATCTGTCGGGACCGATGAGTCAAAGGGAACTTGCAGATGCATGTTTCCTTGATGTGACAACAATGTCAAGAACAATTGACCGGCTTGTTTCTGCCGGCCTGATTGTTCGTGAAAGCAATCCAGAGTGCAGGCGTTCATTTATTATATCACTTACAGATAACGGTAGGAAAAAAGCCGAAGATGTAATAGATATATTTGCTATGGCTGACGAAGTATTCTGCGAAAATATAAGTGAAGAAGAACTCGAAAGCTTTTGTAAAACAGCACAAAAGATTGAAAATAATATTATTTGTAAAGCCAGTCAGAAAACTGAGTGAGACTGTCACGTCCGCCACATATATATAATACGTCATCTTTCTGGAAAGTATAATGAGGGTCAACGGTGTTGGAAACAACACCGCTTTTTTCAATTGCAATAATATTCAGGTTAAAACGTGAACGCAGATTGAGATCAATTACACTTTTTCCGATAGCATTGTCAGGAATTTTCATCTTTGAAACATTAATCTGTTCACTAAGCTGTACAAAATCGATTACACTTGAAGTAATGAGACGGTTGGCAAGTCTTATAGCCATATCGCGTTCCGGATATACAACTTCAGCACCGAGTTTTTCAAGAATCTCACCATGTTCAGCACTTTTGGCTTTTGAAATTACATGTGGAATTCCCATTGATACAAGATTAAGAGTTGTAAGTATTGAAGTGTCGAGCTGTTCGCCGATACACACGACAGCAACATCACAATTCTGTATACCAGTGGATTGAAGTGATTTTTTATCTATATTTTTAACGACAAATGCATTTTCAGTATATTCACGAAGCTCTGCAACTTTTTCTTCATCGCAGTCAATTATGAGAATATCATTGCCTTCTTTTGCAAGCTCAATAGCAAGAGCATATCCAAATCTACCGATTCCGACAATTCCGTATGAAGTTGTATTACTTTTTGATTTCTTAAACATAAAATTATAAATCTCCTTGTATCTAAGTTTATGTAGGCTGTGAGCCGTATTCGCATGTTATGGACTGCCAAAGATGCGTCAGTTTCAGCCGACAGATATATTTCCTTCCGGGTAAGAAACACGCTCACCTTTGCTGAAATACCATACTGTTACAATCGTTAGCGGACCTAGGCGACCGGCATACATTATTATAATTGAAAGAAGCTTTGCCCCTATTCCTAACTGCTGAGTTATTCCTGTTGATAATCCTGATGTGCTGAATGCACTTGTTACTTCAAAAAATACATCTATAAAAGAAAGCTCGGGTTGTAAAACAAGCATAATATAAGTTCCGGTAAGAACTATGGCAGCTCCGATAGCTGTTATAATTGCAGCTTTGCTGAAAGCATTTTTTGGAACAGCATAGTGAAAAGCCTTTTCAGATTTGTTTGTAGCTGCAGATTTGATTCCCTGCAATAAAACAAAAAATGTGCTCGTCTTTATACCGCCGCCGGTTGAACCTGGAGATGCACCTATAAACATAAGTATAATTACAACGAGAAGTCCGGCTGATGAAAAGTTACCGAGTGGATATGTTGAAAAACCGGCTGTTCTTGTTGAAAAACTAAGGAAAAAAGCACCAAGCCATGAAATATTTTCAGTTGCCTTAATGAGAAGTGTACCTGAAACAATAAGGAACAGGCTCATTGAAATTACAACACGCGAATGCATAGAGAGCTTTTTCCAGTGAAAATGTTTAATTCTTAATTCACGGATTACAAGAAAACCGATACCCCCAAAGAATATGAGCACACAAGTTATAATATTAAGTGTGAAATTATCATAATATCCTGTAAGACTCCGGTAATTGCCAAGAATATCAAATCCGGAATTGTTAAATGCCGCAATTGAGTGGAACAGGCTTATTCCGAGAGCCTCAACAGGCGGATAATCCTTAGAAAATACAATATAACTTAACATGGCACCAACCAGCTCAAAAAAAACTGTTGTCATAAAAATATCGCGGATAAATATAATCATGCCTTTTCCGGAATCAACATTAAGAGCATCACGGATAAGGCTTCGTCCTTTCATATTAACTTTTTTTCCCATGGCAATGATAATTCCGGCACCGATGGCAGTAACACCAAGACCGCCAATCTGAATGAGCATAGCAAGGAAAAACTGTCCAAGAGGAGTAAATGTATCTTTGGCATCAACACTTACAAGTCCGGTTACGCAGACAGCACTTGTTGATGTGTAAAGCGAGTCTATATATTCAAGATGCACGCCCGGTCGTACACTGCATGGCAGAATAAGAAGTATTGAGCCTGTAAGTATTGCAAGAGCAAATCCAAGAGCAATAATGCGTGATGCGGATAACTTTTTAAGTAACATGAACATCTGTATGAAGGTCCTTTCATTTTTATTTTTAAACAAGTGGTGTCATAACCGGTGTAAAACGCGGTGCAACACTTATATAAAACTTATGAACTTTTTCAATATATGAGTCGGCTTCACTTTTGTTATGACCAAGGAAGTGAAGCTGCTGTTCAAGATAATATCTTAAATAGGTATCTGTCTTAATCTCACCTTTGTGATTGAGAACGTAATCTACAACGGCAGGTTTGATGGCCGATATACTTATTGTTGCAAGCATTGTATATTCCGGTGTCTGTGCATATTCTGAAGAATAGCGGCAGAATACATCGGAGATATGTTCCTGGATAAAACGTCTGTTTTTTGGTTCACCACCAATAAATTCATGAAAAAAATTGCCATATTTTTCATTTGTAATACAAAGATAAAGTTCAAGTGTACTAGAGAACAGGAACAGCATAAGCTCGTCCATATCAGGAAAATATTCTGCGATAAGTTCATCAAACCTGTCACGGATACTGCTGTATATTATAAGTCCCATCTCGTTTTTATTTTTAAAGTAATAATTCAAAAGTCCAAGATTAGTATTGGCTTTTTCAGAAATCATGCGGGCAGTTGTTTTATGGAATCCATATTCATAAAATAAATCTCTTGCCACAAAAAGAATTCTGTTTTTTGTTTCTTCACCTTTTGACATGATGCTCTCCAATTCTTATACTAATTTAGTATTAGTATACCACTGCTGATATATGAAGTCAATGATGCATTGTAAAATGAGAACATTGTACTATTTATTGATTACACTTGTAGGACAGCCGTCGAGATATGCCTTGAAATTAGATATGGCAACCGAAACTGAACGCAGTCTTGATGTCTTTGGCAAGTATGCGATATGGTCTGTTATCGTAGCGTTTTCACAGTGAAGGATTCCAAGGTCATGGCGTGGGGGCTCCTCACTTATGACATCAAGACCGGCGGCATAAATTTTGCCTGAATTTAAGGCATTAACGAGGTCATCCTCATTTATAAGACCACCACGGGATGTGTTTATTAATATAACGCCGTCTTTCATTTTAGCAATGCTTTCTTTATTAATAATGTTTTTAGTTGCATCGGTAAGAGGTGTGTGAAGCGATATTACATCCGAGCGTGACAAAACTTCATCAAGACTTACCTGCTCTATAAAATCATATTCGGCACCGGTTTTTAAATGTCTGTTGAAAGAAATAACATTCATACCAAAGCCTTTTGCAATAAGTGCAGCATGATAACCTATTTTTCCAAGACCGATGATGCCGAAAGTCATACCGTTAAGTTCTATCTGGTCACTCAATCCGAACATGTAACGTGGAGATGGATCATTTACCCAGTCATGTGTCTTAACATAGCTGCTGTGAAGTTCAACCTTATGGCATATATCAAGAAGAAGAGCAAATGCAAATTCTGCGATTGTAGAAGCACCATAGGCGGTATTGGTTATCGTAACACCGTATTTGTGCGTAAGTTCAACATCAAATTCCTCATATCCGTGAGCCATTCCAGCCATATATTTAAGCTTTGGATGTTTAATAAAGAAATCCTCAGTGATAAGGTCTTTCCTTAAATAAACGCCGATTACGGCCTCGGTATCTGAATCAATAATATTGCTTATTTCTTCAGATGTAAGAGATTTGTCATAAGTATAAAAATGACATTCAAGACCGGGAATTAATTCAAGCATATGCCATTTTTCCATCATTTCATTAAGAGTTATGTCCAAACTTTTTGGTTTACTTACTAATACCTGTACTTTCATAGCAGTCAGTCCTTTCTTATTTTATATTATTTTATATCAGCAGCAGAAGCTGTTAAAAGCCGTCCATCTGCTTTATATAAAAGAGTTTAAATTATACGTGTGTAAAAGTCAAGGCACTATTTTAACGCGTTAAAGAAAGTTTTAAAGACAATTAAAATCATCTATAACTTAATATAATATGGTGAAAATGAAAAATGACCTAATTATGTTAAATAAAAATCAAAAAACACTAAAGTTGTGTATGAAATATAAAAATACATATTGACAAAATGATTACACGTGTGTAATATAAGCTCATGCAAAACAAAAGCATAAAACAAAAAAGTGAGGTGATGACATGGAAGCGGGTGAAAGGGTTAATGCACTCGGTACAAAAAAATTATTTCCCTTAATTGTTTCTATGTCGATTCCGGCAATATGCGGCAATATAACAACTGCATTATATAATGTGGTTGACAGATTATTTGTAGGTCAGTTTGTTGGAAGAAATGCATTGGGAGCAATCGGACTTATGTTTCCGTTAAACAATGTAACCTCAGCAATTACCGTTCTTCTTACTATAGGAGGCGGGGCACTTATTTCCTTATCACTTGGAAGAAAAGAAAAAGACAAAGCAGACGAAGCTTTTACGAATATTGTTTCAATGGGAGCCATACTTGCATTTATTGTTACATTATTTTTCTTCATATTCGCCAGTCAGCTTATATCTTTATGTGGAGCGAGGGAAAGTTCAGCACTTCATAATCCGGCGGTTGATTATTTAAGAATTATAGCAATTGGGCAGTTTTTCCAGATTATGAATCTCGGACTTGCAGGAGCAATAAGAGCAGAAGGAAATGTCAGGTATTCGATGGTTGTTTCAATGATAGGAGCACTCCTAAATATTGGTCTGGATGCACTCTTTATCATAGTATTCAATGCAGGATTACAGGGAGCCGCAGCCGCGACAGCTTTAAGCCAGGTTGTGGGAGCCACGGTAAGTGCCTTGTATTTTACAAGGGAAAAAAGTGTACTAAGATGGGCAGGATTAAAAAGTGTCAGATTTAAAAAGATGCTTGAAATTGCAGGTCTTGGTGCAGCACCGGCAGTTTTTCAGGGCTTTGGTCTTGTAAATAATCTCATAACCAATAATTCACTTATGATATATGGTAATAATGAGATGGGAGCCGGTGGAGGAGATTTAGCAATCTCAGCACTGTCAGTAGTAAATACTGTTGAGAGCATTGCACTTATGGTTGTACTGGGAATGAACAATGCAATATCTACAATAATAAGTTACAATTATGGAGCAAAACAGTACAAAAGGACAAGAAATGCAGCATTGATTGGTCAGGCAATTGCATTTGTGATATGCACGGTGGTATGGCTTCTGATGATGATTGTACCGAAAACATTATTTGCAATATTTTCAAGCGGCGATGCCCAGCTTGCCGAATATGGAGCAATGGCAATGAGAAAATCAAAGATGTTTATGCTATTTTTGGGATTTCAGACATTGGCTTCGATGTACTTTTCGGCAATAGGAAAACCAAAGGTTGCAACATTTATTTCAATCAGCAGGAACGGATTATTTTTAATTCCGGCATTGTTGATTCTTCCAAGATTTTTGGGACTGAATGGAGTTTTATACAGTTCAAGTGTTTCAGATTTCTGTTCACTTATACTTGTATCAACTATATACATAAATGGAATTTTACAATTGAATAAAAAAGAAAAAGAGGAATATAGCAAAGGCGCTGTTGAATGAAAAAACAACAGGGTCTTTTTTTATACTAATTCAGAAAAGAAAAAAGGAGGAGAAAATTATGCTGAAGTATATTTTAAAAAGACTGGGGTTAGGAATAGTTACCCTGTTTGTTCTTATTACAATAACATTTTTTCTGACAAGACTGATGCCCGGCAATCCGTTTTCATCAGACAATATTTCAGCTACGGCACTTGCACAGCTCAATTCAAAATATGGATTGGATAAGCCGCTTGACCAGCAGTATTTACTGTATATGAAGAATCTCTTACATGGAGATTTGGGAGTGTCTTACAAAAAGACAGGTGTTTCAGTAAATACAATTATTGCACAGGGACTTCCGAATACAGTTTCACTCGGATTAAGTGCATTTGTATTTTCACTTATTGTAGGAGTTGCAATGGGAATATGGATGGCAGCAACGAAAAAAGAATGGGTGAGAGGTATTCTTCTTACCGGAACTACACTTGGTGTAAGTATTCCAAACTTTGTATTTGCGATTCTTTTAATGCTTGTATTTGGTGTTTACCTGAAAGTGCTTCCGGCAACGGGACTTACAACACCGAGACATTATATACTTCCTGTTCTTGCAATGTCGGCATATCCGATTTCACAGATTTCAAGACTTGTACAGTCAAGCTATAGCGAAGCAATGAATCAGGACTATGTGGTAATGGCAAAGGCGAAAGGTCTTAAAAAGAGCACTATTACTTTTAAGCATATTTTGAAAAATGCGATTTTACCTGTAATTACAATCGCAGGTCCAATGATAGCATTCCTTCTTACAGGTAGTTTTGTAATTGAAAATGTATTTGCTATTCCAGGTATCGGACGCGAGTTTGTAAATGCGATTTCAAACAGAGATTATACGATTATTATGGGAATGACAATTTTTATCGGTGCGATGATTATTGTATGCAATCTTCTGGTTGATATTATATCAGCTGTTGTTGATCCTAGAATAAAACTTTCAAAGTAGGAGGTAAGTGCCATGTTAAATAAATCAGAATATTTTGAACCGATAGACCCAGACGAAAAGAATGATGAATTTATCGCCATTGAAAGCAAGAGCTTTTTTAAAGATGTCTGTGAGAGGTTCGTAAAAAATAAAAGAGCAATGATTGCACTTGTAATATTTTTAATAATTGCACTTATGGCAATATTCGGACCGATGATTTCCCCATATTCATATGACGGAATGGATACAGCAATAATGAACCAGCGTCCCAGCACAGCACACTGGTTTGGAACAGACAGATTCGGAAGAGACCTTTTTACAAGAGTTCTTTATGGTGCAAGAATCAGTCTTATGGTTGGTATTGTTACAGCAGTGATTAATACGATAATCGGTGTTATTTACGGCGGTATCGCAGGATACGTCGGAGGACGTGTTGATATGTGGATGATGAGACTTACGGATATTCTTTATTCAATACCTGAACTTCTCTACATAATCCTCATAATGCTGATATTCGGTTCAAATGTGCGAAGCATTATTATTGGTGTCTGCGTGGCAGGCTGGATTTCAATGGCAAGAATGGTAAGGTCACAGATTATTACATTAAAAGAACAGGAATTTGCACTTGCCGCATTTGTTCTTGGAGCGAATAGCAGAAGGATTTTATTTAAACACCTGATTGTCAATTCACTCGGAACAATTATTGTAACAGTAACACTTATGATACCTCAGGCAATATTTATGGAAGCTTTTCTTAGCTTCGTAGGTGTAGGTATTTCGGCACCGATGGCAAGTCTCGGTACACTGGCACAGGATGCAAGAACATATCTTGAGATTTTCCCATATCAGATGCTGTTTCCTGTAGCGGCTATTTGTGTAACAATCTTCAGCCTTAACTTCATCGGTGAAGGTTTGAACTCAGCATTAAATCCTAAGGGAAAGAGATAAGGAGGCACGCCTATGAAACTCTTGGAAATAAAAAATCTGACAACAGAATTTAAAACAGGACAGGGAATTGTAAAGGCAGTAAGAAATGTCAATTACAGTCTTGAAAAAGGAGAAATATTAGGAATTGTCGGTGAATCCGGTTCCGGAAAAAGTGTCGGAATGCTTTCCTTAATGGGACTTTTGGCAGACAACGGAAGAATCGTATCTGGCAGCATTATATTTGATGGTGAGGAGATTTCTCCAATAAGCGAAAAATACAAAAACAATAAAAAAGCATATGAAAAAAGAATGCAGGAAATAAGGGGCAATGATATAGGAATGATTTTTCAGGACCCGATGACATTCTTAAATCCGATATTGAAAGTCGGAACACAGATTGAGGAACAGATTTTAAGACATACAAAGTGCAGTAAAAAGGAAGCGAGAGAAAGAGCTATAGAGCTTATGAAAAAAGTCGGAATACCAAGTCCGGAAAAGAGAATCGACCAGTATCCGTTCCAGTTTTCAGGTGGTATGAGACAACGAATTATCATAGCGATTGCACTTTCATGCAATCCTAAGCTGATTATTGCAGATGAACCTACAACGGCACTGGATGTTACAGTTCAGAGCCAGATATTGGAACTTTTACAAGAGATAGCCGAGGAAACGGGAACAGCGATTATTATGATAACACATGATCTCGGCGTAGTTGCAACACTTTGTCAGAAAATTAACATTATGTACGGCGGACAGATTGTTGAACACGGAACAACAGATGAGATTTTTTATAATCCTAAACACCCATACACAATGGGACTTTTAAGAAGTATAGGAACTCATACAAACGGTGAACGTCAGTCACTTATCCCGATTCCGGGAACACCGCCTGATTTGTTAAAGCTTAATTCGGGTTGTGCGTTTATGCCAAGATGCAGTAAGGCAATGAAAATCTGTAAGGATTATATGCCATGCAGGACGCAGTTTTCAGAAGACCAGTATTGCAGCTGCTGGGAATATTGCAAAGACAGTGCAGACAAAATTGTTCAGGAACAGTCAGCAGCAGTGAATGGATGATTGGCAGAGATTATAATACTTAAAAATCAAAAAGCTTAAATCATGGACAAAGAAACGGAGGCAGGGCTTATGACAGAAAATGTAAAGGAAAATACACCGATTATTCGTGTAAAAGAGCTTGAAAAATATTTCCTCGCAAAAAGAGGTTATATCCATATGAGCCAATATGTTAAGGCTGTTGACGGAATTTCACTCGATGTTATGGAAGGCGAAACAGTAGGTCTTGTCGGTGAGAGCGGCTGCGGCAAATCAACACTCGGCAGAACAATTATGAAAATATATGAGCCTACAGGTGGAGAAATATTTTACCGCGGACAGAATATAACGAAACTCAGTAACAAAAAAATGCACAATTTAAGAAAAAGCATGCAGATGATATTTCAGGACCCATATGCGAGTCTTAATCCGAGATTTACAATCGGTGACATTATCGAAGAACCTATGGTAATCCATAACATGTATACAAAGGCTGAGAGAAAAGAAAAGGTTTATGAACTTCTTGAACTCGTTGGATTAAAGCCCGACCATATCAGAAGATATCCGCATGAGTTTTCGGGAGGTCAGAGACAGAGAGTTGGAATTGCGAGAACTCTTGCATTAAATCCTGATTTTATAGTCTGCGATGAACCTATATCAGCATTGGATGTTTCAATTCAGGCACAGATAATTAATCTTCTTGAAAAGATTCAGGACGAACAGGGAATTTCATATTTGTTTATCGCCCATGATCTGGGAATGGTAAAACATATAAGCCATAAAATAGGAGTTATGTATCTGGGACATCTCGTAGAATTCGGAGATGCCGATGAAGTGTATAATCACCCGCTTCATCCATACACGGAAGCACTTATGTCAGCCGCTCCTATTCCTGACCCTAAGCTGGCAAGGGAAAGTAAGAGAATCATGTTAAAGGGCGAAATACCAAGCCCTCTTGATATGCCGACAGGCTGTCCTTTTGCATCAAGGTGTCCGAGATGCAGAGAAGAATGTCTCGCAGGACCGCCAATCATGGTAAATGTTGGAGACAGAAAGGTTGCCTGTTTTGATTATTTATAATTGCAGTGTCAAAATATTGTGCACACACTTGTGCCGGCATAAAACAAATTGATTAACACGCCATAAGGCTGTTAATAGATACCCCGAACAAAAAAGGAGGAATTAATATGAGAAAAGGTTTTTTTAAGAAAATGGCAGTAGTAGTGCTGGCAGTCGTAACCACAATGACAATGTTTACAGGCTGCGGCGGTGCAGGAAGCACATCAGCTTCAACAAAATCTATTACAATTCAGGGAGGTAATACCGAAGGTGACTTAGACCCTGCGGGTGTTGCACTGGGTATGTTTATCCAGTATTCAAGACTTTGTCTCGAACCGCTTATAACATACGATTCAGATGGTAAGGTAAGCAAGGCGATGGCTGAGTCATACGAGGAAAGTTCGGATGGACTTACTTGGACATTCCATCTTAGAAAAGACGCAAAATGGAGTGACGGTTCAGCAGTAACATCAGCCGATTTTGTAAACACAATCAAGCGTTCACTTGATGGAAAGACGTCAAAATCAATATATGCGGATATGTTAAGCCCGATTGTGGGAGCCACAGAAGCATATGCAGGAACTGCATCTGTAGATAATGTCGGTGTTACAGCACCTGATGATTACACAATTGAATTCAAACTTGTAAAACCTTGTTCATATTTCTTAAAGCTCATTGCAATGCAGTGCTGTTATCCTTCAAAGGCAGGAATTGCAACAAATGAAAATGAGACATGGTATACAGACCCTAAGACAAACCTTGCAAATGGTGCATTTTACATGACCGAATATGTACAGGGCCAGTATTATAAGTTAAAGAAGAATCCTAACTATTATGATGCTGATAAGGTATATCTTGAAGATATTACAGTTAAGTTTATAGATGATGCGACAGCAGCAGTTTCAGCTTATAAGACAAACGAAGTTGATTTTGCAACAAATCTTCCGGCTTATGTAATGTCAGAGTACCAGGGCAAGAGCGATTTGGTATTACAGCCTAATATCACAACAAGATTTATACTTTTCAACGTGACAAAGGCACCATTTAACAACGATAAGGTAAGAAGAGCAATATCTATGGCACTTAGCAGAGCAGAAATCTGTAAGACAGTCGGTGATGACTACGAGGCATCAACACAGTTTATTGCAAAATACATGCTTTCTAATCTCGGAACAGGTAAGAAATTCAGTGATGAATCAGGAGAGATGGTAACAGAGGACATTGCAAAGGCAAAATCACTTCTTGCCGAGGCAGGTTATCCTAACGGAGCAGGTTTCCCTACTGTTACATACAACTATCCTAATAATGAACAGGATAAACTTATTGCACAGGCAATACAGGCACAGTTAAAGTCAGCACTTAACATTAATGTTGAACTTAACGGTATGGAATCACAGGTATGTGTATCAGAGAGAAAATCAGGAAACTTTGATATGACAAGACATAACTGGACAGCCGATTATGATGATGCAATGGATTATCTGCTTATGTGGACATCAACATCCGGACTTAATGATGCAGGAATTAAAGACGCTGATTATGACAAGCTTTGTGATGATGCGACAGCAGAACTTGATGAGACAAAGAGAAATACTATAATGCATGATGCAGAAAAGCTTCTTGTAACAGACAAGGCATATGTTGCACCGCTTGCAACAAATAAGACAATCTGCCTCTTAAATCCAAAATACACAGGTTACTCATTTGATTCAGCCGGTCAGATTCTTCTCAAGTTCATCAAGGCAGCAGAATAAAAGATAATAATTAATAGTAACTAAAGGCATGACATGAGGGCTGCCACACATAAGTGCGGCAGCCTTTTATAACAAAGAGGGTAAATCCTCTGCTCCTGCAAGGGCAGACGTATTTTCCTTATAAAACAAGGAGGATTATTATGAGCTTAGAAGATTTAGTAAAAGACGGAATTAAGAATATACCTGCATACATACCGGGAGATACAGCAGAAAGTGTTGAAAAAAAATATGGAATCGCACCTGAAGATATTTTAAAACTTGCTTCTAATGAAAACCAGTTCGGACCTTCGCCGAAAGCAATTGAGGCAATGGCAAAGGAAGTCGGAAGAGTACATATTTATCCTGACCCATTCTGTATTGAGATAAGAAAGAAAATCGGTGTTATGAACGGATTTGATGACAGCGGCGATAATGTAGTTATTGCAGTCGGTGCGAGTGGAATTTTATCGCTTCTGGGAGAAGTATTTATCAAAAAAGGCGATGAAGTAATATTCTGTGAGCCTACATTTGGTGCATATGCGGGAGCAGTAATCCGAAATGACGGAACACCTGTAGTCCTTCCTCTCACAGAAGACTTGAAATTTGATTTAAAAGCAATGTATAACGCAATCACTGATAAGACAAAGATGATTTGCATATGTAATCCGAACAATCCTACAGGTACGGTTGTTGACAGTGAAGAATTAAAAGAGTTTATACATAAAGTTCCGAAAGATATAATCATTGTTGTTGATGAAGCTTATATCGAGCTTTCAAGCAATCCTGATGTAAAGAGTATGGTTTCTGAAATCAGCGATGATACAAATGTTGTTGTTGCGAGAACATTTTCAAAATTATATGGTCTTGCAGGCGTCAGATTAGGATATGCAATGTGTAATAAGGAAATGCATGCGATTCTCCAGAAATGCACAAGTGTATTTACAGGAAGCAGGGTTGCACTTGCAGGAGCAATGGCTGCACTTGACGATGAAGAATATATCAAAAAGACAAAAGCAGCAATGCTTGAGGGCAGAAAATATCTTACTGATGAATTTACAAAAATGGGATTTTACGTATATCCTTCCGAGACAAATTTCCTTTATGTGAATACAGGATACAATGCTGCTGAATTTGCAGAAGAATGTAAAAAATATGGCTTGATTATAAGAGGTAATTTCGATTATAGTAGAATTACAGTTGGTAGAATGGACCAGAATGAAAAAATGGTCGGAATTATCAAAAAAATAATTGAGAGCGGTGAACTTAAAAAAATATGAAAATTATGTTTATGACACTCCGTGACAGAGTGGAGAGATTTACAGATTTCAGTAATCTTTCAAAAGACTGGGAGTATGTTTTTGCAGGATATGAAAAAGATACGACAAAGCTTCTTGAAATGGGTGGTGATGCCGATGCGATACTGGCTGATGCTATTACGCCTGTTCCAAAAGAACTTATAGAAGCGATGCCGAATCTTAAAATTATTCATTCCGAGGGCGTAGGTTACGAAGGAATAAACCTTGCAGCGGCAGACGAAAAGCATATTTATGTATGTAATAACAGAGGTGCCAACAAGACCGCTGTTGCGGAACAGGCAGTAATGCTTATGCTCATGGTTTTAAGACATGCCGTTACAGGACATAACCGCGTGCTTGAGGGAAGACAGATTGAAGCAAAAGCATCTTGGAGCATGGAGGGAATTTCCGAGCTTGGAAGTATGCATGTGGGAATAATAGGAATGGGCGATATTGGCATTGAGACAGCAAAGCTTCTGAATGCATTCGGATGTCGTGTAAGCTATAACAAGAGATATCCGTTATCGCCTTCACAAGAAAAAGAATATAACGTAACATATATGAGTGCGGATGATATTTTAAAAAACTGTGACATTGTAAGTCTTCACATTCCGTCAAATAAGGAAACATTTGAGTATATGAACGAAGAGCGTTTTGCAATGATGAAAAAAGGTTCAATACTTATAAATACAGCGAGAGGTGAAGTTGTAAAAAATGAGGCACTTCTGGAAGCTTTAAAAAGCGGTCAGATTGCTGCGGCAGGACTTGATGTTCTTGCTCCGGAGCCTGTAAAAGAAGACAATATTGTAGTTAAGGCAATGAAAAATGACGGCGAACTTGCAGAAAAAATAGTGTTAGCTCCTCATATAGGTGGTCTTACAGTACAGACATTTGACAAAATATATGGTACAATATGGAGTAATTTCAAAAAAGTATGTGCAGGCGAAACTCCTGTAAATATTGTAAATCACCCATAGAAAACGGAGCTTTAAAAAGTGAGATTCTTATTGTACAAATGGAAAGTATTTAATCAGGAAGACATAAAGGCAGCATTAGAACGTGCAGGGCATGAAGTGCACGTATTTAATGCTGTCGATTTTGTGCGTGAAAAACAGGAAGAAATAGAAAATATGCTTGCTGAAAAATTTGCTGGATATGACATTGTATTTTCGGTAAATTATTTTCAGGAAGTTTCGGGTGCCTGCATGAAGGCAGGGAAAAAGTATATTTCATGGACTGTAGACAGTCCGATGCTTACGATGTATCACGATTCTGTATACAATCCGTGCAATTACATATTTATATTTGACAAGTTTAATTATATGCAATTTAAGGCAATGGAGCTTAATCACGTATATTATCTCCCTCTTGCAGTTGATTCGGAAAGACTTGAGCATCTGCTTGAAAATACCAAACCGGACGAGAAGGAAAAATTCAGCTCCGATATTTCATTTGTCGGAGGATTGTACGACAAGAATTCATATGATGATATTTATGAAAGCCTTCCACCTTATTTAAGAGGATATTTTGACTCGGCGTTTCGGGCACAGCTTGATATTTTCGGCGATAATATTTTTGACAGAATACTGACGCCAGATATTCTTGCAGAACTTTCTGAGTGTGTAGATTTCAGGCAGGATGAAAACAGCTTTTCCGATATAAAACTTATATTTACCAATACATTCCTGGGCTATAAAATGGCACAGACAGAAAGAATAGAGTGTCTTAATCTGCTTGCAAAGGCTGCAAAGGTTGACCTGTATACAGATGACCCGGCAAAGGACAGGCTAAGAAATGTAATTATTCGTGGAACGGTCAGTTATTTTAATGATATGCCGAAAGTGTTTGCTGCAAGTAAAATCAATATGAATTTTACGATAAGAAATATTAGAAGCGGAATTCCGCTGCGTGTGTGGGACGTGCTTGGTGCGGGGGGATTTCTTCTGACTAATTTCCAGCCGGAATTTTTATCATTTTTTGAGAATGGAAAAGATATTGTATTTTATGACAGCCTTTCCGATATGCAGGCAAAAGCTATTTATTATCTTGAGCATGAGGACGAAAGAAAGCAGATTGCCGAAAACGGACATAAAAAGGTAAAAGAATTACACACGTATGATATAAGAATAAAGCAGATGCTTGAATATGTATTATGAACGGGCTGACACACTTAGAAAGTGTGCAGCCCGTTTTTACAGTTTACATTGTTCTTCCGCTGAAAATACCATCATATTCGTTAAACAAATCTTCAACTGTTTTACGCATCATAACAGTTAGGTATGAATCCTTAAAAGACAGCCCGATATAAAGATTACCGACAGCACTGTCAATAATCTGTATTTTTATAAGAAGATAATCTTCCATACGCCATGCGGCTGATGCTGCATATTCAAGGTCGTATCCGGGGAAAATGCCATATTCGTTTGTACACATTCCGAAATCAATAACCTGGATGCCATCGTTGTTTTTTATAGAAAGATGGCCTGTGTGAGTTGTTTTATCTATGTTTAACTGTATGCTCTTAACACCGCATGCATTTTCGTCACATATATAAATTTTATCTGTTATATCACACTCAAGGCTGCTTGTGCTGCTGCCGGTAATATTCATTACAGTGCGGCTTTCGCAGTATTTTATAAGTTCATCATGTGCTTTTTTATTTTCGGGAAGAGAATCACTGTCAATTGCAGAATAAATCTCATCCCAGAATGCATCATAGATAAGCTGTACACCGCCCTGACGCCCCTGTGCATCGGCAGTTGTAATCATAAAAATATCTTTATCAGGAACATATAATGCGAGTTGTCCTCCCATTCCAAATAAAACATAACCACCGTTTCTGGTGAGCCATATCTGGTATCCGTAACCCTGCATTTCTTCAAACGTGCCCTGTTTTCCATATGTATCGCTCTGGAGGCTTTTTGCAGCTTTGACATAGTCTTTTGGAAAATACTGCCTGCCGTTTAAAGCACCATCCCCTTTTATAAGCATCATCATAAGAAGAATATCCCTTGAAGATGCACACATTCCGGAACCGCCCATCTCAATGCCTTGAGGGTCTGTAAGAATATGGGCATCTTTAGAAAAGCCAAGTTCGTCAAGCCCCTTGCTTCTCAGGTAATCAAGAATAGTCATTCCAGATAATTTCTCAACAAGTGCACCAAGTACATGTGTTGAAGAAGTATCATATGAAAAAACAGTTCCGGGAACATGAGTTGGTTTAGTTGTAAAAAATGAGCCAACCCAGTCTGTAACACCTGGATTTTTATAAGTAGTCTTTGTATGACATGTTTTCATCTTCAGCATGTCACGGATAGTGAGCATTGCTGTGTATTTGTAAGTTCCGCTTTCTGGCTGCTTTTCCGGAAAATAGTCAACAATTTTATCATCAAGTTTAAGTTTGCCATCTTCTGCAAGACATCCTATTGCCATAGAAACAAAACTTTTGGTGATTGAAAACATGCGGTGAAGAGAATCTTTATTATATGGTGCATAATAAGTTTCAGCACATATTTTTCCATGACGCATAATAATTGCACTGTGAAGAGGAAGCTGCTGCTTCTCAAGCCGTGTCAGAAAATTTTTAACAGCATAAGAAGGTATGCCGGTGCTTTCAGGTGAAGCTGTTTCAAAAATCATAAAATCCTCCTTGTTTTGCGAAGCAAAATGCGACTGCCCCATGCAGGAGCAGAGGATTTGGCCTCCTTGTTTTGCGAAGCAAAATGCGACTGCCCATGCAGGAGCAGAGGATTTGGCCTCCTTGTTTTTATTCATAATTATAATTCATACACCACAAAACGTCAAAAAATACTTTTAATTTCTTCACGATTGATGTAACATTACATATTATACTATGAAAAAATACTTTGAGGTAGAGCTATGACAGAACTGTTGTTGAAAATATTTATAAAAAACAGCAATGATACCGACAATCCCGTTGTAAGGCAAAAATATGGCATGCTTTCAGGAATTGTAGGAATTACATGCAATATAATTTTATTTTTACTCAAATTTCTGGCAGGAATTATTACAGGTGCAGTATCAGTGGCAGCAGATGCGTTTAACAATCTGTCAGATGCAGGCTCATCAATTGTTACATTTATAGGATTTAAAGTTTCAGGAAAGCCCGCAGATACTGAGCATCCGTTTGGACATGGAAGAATAGAATACATATCGGGTCTTATAGTTGCGGCGGCAATTATAGTAATGGGTGTTGAACTTTTCAGAAGTTCTGTTGCACGGATATTTAATCCTGATGAGATGTATTTCAGCATCTTATCGGTAATAATACTTGTTGGTTCGATACTGATGAAAACATGGATGTTTTTATTTAACCGTTCACTTGGAAAAAGACTTGATTCGGCAGCTATGCTTGCAACGTCCACAGACAGTCTTTCAGACTGCGTTGCAACAGCTGTTGTTCTTTTATCACTTTTATTATGGAAAATTACAGGAATTAATATAGATGGTATTGCGGGAACAATAGTTGCCATATTTGTATTTGTTGCGGGAGTACAGGCGGCAAGAGATACTTTGCAGCCGCTTCTTGGGCAGCCGGCAGATGAGAAACTTGCACATAAAATTGAAGATACAGTCAAAGAAGATGAACATGTTATAGGTGTGCATGATCTGATTGTTCATGATTATGGTCCCGGAAGAAGATTCGCGTCACTTCATGCAGAACTTCCATACAACATGGATATGCTTGATGCACATGAGATTATAGATACAGCAGAAAAACGTGTGAAAAATAATCTGGGATGCGATATTTCAATACATCTTGACCCGGTTATAACTGATGATGAACAGATTAACGAATTGAGAAAAATAACAAATCAGATTATCAGTACAATAGATGCAAGGCTTTCAATGCATGATTTCAGGGTTATGAGAGGACCGATAATGAAAAAGCTGATGTTTGATGTGGTAGTTCCATATGATTTTGAAATTTCTGATGATGTTTTAAAGAAAAAAATCAACTCATATATAAAAATTTATGATGAGAACTGTTATGCGGTTATAAATATTGATAGGGCGATGGTGCGTTAGTATGAAAAAAATTTGGGAATTTTTTGAAAATATGGATGAATGTATGTATGTAGCTGATATTGATACACATGAGCTTATATACATGAATAAAAAAGCATTAAATATATATGGATTTAAAAGTGTTGATGAAGTTGCCGGTAAAAAATGTTATGAAATTCTGCAAAACTCATCAAGTCCGTGCAAAATCTGTAACAATGAAGATTTATCAGTTGGACAGTTTAAGGAATGGCGTTATTTTAATCCGATTCTCAACAAACATTTTATTTTAAAAGATACAATTATCGAGGACGAAGGAAGAAGATGCCGTGCTGAGCTTGCACTTGATGTTACATTCGAGGAGCAGCAGAAAGGAATGGTTGACAACTACAGAGATCTTGAACTTGTCGTAAATAATGGCATACGTGTTGCATTTCAGGCAACATCACCTGATGAGGAAATTGATATTATACTTGAATATATGGGGAAAGCGTTAAATGCCGACCGTGTTTATATTGTTGAGAAAGACGAGAAAGACTTTGATAATAACACATATGAGTGGTGTGCAGACGGCGTGGAACCTGAAAAAGACAGTCTTCAGAATCTTGTGCCGGATATATGCAGAGGCTGGTATGATATGTTTGGCAAAGATAAGGACATTGTAATAGCTGATATTGATAAATTAAAGGTAGAAGAGGCCGATGTGTATGATATATTAAGCCGGCAGAATATCAAGGCACTTGTTGCCGTGCCTCTTTATACAGATGGAAAAATAAGTGGATTTTACGGTGTTGACAATCCTCCTCAAAAATATATGGAGTATGCACATAATATGCTTCAGATAGTAGGATATTTTATTTCTTCATGTATCAGGAGAAGAAATCTTTTAATGCAGCTTGAGAATATGAGTTATAAAGATGCACTTACAAAACTTGGCAACAGATTTCTTGTTGAAAAGTTTGTGAAACGTCTTGATAAGAATAAATGTATCGGTGCAGTCTACTGTGACATTACAGGACTTAAAAATGTTAATGACACACAAGGACATGAAGCGGGAGATAAACTGATTCTTCGTGCCAGTGATTGTTTAAAAAAAATATTTAGTGATTATGGAATATTCAGGATAGGAGGAGATGAATTTCTCGTATTATGTCCTGAAATTACAGAAGATGATTTATATAAAAAAACAGAGCAGTTAAAAGAATGTTCGAAGAAAAGCAATTCACTTATGGCAGTTGGTGCTGCGTGGAGAGAAAATTTCTATGAGGGTCTTGATAAGTTACTGACAGAATCAGAACATAATATGTATATAGATAAATCCGAATATTATCGTAAAGCGGGAATTGAGAGAAGAAAATTCTGAAAATAATGTGTGAATTACGACGGAGCCTGTTATATCCAGGCTCCGTCAAGTGTTATTATCTGTCCTGTAAGATAAGAAGGTGCATCAGCAAGCATAACAGCAAGCTTTCCGGCTTCGTCTGGTCTTCCCATTCTTCCTGCCGGGATTTCTTCAAAAAGACTGAGCTTGTCCTCGTCACTTAAAAAGGAGTTCATATCAGTATCTATTGCTCCACATGCAATTGCATTTACGCAGATTCCGCTTGGGGCAAGTTCTTTTGCAAGTGCTTTTGTGAGAGAATTGACAGCACCTTTTGTTGCAGAATATGCGGCTTCACAGCTTGCACCTGCATTTCCCCATACAGAAGAAATATTAATGATTCTTCCTGATTTTGTATTAATCATGTCCGGGATTGCAAAATGGCAGCAGTTATATACAGAACCGACATTTACATTCATGATTCTGTCCCATTCGTCTCTTGTCATATCCTGAAACAGTCCGATAATAGAAATACCGGCATTATTAACAAGAATGTCAACATTACCAAAATGCCGGTGAACCTCATCAAACATTTCCATAGCAGTGTTATAGTCACTTATGTCGCCAGTGAAGCTTTCGCAGCATACACCCAAATCTCTTATTTGTTTCTTTACATTTTCAAGCAATTCACTGTTTTTTGCACAATTAACAAAAATATTATATTCTTTATGATTATTTTTAGAAGCACTTTTTTCAGCAAAAGCAAGAGCAACAGCCCTGCCAATTCCTCTTGATGCCCCTGTTATAACAACAGTCTGTTTCATAATCCACATTCTCCGTAAAATATTTATTTTCTGAATATTAGAATAAACTGCAAAACTATTTTTTACAAGCAGATATTAAGTCAATCAGAAATATTTTATAAAAAATGTAGGCATAAGCATATTGACAAAATCAATCTTGTGCATCATGACGAAAAAATAATACAAATTAAAAAATTGATAAAAATCTATTGACATCATTCTACAAAATATACAGAAGTTATCCACACTGAATAACCCTCATTTTATCCAAATTTTAAGTTATGCACCAAGTTATGCACATTATCCACAAAAAATATACACAATCCACATTGTGGATTATGTTGGTAACAGGAGAATAAATGTTTTGTTAATAAATCATAAATCGTATTTTTGGACAAAAAAATACCCGTATTTTGCTTGACAAAAATAATGATTGTCTAGTAGTGGCCTGAAATGGAATGTTGAACAATTAATAAATGAAAAAAGTATAAATTGCAAGAATTTACTTGCTAATATCTGAAATTATGTTATAATAATCACATCAGATGAGGAACGGCTAATAATATTGAAGATAAGGATATAAGGTGACAGATTAATGTGCCGTCGTATCTTGATAATCTATTAATAAAGGAGTTGGACATCATGCGTTTTATTATAACTGGAAGGAATATCGATGTAACAGAGGGTTTGAAATCAGCAGTCGAGGAGAAGCTTGGCAAGCTTGACAGATTCTTTGCTCCTGAAACAGAAGTTAATGTAACACTTAGCGTTGAGAAGGAAAGACAGAAGATTGAAGTTACTATACCGGTGAAAGGAAATATAATCCGTAGCGAGCAGGTCAGCAGTGATATGTATGTATCAATTGACCTCGTTGAAGAAGTTATTGAGCGTCAGCTGAAGAAATATAAGAACAAGATAGTTTCAAAGCAGCAGAATGCGGCAGCTTTTGCACAGGAATTTGTGGACAAGGATTACGATGATGAAGATGATGTAAAGATTATCAGAACTAAGAGATTTGGAATCAAGCCGATGGATCCTGAAGAAGCATGCGTACAGATGGAACTTCTCGGACATAATTTCTACGTATTCTTCAATTCAGAGACAGAAGAAGTCAACGTTGTTTACAAGAGAAAAGGCAATACATACGGATTGATAGAGCCTGAACTTGATTAATTAACATGACAATTTAATATGATTTAAGCCGGCCGGATGTTATGTTGCTGTACTATACAGAAAATATAACATCCGGCTTTTGAGCTTTTACTAAAAAATTCGACAAAATTTTTAAAAACATAATTGAGATATGTCGCATATATAAGGCGTTCTACTTGCTTATATTATTATTTGGTGTTACAATTATGAATAATTTGAGTTTAATAATATTGCATTTTAAGGAGATTATGGAATGGGATTAATGCAGAAGCTGTTTGGTACACACAGCGAACATGAATTAAAACGAATATATCCAATTGTAGATAAGGTAGAAAGCTACCGTGATGCTATGGGTGCATTAAGCGATGAGCAGTTAAAAGGAAAGACAAAAGAGTTTAAGGAAAGGCTTGCAAAAGGCGAGACACTCGATGATATTCTTCCGGAAGCTTATGCTGTTGTCAGAGAGGCTGGTAAGAGAGTGCTTGGAATGGAGCATTACAGAGTCCAGATTATCGGTGGTATTATTCTTCATCAGGGACGTATAGCAGAGATGCGTACAGGTGAAGGTAAAACGCTTGTATCAACACTTCCGGCATATCTTAATGCTTTGACAGAAGAAGGCGTACTTGTTGTAACTGTAAATGATTATCTTGCAAAGCGTGATGCTGAGTGGATGGGTCAGATTCACAAGTTCCTTGGCCTCAGTGTTGGTATTGTTCTTCATGATATGAAAGATGATGAAAGAAGAGCAGCATATGCATGTGATATTACATATGTTACTAACAACGAATTAGGATTTGATTATCTTCGTGATAATATGGCTATTTACAAAGAACAGATAGTTCTTAGAGGACTTAAATACTGTATTATCGATGAGGTCGATTCAGTTCTTATCGATGAAGCCAGAACACCGCTTATTATTTCAGGACAGAGCGGCAAGTCAACAAAGCTTTATGAATTGTGTGATGTACTTGCTCGTCAGCTTGTAAGAGGTGAGTATAAGGGCGAGATGACAAAGATGCAGGCCATCATGCAGGAAGAGATAGAAGAAGATGGTGATTTTATTGTCAATGAAAAAGATAAAGTTGTCAATCTTACAGAACAGGGTATTCATAAAGTTGAGCAGTTCTTCCATATAGATAATTATGCCGATCCTGAAAATCTTGAAATCCAGCATAATGTTACGCTTGCACTTCGTGCACATAATCTTATGTTCAGAGATAAGGATTACGTTGTCAAAGACGATGAGGTAATGATTGTAGATGAATTTACAGGACGTATTATGCCGGGACGCCGTTATTCAGATGGTCTTCATCAGGCAATTGAGGCGAAAGAGCATGTAAAAGTTAAGAGAGAAAGTAAGACACTTGCAACTATTACATTCCAGAATTTCTTTAATAAGTTTGAGAAAAAGGCAGGTATGACAGGTACTGCTCTCACAGAAGAAAAGGAATTCCGTGAAATTTATAACATGGACGTTGTTGAAGTTCCGACAAATAAGCCGGTTCAGAGAATTGATTATGATGATGCTGTATACAAGACAAAGAAAGGCAAGTTTAATGCAGTTGTGCAGTCTGTTATAGAATCACATGAAAAAGGGCAGCCTGTACTTGTAGGTACAATTACAATCGAGACATCAGAGCTTGTAAGTGAGATGTTAAGAAAGAAAGGAATACCTCATAATGTACTTAATGCCAAGTTCCATGAAAAGGAAGCTGAGATTGTAGCAGAGGCAGGTAAGCATGGTGCAGTTACAATTGCGACAAACATGGCTGGCCGTGGTACTGATATTAAACTTGATGATGAGGCAAGAGCAGCAGGCGGATTAAAGATTATTGGTACAGAAAGACATGAGAGCCGACGTATCGATAACCAGCTGCGTGGACGTGCCGGACGTCAGGGTGACCCGGGTGAATCAAGATTCTATATTTCACTTGAAGATGATCTTATGCGTTTGTTTGGACAGGAACGTCTTATGAATGTATTTAACAAGCTCGGTGTCGGTGAAGACGAACAGATTGAGCATAAGATGTTAAGTAATGCAATTGAGAGTGCACAGAAGAAGATAGAGACTAATAACTATGGTATAAGAAGCCATCTTCTTGAGTATGACCAGGTAATGAACGAACAGCGTGAAATCATCTATGCAGAAAGAAACAGAGTTCTTAATGGTGAGAGCATGCGTAATTCAGTTCTCAAGATGATTACAGATTTTGTTGAAAGTGTTGTAAACTGCTGTATCAATGATGATAAAGATGCAAAAGAGTGGGATTATAAAGAAATCAACGAACTTCTTCTTCCAACGATACCTCTTGCACCGGTTGAATACAATGATACAATAAAGAATAAAAATGAGCTTCTTCACAGTCTGAAAGAGCAGGCAGTAAAGTTTTATGAAGATAAAGAAGCATTATTTACAGAACCAGAACAGATAAGAGAGATTGAGCGTGTAGTTCTTCTTAAAGTTATCGACCGTAAGTGGATGGATCACATTGATGATATGGATCAGTTAAAGCAGGGTATCGGACTTCAGGCATATGGTCAGAAGGATCCTGTAATCCAGTACAAGATGATGGGATACGACATGTTTGATACAATGACACAGGGAATTACTGAAGACACAGTAAGACTTCTTATGCATATTCAGGTTGAACAGAAAGTTGAACGTGAACAGGTTGCCAAAGTAACAGGCACTAACAAGGATGATGGTCCGTCTGTAAAAGGTCCTGTAAAACGAGTAGAAAAGAAGATATATCCGAATGATCCTTGTCCATGTGGAAGTGGAAAGAAATATAAAAACTGTTGCGGAAGACAGGCATAATCGGAAAAAAGGAGTAATTGTGGTAGAATTAGACCAGTTCAGATATAAGATTTCGGGATTTGAAAAGCCAATGGAACAGATAAAAAAGTCATTGGATTTAGAAAATAAAAAGAAAAGAATAGAAGAACTAGAAGCTGATATGGAGGCTCCTGGCTTTTGGGATAATACAGAAAAGTCACAGCATGCCATGAAAGAATTAAAAACGCTCAAAAGCTCATTTGAAAAATACAATGAGCTTGAGCAAGGGCTTGAGGATGCCAAAACACTCATAGAGATGGCAGATGAAGAAAATGATGCTTCTCTTATTCCGGAAGTTGAGAATGAAATTAATTCATTTGAAGAAAAACTTGAAGATTTAAGGATTGAAACACTTCTCTCAGGTGAGTATGACAAAGATAATGCTATCCTTACATTGCATGCAGGAGCAGGCGGAACAGAGGCCTGCGACTGGTGTCAGATGCTTTTCAGAATGTATACAAGATGGGCAGAGGCTAACGGATATACAACACAGACTCTTGATTATCTTGAAGGTGAGGAAGCCGGAATTAAGTCTGTTACAATAGAAGTTTCCGGAGATAATGCTTATGGACATTTAAAATCAGAGCATGGTGTACATAGACTTGTAAGAATTTCACCATTTAATGCAGCAGGAAAAAGACAGACATCGTTTGTATCATGTGATGTAATGCCTGATATTGATGAAGATGTTGATATTGAGATTAATGATGATGATTTAAGAATAGATACTTATCGTTCGAGCGGTGCCGGTGGACAGCATATTAACAAGACATCATCCGCAATCAGAATTACACATATTCCGACAGGAATAGTAGTTCAGTGTCAGAATGAACGTTCACAGCACCAGAATAAGGATAAAGCCATGCAGATGCTCAAAGCAAAGCTGTATCTTATGAAGCAGCAGGAAAATGCTGAAAAAACATCAGATATCAGAGGTGATGTCAAGGATATTAATTTTGGTAATCAGATACGAAGCTACGTTTTGCAGCCATATACAATGGTAAAAGACCATAGAACAAACAAAGATATAGGCAATGCACAAAGCGTTCTTGACGGAAATATTAATCCTTTTATTAATGCATATCTTAATTGGGTTAATACAGGTAAAAAAGCAGATTAAAAATATAATGCATATACAAAAGCATGATAAGGAGGTATTTTATGTCAGATTACATTAAACCTGTAGTGTTTAAAGTCGGTAACGAAATGTATGGTGTAGACATTAATCTTGTACAGTCAATAGAACGAGAGATTCAGGTTGTTCCGGTTCCAAATTCAATGCCGTATATTAAAGGCATTGTAAATTTAAGGAGTGAGGTGATACCTGTATACAGTCTCAAAAAGAAATTTGGACTTGTTGATAATGGTGTGAGCGAAAATACAATTATTATTGATACAAAAAATGTTAAACTTGCACTTGAGGTTGATGAGGTAGTTGAGATAGGCGATATTGAACCTGAAAATATTGTTCCTATGCCGGAGATTGCTCTTAATGCACAGACACAATATATGCCTCGTGTTGCCAATGTTGATGGTAATCTTATAATTCTTCTTGATGTTACAGAACTTTTAAGTGAGGAAGAGGAAGCTGCTGTAAAGCAGATGGCAGAAGATATGAAGTAATCAGCTAATATCACAGGATGGTGATTAACATGGAAAATTCAGGTAAAATAGAAAGGTCAGCGGGAATACTTATGCATATAAGCAGCCTCCCGTCGCCATTTGGTATAGGAACATTCGGAAAAACAGCGTATGAATTTGTGGATTTTGTTGCACAGGCAAGACACAGATACTGGCAGGTGCTTCCGCTTGGACCAACTACATACGGAGACAGCCCATATCAGTCATATTCTGCTTTTGCAGGAAATCCATATTTTGTGGATCTTGAGATGTTGACTGATGACGGAATATTAGACAGAAATATTTATGAAGATATAGACTGGGGCAGCGGCGATTACGTGGATTACGAAAAAGTCTACAATAACAGGTTCACTGTTTTGCATGAAGCATACAAAAATTATAGACAGAAACTCAGTGAAAGCCGTGTAAAACTTGCTGCCGGACTTCCGGAATATAAGAAGTTTGATAATTTTAATAAAACAAATGCATACTGGCTTGATGATTATGCACTTTTTATGGCTCTCAAATGGCATTTTAACCAGAAGTCATGGCAGGACTGGGATGAAGATATTAAATTCCGGACACAGAAGGGCATGCAGAAGTATAAAGAACTGCTTGCAGACGAAATTGGATTCTGGAAGTTTGTCCAGTATGAATTTGATAAACAATGGAAAAAACTCAAAGAATATGCCAATGAAAATAATGTAGATATAATAGGAGATATTCCTATTTATATGGGGCTTGATAGTTCAGATGTGTGGGCGGATGCAGGTGAATTTCTGCTGGATGAGAATCTTACGCCTGTTAAAGTTGCAGGGGTTCCGCCTGATGCTTTTTCTGAACTTGGACAGAAATGGGGAAATCCTCTTTACGACTGGAATAAGATGGAAGCTAACGGATTCAGGTGGTGGAGAGCCAGAATGGCACATTCTGCTGAATTATATGATGTTATAAGAATTGATCATTTTATAGGAATAGTAAAATATTATACAATTCCGGCTGACATGCCTGATGCAAGGCAAGGTTCATATGAGCAGGGACCGGGACAGAAACTTCTTGATGTTATCAATGAAGCTATCGGTGATAAAAAAATTATTGCAGAAGATCTAGGAGTATCACTTCCAGAGGTTGATGTGATTTTAAGAGAAAACAATTATCCTTCAATGAAAGTCCTTGAGTTTGCATTTGGCGGCGACAGAAAAAATCCGCATCTTCCATATAATTACAGTGATAACTGTGTAGTGTATGGCGGAACACATGACAATGAAACACTTATGGGATATTTTACCGGACACAATGAGTGGGAGCTTGGCTATGCTTTTGATTATCTTGATACAAGAGACAGGGCAAGGATGGTAGATAACGTATTCCGTGCAGCATATTCAAGTGTTGCATGTCTTGCAATATTTACAGTTCAGGATATTTTAAAGCTTGGAAATGAAGCACGAATGAATATGCCTTCAAGCTTTGGAAATAACTGGAAATGGAGAATGAGAGCAGGGTCGCTTAATAATGACCGTCTTAATGAGATGAGATATCTGGCAAGTGTATTTGGAAGAGAATCATAATAATTAATATAAAGACACATAATCTGAGAATGCGGTATCCGGCTATACTGTACAATCAGGTTATGTGTCTTTTTTTCTAAAAATCACATATAAGGTTGCATTGTTATAAATAATATGATAAGATTCTTTCTGTGAAAAACACATGTGTTTCACACACGAACAACAAAACACATGTGTCTTTTGTAGGAAGACATCCTGTGAATTATGACTGATGTCAGAAAGGTATGAGGATATGACTGAGGACAGTAAATATTACGTTGTCAAACAGAAGGCACTGCCGGAAGTTCTGCTCAAAGTTGCACAGGTCAACAAAATAATTGAGACAAAGAGAATGTCTATAGCTGAAGCTACTGAATCGGTTGGAATCAGCAGAAGTTCTTATTATAAATATAAAGACGATATTTTTCCTTTTAGAGATAATGTAAAAGGCAAGACAATAACATTTGTATTATCAATGGATGATGAGCCGGGAATTCTGTCGGTTGTATTAAAGACAATTGCAGAATATAAAGCTAATCTTCTTACTATACATCAGACAATACCTGTAAATGGTGTTGCCTCGCTGACGTTAAGTGTTGACATACTTCCGACAACGGGAGATTCAGCAAAGATGATAGAGCAGATAGAACAGCTTTCAGGTGTCAGATATTTGAAAATTTTAAGCAGAGAGTAATCGCACAAGATGAGATAAATAATGAGAAAGAGGAAATTAAGATGGCTAAAATTGCAGTTTTAGGTTATGGAACAGTTGGTTCCGGAGTAGTTGAAGTATTAGAGACAAACAAAGACTCTATTACAAAAAGAGCAGGAAGAGAAATTGAAGTAAAGAGTGTTCTCGATTTGAGAGATTTCCCGGGTGATCTGATTCAGGAAAAAATAGTACATGATGTGGATGTTATCATCAACGACCCTGAAATAGAAGTAGTTGTTGAAGTTATGGGCGGTGTTGAGCCGGCATTTACATTTGTAAAGAGAGCACTTGAGGCAGGAAAGAGCGTGTGTACATCAAACAAGGCACTTGTTGCTGCACATGGACCTGAACTTCTTGAGATGGCAAAGAAAAGAAATCTTAACTTTATGTTTGAGGCATCAGTTGGCGGCGGTATTCCTATTATAAGACCATTAAACCAGTCTCTTACAGCGGATGAGATTACAAAAATAACAGGAATTCTTAATGGAACAACAAACTATATCCTTACAAAGATGGATAAAGAAGGCAGTACATACGAAGAAACATTAAAAGAGGCACAGGAACTTGGCTATGCCGAGAGAAATCCTGAAGCTGACGTTGAAGGTTTTGATGCCTGCCGTAAAATTGCAATTCTTACATCGCTTGCATATGGCTCAACAGTAAAATTTGAAGAAATCCGTACAGAGGGAATTACAAAAATCACAACAAAAGATTTCAAGTATGCAGAAAAACTTGGCTATGTAGTAAAGCTTCTTGCTACAAGCTGCAAAGAAAATGACAAAGTATATGCTATAACAGCACCATTTATGATTAATTCAACACATCCGTTATACAATGTAAATGATGTGTTAAACGGAATATATATTCATGGTAATGTTATCGGCAATGTAATGTTTTTTGGTGCCGGAGCAGGAAAACTTCCTACGGCAAGTGCCGTTGTAGCTGACGTTGTAGACTGTGTAAAGCATAAAGGCAAGAATGTCATGACAGTATGGAGCGTAGAGAAACTTGAACTTGGTGATGCAGATGATGAAGTAAGAAAGTTCTTCGTCAGAGTAAAAGGTAATGTCTCAGATTTATCAGCAGTAAATGCAGCATTTGGAAATGTGCAGACTGTTACTGTAGATGGAATAGACGGAGAGTTTGGATTCATTACAGAGCCTATGTCAGAAAGAGCATTTGCTGAAGCAGCAAAAAAGATAGATATGATTCATAGAATAAGAATCGATGAGACTACAATTTAATTGTCAGCCTGATTAACTGTAATTTATGGTTTATATAAAAATTATCGTCAGTGCATATACTTGCACGGGAAAGGAAGAAAAATGAAATATTTAATTATTCTTGGCGATGGAATGGCAGATAAGGATATTCCTGAACTTGGAGGAAAAACACCGCTTGAGTATGCGGATACACCGACAATGGATAAGTATTCAAAGATGTCAGAGATAGGAATGGTACATACAATACCTGATGGAATGGCACCGGGAAGCGATACAGCTAATTTATCAGTTCTTGGCTATAATCCAAGGGATTATTACACAGGACGTTCACCACTTGAAGCATTAAGCATCGGTGTTGACATGAAGACAACAGATGTTGCGTTAAGATGTAATATAGTTACAGTTTCAACAGATGAGCTTCCATATGAAGAAAAGACAATTATTGACCACAGCTCAAGCGAAATTTCAACAGAAGATGCGGCTGTTCTTCTTGAGGCAGTAAGAAAAGAGCTTGAAAATGATATATACAAGTTTTATGTGGGAACAAGTTACAGACATCTTACAATATGGGATAAAGGCGAAGTTGTAGACCTTACTCCTCCGCATGATGTACTTGGACAGAAAATAGGACAGTATCTTCCAAAAGATGATAAATTAAGAGAGATGATGAAGAAAAGCTATGATATTTTAAGCAATCATCCAATTAATGTTGAGAGAATGAAAAGGGGACTTAATCCTGCTAATTCGCTCTGGTTCTGGGGTGCGGGCACAAGACCGATGCTCACATCATTTGAAGAAAAGACAGGTCATAAAGGTGCGATGATTTCCGCTGTAGATCTTCTTAAAGGAATTGCAGTCGGTGCCGGCATGAAAGTTATAGAAGTAGAGGGGGCAAACGGCGGTCTTGATACTAATTATGAGGGCAAGGCTGACGCGGCAGTTGATGTGCTTTTAAACGGAGGATGTGATTTTGCATATATTCATCTTGAGGCACCTGACGAAATGGGTCATCAGGGAAGTTATGAACGCAAAGTAAAAGCAATTGAAAACCTTGATAAGAGAATCATAAAACGTGTTGTAGAAAAGATGGAAGCGGCAGGAGAAGATTTCAGGATGTTAGTTCTTCCGGATCATCCTACACCGGTGGCTATAAGAACACATGTCTCTGACCCTGTTCCATATATGTTATATGACAGCACAGACAAAAAGAATAATACATGGTCATATAATGAAAAAGATGGCGAGGCAAGTGGAAATTATATTGCTGAGGGTCATACAATAATAAACAGATTGTTTGAAAAATAGTTGCATAAGAAAAATAAAAAGAAGATGGAAAGGTAATAATAACAATGATTAAAGTTGTAAAATTTGGCGGAAGCTCACTCGCCAGTGCAGAACAGTTTAAAAAAGTCGGTAACATAATAAGAGAAGAGGAGAGCAGAAAATATGTTGTCCCTTCAGCTCCGGGAAAGCGTTTTTCTGAGGATACAAAAGTTACAGATATGCTTTATAAATGTTATGCAGAAGCAGAAGAAGGAAAAAATTTCGATAAACAGTTAAAAGCAATCAAAGAGCGTTACAATGAGATTATAAAGGGTCTTGGACTCAAACTTTCATTAGAAGAACAGTTCGAGACAATCAAGAAAAACTTTGAAGCAAAAGCAGGAAAAGATTATGCTGCTTCAAGAGGAGAATACCTTAATGGTATTATAATGGCAAATTATCTTGGATATCAGTTTGTTGATGCTGCAAATGTAATCTGTTTTGATGAAAATGGAGAATTCGATTCAGAAAAGACTAATGAAGTATGTTCAGAAAAGCTCGCTGCTACAGAAAATGCTGTAATTCCGGGATTTTATGGTGCAATGCCAAACGGAAAAGTTAAGACATTTTCAAGAGGTGGTTCTGATGTGACAGGTTCAATAGTTGCAAGAGCTATCAAAGCGGATGTGTACGAAAACTGGACGGATGTTTCGGGTTTCCTTGCAGCAGACCCAAGAATAGTAAAAAATCCAAAGCCAATCAAAGTTATTACATACAGGGAACTTAGGGAATTGTCTTACATGGGTGCTTCCGTTCTTCACGAATCAGCAATTTTCCCGGTAAGAAAAGAAGGAATTCCAATTAATATCAGAAATACAAATGCACCACAAGATCCGGGTACAATGATTGTTGAGACAACATGTAACAGACCGGATTGTGTAATTACTGGTATTGCCGGTAAGAAGGGATTCGTATCAATAAGCATCGACAAAGACATGATGAATTCAGAAATCGGATTTGGAAGAAAAGTTCTTCAGGTGTTTGAAGATAATGGCATATCATTTGAACATATGCCATCAGGAATTGATACTATGACAGTATTTGTTCATCAGGATGAATTTGTTGAAAAAGAACAGAAAGTTCTTGCACAGCTTCATCGTGCAGTAAATCCTGATTCGATAGAACTTGAATCAGATCTTGCACTTATCGCTGTTGTAGGACGAGGAATGAAGAATAATTCAGGTATTGCTGCTAATATTTTCTCAGCACTTGCAAAGGCAAAGATTAACATTAAGATGATTGATCAGGGCTCAAGTGAGCTTAATATCATTATTGGTGTACGCAATCGCTATTTTGAAGATGCAATCAAGACAATTTACAGCGTATTTGTACCGGAAGAAGAGCAGTAAAATAAATCGAAAAATTAAATTTTATCCCGACAGGAAAGCAATGGTGGCATTTGTTATCAGATGTTTTCCTGCCGGGATATTTTTGTGAAAATATTTAATGGAAAGTTATATACAATAAAAATAATAAAAAAACAAAAAATAAATACAGCTTGCTAAACTTCGTTTAGAATGGTAAAATAAAAAAGAAAACATAACATAAAAATGACAATGTTTAAGGAGTAATATTCAGAGAATGGAAATCACAAAGAAAATAGCAGAAGAGTTAAGCGTTAAGCCGTCACAGGTTGAAGCGGCAGTAAAGTTGATAGATGAAGGATGTACGATTCCTTTCATAGCCAGATACCGTAAGGAAGTTACAGGTTCACTTAATGATGAACAGCTTCGTAACCTTGATGACAGACTCAAATACCTTCGCAATCTTGAGGATAGAAAAGCACAGGTAATAGCAAGCATAGAAGAACAGGGTAAACTTACAGAAGAGTTAAAGGCACAGATTACAGATGCACAGACAATGGTGCTTGTGGAAGATTTATACAGACCCTACAAGCAGAAAAGAAGAACTCGTGCAACGATTGCAAAAGAGAAGGGACTTGAGCCTCTTGCACAGTTCATACTTGCACAGAATACAGACAAGCCTGTTGAAGATGAGGCACAGAAGTATATAAGCAGCGAGGAAGGCAAAGAAGTTGAGGATGCAGCGGCAGCGATACAGGGAGCACTTGATATAATTGCAGAACAGATTTCAGATGTCGCTGATTACAGAACATATATAAGAGATATAACTTTCAAGGAAGGAAAGATAGTTTCTGCTGCCAAAGATGCTGATGCAGAGTCTGTATATGAGAATTATTATGATTACAGTGAAGCACTTTCAACAATTCCGGGACACAGAATACTTGCATTAAACAGAGGTGAGGCAGAAAAGTTCCTTGCTATAAAAATAGAGGCACCTGTTGACAGAATTTTAAGGTATCTGGAGACAAAGACGCTTACATCAGATAATGAATATACAACACCATTAATCAAAGAGGTTGTAAGCGATGCATATGACAGGCTTATTGCACCTGCCATAGAAAGAGAGATAAGAAGCACACTCACAGATACGGCACAGGACGGAGCTATCAGGGTATTTGGTAAGAATCTTGAACAGCTTCTCTTACAGCCGCCAATTGCCGGTAAAGTTGTACTTGGCTGGGATCCTGCATTCAGAACTGGATGCAAACTTGCAGTTGTCGATGCTACAGGAAAGGTTCTTGATACAAAAGTTATATATCCTACAGAGCCACACAATAAAGTTGAACAGTCAAAGCAGGAAGTTAAGAAACTTATAGATAAGTATAATATAACGCTCATTTCATGCGGTAATGGAACTGCATCAAGAGAGTCAGAAAAAATTATAGCAGATATGATTAAAGAGTACGATTTGAAAAATGTAGATTATGTAATAACAAATGAAGCAGGTGCATCAGTGTACTCTGCAAGCAAACTTGCAACAGAAGAATTTCCTGATTTTGATGTGGCACAAAGAAGTGCAGTGTCAATAGCAAGACGAGTTCAGGATCCGCTTGCTGAACTTGTAAAGATAGATCCAAAGTCAATCGGTGTTGGACAGTATCAGCATGATATGAACCAGAAAAAGCTGAGCGAAACACTTACAGGTGTGGTTGAAGACAGCGTTAATAAAGTAGGCGTTGATTTAAATACAGCATCTGCATCACTTCTTGAATATATTTCGGGAATATCAAAAGCTGTTGCAAAAAATATTGTGGATTACAGAGAAACTAACGGAAGATTTACTAACAGAAAACAGCTTTTAAAAGTTGCAAAATTAGGACCTAAGGCATTTGAACAGTGTGCAGGTTTCATGCGTATAAGCGGAGGTGATAATCCGCTTGATGCCACAAGTGTACATCCGGAAAGTTATGATGCTGCAGCAAAACTTCTTGAGATATTAGGATATAATATTAACTCTATAAGTTCAGGTGAGTTAATAGGACTTGGTAAAAAAATAAGCAATCTCCACGAAATGGCAGAAAAAGTCGGCATTGGCGAGATAACACTTGAAGATATAGTAAAAGAACTTGAGAAACCTGGAAGAGACCCAAGAGAAGAGATGCCAAAACCAATACTCAGAAAAGATGTCCTTGATATGAAAGATTTAAAACCGGGAATGATTCTTAAAGGAACAGTAAGAAATGTAATAGATTTTGGTGCTTTTGTGGATATCGGTGTACATCAGGACGGACTTGTTCATATTTCACAGATGTGTGTTGACAGAAGGGTTGAGCATCCGCTTGATGTTGTGAGTGTCGGAGATGTTGTAGATGTACGTGTTATAGAAGCTGACCCGGCAAAGAACAGGGTTTCGCTATCAATGATTCTCGACGAAAAAGAGGCTGCTAACCGTAAAATGTCAGCGAATAAAGGCGACAGAAAAAATGATGCTTCAAAGAGAGATAACAGAAAGCAGGGACAGCATAAGAAAAAAGACAATGGACTTAATCTTAGTTCATTATCAAGATTTATGAGATAATTGTGCGGACAGCGAAACAAAGCCAATGTCTGCAAGAGACATTGGCGGCGTTTGATAAATATAGTTAATAATACAAACTGGAGTATTGAAATGGGTGAACAAGAACAGAGAGTAGAATTTGAAACACGAATAGGTGCAAAAGAACTGATGGATTTTAAAATATACCATAATTATCACAGCGTGAGTGGTATTGCATCACTGCTTTTTGGCATAATAGCATTGGTGATATGCATAGTTTCAATTAACAGAGTGAATATATCATATACACTTATGATGGGATTTTTTGGACTTTTCTTTACAGTGTACACACCGATTGGTATGAAGAGAAAAGTTAATAAACAGATAAAAACAGTTCCTGCATTTGCAGAGCCTGTAAAATATGTCATAACACCTGAAAAGATAACTCTCAGTCAGGGCGAAGTATCAGAAGAACTTTTATGGGATGATATATTTACGATAAAATGCACAGGAAAGAGCATGATTTTATATATAACATCAGTGAGGGCTAATATAATACCTCTTGAATGCCTTGACAGACAACAGGCAGAAAACTTTATAAAAATAGCAAGAGAGAAACTCAAGCCGTTTCAGGTTAAGTTAAATGATGCATCAGTAATAAACAAGTGCGGACGGTGACAGATATGGTAAATGTGATAGAAACATTTGATGCAAAAGAAACATTTGCATTAGGGGAAAAGATAGGAAAAGAAGTACAACCAGGAGATATATTCTGTCTTGAAGGTGACCTTGGCGTTGGGAAGACAGTATTTACACAGGGGTTTGCAAAAGGGATTGGCATAACAGAACCTGTTAACAGCCCTACATTTACAATAGTTCAGGAGTACAAAGAAGGAAGAATTCCCTTATATCATTTCGATTTATACAGGATAGCAGATATTTCGGAACTTGATGAGATCGGTTACGAAGAATATTTTTATTCAGAAGGAACATGTCTTGTTGAGTGGGGAAATCTATATCCGGAGATATTCCCTGAAAATACCATAAAAATTGAAATAAGCAAAGACCTTTCAAAAGGTTTTGACTACAGAAGAGTAACGATAGAAAAGCAGCAAAAGGAGGATTAACATGAGGATACTTGCAATAGAAAGTTCTGCCGTGACAGCATCAGTTGCAATTCTTACAGATGATACACTTACGGCAGAGTATACTATCAACTATAAGAAAACTCATTCACAGACACTTCTTCCTATGATAGATGAGATATGTGATATGACAGACGTTAAGCCGGATGAATTTGATGTGGTTGCAGTGTCAACAGGCCCGGGTTCTTTTACCGGGTTAAGGATAGGCGTTGCAACAGGAAAGGGCATTGCACTTGCCACAGGTATCAAGATGGCAGCAGTTCCTACACTTGATGCAATGGCAATGAATATGTATGGCACTGGTAAGCTTATATGTGCTGTCATGGATGCTAGAAGGCAGCATCTCTACAACAATATATTTTTCTTTGATGAAAACAACAGACTCTGTAGATGCAGGGAACAGTCGCTTGATTCATATGATCAACTTGCTGCTGAATTAAATGGCCTTAACAGAGATGTAATATTTGTCGGTGATGGCATAAATGCCGCAAGAGAATATTTTGATAAATATTTAACATGTAAATATGAATATGCACCGGCACATATGACAACACAACGTGCCGGAAGTGTAGCTATGCTGGCAATGCAGATGGCAGCAGAAAATAAACTTGTTGATGCGGATGATGTAAAGCCCGATTATCTTCGCCCGTCACAGGCAGAGCGTGAATTTGCACAGAAAAAGGAGCCTAAGTAATGCTTAACATAAGAGCTATGGAAGAAAAAGATATTCCACAGGTCGAAGAGATAGAAAAAAAGATATTTTCACTGCCGTGGTCAGAGAAGTCATTTCATGATGCATGCAGTGATGAAAATAATATATATCTTGTCTGTGAAGATGAAGGCACAATTGCCGGATACTGCGGATTATGGACGGTGTTTGGTGAGGGGAATATTACGAATATGGCAGTTCATCCTGATTACAGAAAAAAAGGTATCGGAATGATGCTTATGGAAGAGATGGAAAAACGTGGAATACAGAAAAAAGTAGATGTGTTTTTTCTGGAAGTGCGTGAAAGCAATGACGCAGCACGAAGATTATATGAAAAAATGAAATACAAACAAATAGGTATCCGCAAAAGATTTTATGAAAGACCGGTTGAGGATGCTATAGTAATGTCGAAAATGTATACGGAAGGAAATATATGTTAGATGTATGTTTGCTGGGAACCAGCGGAATGCTGCCATTGCCTGACAGATGGCTGACATCACTGATGACCAGATATAATGGAAGCAGTCTTTTGATAGATTGTGGGGAAGGAACACAGATTGCAATAAAAGAAAAAGGATGGAGTTTTAATCCGATAGATGTAATTTGTTTTACGCATTATCATGCTGACCATATAAGCGGACTTCCGGGGCTGCTTCTCACAATAGGAAATTCTGACAGGACAAAGCCTGTTACGCTTGTCGGGCCTAAAGGTCTGTCAAGAGTTGTTGGGGCACTGCGTGTGATAGCACCGGAACTTCCGTTTGAACTGAAATTTATAGAACTTACAAAACCGCAGGAACACATTTCAATAAATGGCTATGAGATAGAGGCATTTAAAGTTTCTCATACGGTTGCATGTTATGGGTATTCTATAAGTATTCCAAGAATAGGAAAGTTTGATGTAGAAAAAGCTAGAGAACTTATGATACCGCAGAAAGCGTGGAATAAGCTTCAGCATGGAAATACGGTTGAGATTGATGGAACTGTATATACACCGGATATGGTAATGGGAAAACCGAGAAAAGGTTTGAAAGTTACATATTGTACAGATACAAGACCGGTTACGGCTATTATAGAAAATGCAAAACATTCCGATTTATTTATATGTGAAGGAATGTATGGCGAAGAAGATAAGGACAGTAAAGCAAAAGAAAACAAACACATGACATTTTCAGAGGCGGCAGCACTTGCAAAAGATGCAGAAGTTGCAGAGATGTGGCTGACGCATTTCAGCCCGTCACTTGTAAGGCCGCAGGAGTATATACGTGGAATACAGAAAATATTTGAAAATGTCACAGCAGGTACAGATGGTAAAACGGTGGAACTTCAATTTGAAGAAGGGTAGCATTTAAAGATGCGGAAATGGAGGCGTGAGATGAAAAAATATGTAAAAACAATAATAATTGTAAGTGTTCTGGCACTAATGTGCATAGCCTATTTTTTCTATCTTTCAAACAGGAAATCGACAAAAGATGCAACTGATAAGTCAGTTGGGAATCAGGAAGTGGCAGCATTAACAACAAAAGATATTGATAAAAATTATCCTGAGTCTCCAAAAGAAGTTGTTAAATTGTATGCAAGAATAACAAAGGCATATTACAAGACATCTCTTACGGATGAACAGATAGAAGCACTTGGAACAAATGCAAGAAAATTATTTGATAATGAGTTAAAGTCAAAACAGACAGATAAAGAATTTCTGGATGCATTAAAGGCTGATATAGCGGATTATAATTCGGCAAAAAGATATATAGCTGATTATACAATGGATGGCAGCCAGGCAGTAAAATATACAACTATTGATAATAAAGAATATGCATCATTGGTAGTGCTTTATAATGTCCGTGAGGGAAGTAAACTTCACAAATCATATACCAGATTTGTATTAAGGAAAGATTCCGATGGAAAATGGAAAATATTATACTGGGAGCTTGTTAAAGGAAATAATAGCACACAGGAATAGAAAGGCATGGAAAGCAGTATGAAAGAACAGGAAGAAGTATTAATTCTTGCTATAGAAAGTTCATGTGATGAGACAGCGGCAGCTGTTGTAAAAAACGGAAGAACTGTTTTGTCAAATATAATAAATTCACAGATAGATATTCATACATTATATGGCGGTGTAGTACCGGAGATAGCATCAAGAAAACATATAGAAAATATTAATCCTGTAATAAACATGGCGTTAAAAGAGGCGAACGTAACACTGGATGATATAACAGCTATAGCTGTTACATATGGTCCGGGACTTGTAGGAGCGTTGCTTGTGGGTGTTGCGGAAGCAAAAGCTATTGCATTTGCAAAAAATAAACCACTTGTGGGAGTACATCATATAGAAGGGCATATATCAGCCAATTATATAGAGCATCCTGAATTGGAACCTCCATTTGCTGCACTTGTTGTATCAGGAGGACATACACATCTTGTAATGGTCAATGATTATGGTGATTATGAAATTATTGGAAGAACGAGGGATGATGCGGCTGGGGAAGCGTTTGACAAGGTCGCAAGAGCTGTAGGACTCGGTTATCCGGGCGGACCAAAGATAGATAAATTGGCAAAAGAAGGTAATCCGCATGCAATTGAATTTCCAAGGGCACATGTAGAAGATTCACCATATGATTTTTCGTTTAGCGGAATAAAATCAGCGGTTCTCAATTATATAAACCAGTGTGAGATGAAAAATGAAGAGATAAATAAAGCTGACCTTGTAGCATCGTTTCAGAATGCTGTAGTGGACGCACTTGTATCAAGGGCAATGATGCTTGTAAAAGAAAGAAATATCGACAAGCTGGCAATTGCCGGCGGCGTTGCATCTAATTCAGCATTAAGAGAGGCACTTTCAAGTGCTTGTGAGAAAAATGGAATAAAATATTATTCACCATCTCCTAAGTTATGTACAGATAATGCGGCAATGATAGGAGCTGCCGGGTATTATGATTACATAAAAGGTGTAAGGCATGGCTTTGATCTTAATGCGGTTCCAAATCTCAAACTTGGTGAAAGAATATAAATTAATAAAAAATATAAAAAATGCCGGGCATATTATATTGTGTCCGGCAAAATTTAGACATGGAGAAAAATATATGGGCAGCAAAGAAAAAGCATTAACAGCGGCAATAATACTTGCCGGAGGCAAAGGCAGCCGAATGCAGTCAGAGATTCCAAAACAATATATGAAAATAAATGGACGACCGGTAATATATTATGCACTGGAAGCATTTTCTGAAAGCAGTGTTGACAAAATAGTTCTGGTTACAGGAAATGCATGTATTGATGGTATGGATGAAAAAACATATTGTATAGAAAGAATAATAAAACCGTACAAATTTGAAAAAGTAATAATAGTTACAGAAGGTGGAAAGGAACGCTATAATTCTGTATATAATGGGCTGGAGGCACTGAAAAAGCAGGGCAAGGTACCGGATTATGTTCTCATTCATGATGGAGCAAGAGCGTGTATTACAACTGATTTGATAGAAAAGTGCATATGCGAAGCCGAAAAATACAAGGCATGCGTGGCAGCAGTACCTGTCAAAGATACAATAAAAATATCTGATGAGAATGGATATGCCGTTAATACACCCGACAGAAATACATTGTGGCAGATACAGACACCACAAAGTTTTGAATATGAACTTATAATGGATGCATATGAAAAAATGATTAAAGATTCAGCCAGAGGTAATATAACTGATGATGCAATGGTTGTTGAAAAATATACATCAGTTAGAGTGAAATTAACGCAATCATCATATAAAAATATAAAAATAACCACACCGGATGACATAATAATAGCCGAAAGTTTTATTAAAAAATAAATTAGAACTAAGTGAGATATAAAAAAGGATGGATGCCGGAGATAATAAGATACTTATAATGCAGAATTTATGCGGAATTGTGGGCGTGAAATAATAAGGAATAAAAAAGTTAAAAAAAATCAAATAAAAGTGTTGACAAAGTTAAAACAGAGTGATAATATAAACAAGTCGTCAGCGAGCGGCACAATTAAATAAGTATTATGGAGAGGTACCGAAGTGGTCATAACGGGGCGGTCTTGAAAACCGTTTGTCTTCACGGGCGCATGGGTTCGAATCCCATCCTCTCCGCTAAGAACCACTTATACGTAAGTGGTTCTTATCTTCTCTAAAGTGCAGGATGATGCATTTTGGGACTTGGATATCTTTAATGCAACAGGTTATAACAATCATGTTATTACATATATTACAATGGCAAGTTTAACAATGAGCTTATCTGGTCGATAGCCGGTTGAACAAATTTTGTAAAAAATAAAAAAACTTGTTGACAAACATTAAAATGAATGGTATTCTATTAAAGCTGTCGGCGAAAACGACAGTAATGAACACTGATAACTGAACAGTAAAACAACCCTGAAAATTCTTTAAGAATTATTCAACGAACAGCATCTTAAACAGA